>JAYUGJ010000133.1:0-18699 GCA_043738425.1 Burkholderiales bacterium
GTGTCGATCTCGTAGTTGCTGTGCACATGCTGCAGCACCGCCGTCAAACGCTCCAGTCCCATGCCGGTGTCCACGCTGGGCTTCGGCAACTTGTGCATCACCCCCGCTTCGTCGCGGTTGAATTGCATGAACACGTTGTTCCAGATCTCGATGTAGCGGTCGCCGTCTTCATCGGGTGAGCCCGGCGGGCCACCGGCGAATGCGGGGCCGTGGTCGTAGAAGATTTCAGTGCACGGCCCGCACGGGCCGGTGTCGCCCATCATCCAGAAGTTGTCCGATGCGTAGCGCGCGCCTTTGTTGTCGCCAATGCGCACGATGCGCTCGGCGGGCACGCCCACCTGCTGGTTCCAGATGTCGTACGCCTCGTCGTCTTCGGCGTATACCGTGACCCACAGTTTGTGTGCGGGCAGTTTGAATTCAACCGTGAGCAACTCCCATGCGTACGCAATCGCGTCGCGCTTGAAGTAATCGCCGAAGCTGAAGTTGCCCAGCATCTCGAAAAACGTGTGGTGCCGCGCGGTGTAGCCCACGTTGTCGAGGTCGTTGTGTTTGCCGCCGGCGCGTATGCATTTTTGGCTGCTGGTGGCCCGCGTGTACGGCCGTTTGTCGAAGCCAAGAAACACGTCCTTGAACTGGTTCATGCCCGCGTTGGTGAACAACAGCGTCGGGTCGTCGCCGGGCACCACCGGCGAACTGCCGACGATGGTGTGGCCCTTCGACTCGAAGAATTTCAAAAAGGTGTGGCGTATGTCAGTGGCTTTCATCGGGCTCTCTCGTGTGTCGTTGATTTCAGTTCGCGTGCGGTGGATACAGCCGGATACCTGCGGCAGGCGCGGCAAAGATCATGGCTTCGTCATAGGTGGCAAGTGCGGCTTTGCGGCGCAGCGCGAGTTCGAAATACAGCGCGTCGTAGGCACTCAACCCGTACGCCCGCGCGAGCTCGAGATTGCGGTTGACATCGACGACCGTGCCATCGACTGCGGGGCTTAAGGCACTGATTGCCATCAACGCGTGGCCCACTTTGGCTGCCGGCGCACCCCGCCGTTCGGCTTGCACCAACGCGTTGGCCACTTCGGCATTCCACAGGGCAGGCACGATGAGCTCAGCGCTTTGCAGTAGCTTGAGCCCGCCGGCGTGCGGTCTGCGGGCATCGGTGTGCAGCACATAACGCAGCACGAAGGATGCATCCACCACCACCCATTCGGGCGGCGCTTCGGCATTGGTCATTTGCGCCCGGACTCGATCAGCGTTTTCAGCGAAACATCAGTAAGCTTGATCGGCTCGAACGCAAGCAATGCGGCGATAGCCTTTTGGCGCCCCACGCCATCACGCCGACTGGTATGTCCCACCGGTACCAGCTTCGCCACTGCCCGGTTGTGTCGGGTGATCACGACTTCTTCGCCTTTTTCAGCGCGCGCGACAAGTTCGGACAAATGTGTCTTGGCCTCGAACAAGCCGATACTCTGCGCTGCCATAGGACACCTTGAATTGGTTGATAAAACCAAATTTTAGCAAGCGGTACACAAAACGACAGACCGACCGAGCACATTGGAAATTCGCGTGCCCCCACACCCCTCGCCGCTTTCGGGCCTCGATGACGCGTCGCTGTTGCGCACCGATGCGCTGATCGACGGCGGGTGGGTTGCAGGCAGCCACCGATTTGCAGTCACCGATCCGGCCACCGGCTTGCGGTTGGCTGAAGTCGCCAACCTCGGCCCCGCCGATGCCGAAGCCGCCATCGCCGCCGCCCACCGCGCGTGGCCTGCCTGGCGCGACCAAACCGCAAAACAGCGCGGCGCGGTGCTGCTGAAATGGTGTCGGCTGATCCAGCAACACGCAGCCGACCTCGCGCGCATCCTGACCGCCGAACAAGGCAAACCGCTGGCCGAAGCGCGCGGCGAAATCAGCTACGGTGCCAGCTTCATCGAATGGTTTGCCGAAGAGGCCAAACGCGTTTACGGCGAAACCGTGCCCAGCACCGAGGCCAACAAGCGCTGGCTGGTGATCAAGCAGCCGATCGGTGTGTGCGCTGCGATCACACCGTGGAATTTTCCGATGGCCATGATCACCCGCAAGGTGGCACCGGCCTTGGCTGCGGGTTGCACGGTGGTCATCAAACCGGCCGAGCAGACGCCGTTGTCTGCGCTGGCGCTGGCCGAACTGGCGCAGCGCGCGGGCCTGCCTGCGGGTGTGTTGAATGTGGTGACGGCCGACAGCGCGCAATCGGTGGCGGTGGGCCGGGTGCTGTGTGGCAGCGCTGCGGTGCGCCACCTGTCGTTCACCGGCTCGACCGAGGTCGGCCGCATCCTGGCTGCGCAGTGCGCACCGACGATTAAAAACCTGTCACTCGAACTCGGCGGCAATGCGCCGTTCATCGTGTTCGACGATGCCGATATCGACAGTGCGGTGGCCGGTGCGGTGGCCAACAAGTTTCGCAACGCCGGCCAAACCTGCGTCAGCGCCAACCGGTTCTACGTGCACCACGCAGTGCACGACGCCTTCGTCGACAAACTGGTCGCCAAGGTACGCAGCATCCAGGTCGGCAACGGCTTCGCGCCCGGCATAACGCAGGGCCCGATGATCGACGCAGCGGCCATCGCCAAAGTGCAGGGCCACATCGCCGACGCGCTGGCGCACGGCGCGCGGCTGCTGGTGGGTGGCCAGGTGCGCGACACCTATTTTTTCGAGCCGACGGTTCTGGTCGACGCCACTGCCGACATGCGCTGTGCGGTAGAGGAGACCTTTGGCCCGGTCGCACCGGTGTTTCGCTTTGAGACCGAAGCCGAGGCTGTCGCCCTGGCCAACGCCACCGAGTTCGGCTTGGCCAGCTACTTCTACAGCCGCGACATCGGCCGCATCTTTCGCGTCAGTGAAGCGCTCGAGTGCGGCATGGTCGGCGTCAACACCGGCGTGATCTCGAGCGCCGAAGTGCCGTTTGGCGGCGTGAAGCAATCGGGACTCGGCCGCGAAGGCTCGCACCACGGCATCGACGACTATGTCGAGCTCAAATACGTGTGCCTCGGCGACATCCAGCGCTGATGCAGCACCCCACTGCGCGAACGCACCTATGAACTTGCCGACCCTCGAGACGCGCCATTGGGTGCTGCTGGCCTTCGTGGGCTCTGCGCTGTATGTGCACCTGCGCGGCAAGGTGCGGTTTCGCATGGCGCGCGCGCTGACCGACTTCACCGTGCTGTTGGCACCGCTCAATGTGCTGATGTATTTGTTTTCGCGTGCGCCGCGAACGGTCTACATCGACCCGGCCGAGTTTCCCGAGCTCAAGCCGTTGCAAGCGAATTGGCAAGTCATCCGCGCTGAGGCGCTGCGCTTGAGCGACGAAGGTTTCATACGCGCCTCGGCCGGCTACAACGACATCGGTTTCAACTCGTTTTTTCGCACCGGCTGGAAGCGGTTTTATTTGACCTGGTACGGTAAAGACCTGGACTCGGCCGCGCGCATGTGCCCGCAAACCGTGGCCCTGTTGAAGGGCATCGGCTCGGTCAAAGCCGCCATGTTTGCGTCGCTGCCGCCCGGCGCCACGCTGGTGCGCCACCGTGATCCGTATGCCGGCTCACTGCGTTACCACCTCGGGCTGCAAACGCCGAACGATGCAGGTTGCTACATCGATGTCGACGGCCAGCGCTACCACTGGCGCGACGGCGAGGCAGTAATGTTCGACGAGACCTACATCCACCACGCTGCCAACAACACCCAGCAGCCGCGCGTGGTGCTGCTGTGCGACATAGAACGTCCGCTGTGGAGTGCACCGATGCGCTGGTTCAATCGGCTGTTTGCGCAGCATGTGATGGCCGCCGCATCGACCCAAAACGTCACCGGTGAGCCGATCGGCGGCATCAACAAAGTGTTCGGCCAAGGCTACAAATTACGCGCCAAAGCGAAGGCGTTCAAAAAGCAAAACCGCACCGGCTACTACATTGGCAAGTGGCTGATGATTGCCGGCTTGGTGTGGGCGATTTTCTGGTGATGTGACCACCGCGACAGCAGCAGCGCTGCATCGCTTGCTTCGCGCGCGGCAATGACCCGATCGGCGCGGCACCCGGTGGGTGTTATGCACATACGCGGCGGTCAGCGCCGCGCAGGTGGCGATCCATCGTTATTCGTCGCGCTGGCGTCGTTTGCCGCGCCGTCGTCACCGCGCTCGATGCGGTTCGCATAACCGTCGCGGCCGCTGGCCGATGCCGACGCGGCGAGGCCTGCAGCGCGGCGCAGCAGCAAATCGGGCTGTGTGCCATCGGCCGGATAAATCGCCACACCCAACGCGGTGGCGACTGCCGCGGCTACGCCGCCGATGAAAAACGGCTCAACCAACGCCGCCATCAACTTGCGACCCACGCGGTCCGCGTCGGTCGCCGCGTCGAGTTGCGACAACAGCACCGCAAAGGAGTCGTCGCCGATCGACGCCACCACGTCGCTGGCCCGCACACCCGCACGCAGCCGCACCGCGACCTTGCGCCGCAGCGCGCCTGCCGCTTCGGCACCCAGGCGCGCGGCGGTGGTCGACAGCCCTTCGATGCGCAGTACCAGCAACGCCATCGGCGCAGGCTCGCGTTCACGCAGCGCCAGCAGGTGGCTCATGTGTTCGATCAACTGGCCTTCGTGCGGCAAGCCGGTGTGCACGTCGGTGGCAAACGCTTGCCGCGTAGCCGTGCGCACGCGTTGCCGTACGAACGCCGCACGCAGGCGGCGCGGCACTTCGGCCCCGGCAAACTCGTCGCGGGTCAGCACATCTTGTGCACCCGCTTGCAGCCAGCGCACACACCGCTCGGCGCTGGCACGCTCACGGGCGTGGGCATCGACCCGTTTATCGGCGCGGGTGGCCGCCTTGGCTGCGGCTGGGGCGTCGGGGCCGGTGCCATCGACCACCACCACCGCGACTTCACCTGCACAGCGCGTCCAACCATCCCAATCGGCGTGCACCACGATTACATCGGCAGGCACGGCGGCCAGGCGTTGCCATGCATCGTCGACACCGCACACGGTGGCATTGAACGGGCCGTACGGCGTGTCGGTGCGGGCTGCCAGGCGCGGCGACCAGTCGGCACCATCGCACGCCACGATGTGCAGCACCTCGACGCATATGTCACTCATGTGGGGAGCCTCCTCGGCGTTGGCGGAGCGGACCTTTTTCAACCATCGCAATCCACGCGTCGCGGCCGAATTGTGGCGTCGCACGGCAGCGTGTCACTTCTATAATTTGGCTAATTGCGGGTGTAGTTCAATGGTAGAACGGCAGCTTCCCAAGCTGCATACAAGGGTTCGATTCCCTTTACCCGCTCCACCGACAGCGCGACTCTTTCGGCCTGGTTTTGCAGGCACATCACGGTCCTCAGAGGGCCGTGATTCCTTTCAATGGTCCTCAGAGGGCCGTGATTCCTTTCCAATGGCCCTCAAGGGTCGCGCTGTTATCAACGGCCTGCTGCACAGGCGTTGGCCTGTGGCCACCTCACTACCTCGTCGGCGGCCTGATCGCTGATTCACATGACTGCTGATTCACCCGCGCCCGCTGACGCCGACCCAGCCAAAGTCGGTGTGCCCGTGCACACCGCGACGGGCACGCAGTCGCGGGCGATCAAGTCCTACGTACGGCGCGCCGGCCGCATGGGCGGTGGGCAAGCCCGCGCCATGACCGATTGGGGGCCGACCTACCTGCTGCCCTACACCGCGCAGCCGCTGGAGGCCGTTGCAGCGTTTGGCCGCGAGGCGCCACTGGTGTTCGAAATCGGCTTCGGCATGGGCGACGCCACCGCGGCGATTGCCGCGGCGTTGCCCGACACCGACTTTCTCGGCAGCGAAGTGCACGGCCCCGGCGTCGGCGCGATGCTCAAGCTGATCGGCGAGCGCACGCTGACTAACCTGCGCGTGATTCGCCACGACGCGGTCGAGGTGCTGGAACACATGGTGGTGCCGAACTCACTGGCCGGCGTGCATGTGTTCTTCCCCGACCCGTGGCACAAGCTGAAGCACAACAAGCGGCGGCTGATCCAAGCGCCATTCGTGTCGCTGCTGGCCAGCCGCCTGACAGCCAACGCCTACCTGCACTGCGCCACCGATTGGCAACCATATGCCGAGCAGATGCTGGCCGTGCTCAGCGCCGAACCGCAGCTCATCAACACTGCCGACGGCTACGCGCCGCGGCCGGCCTACCGGCCACTGACGAAGTTCGAGAACCGCGGCTTGCGGCTCGGCCACGGGGTGTGGGATTTGGTGTTTCGCAAACGCTGACTGCGCTGCCGCGGCACAGCGCGCGATGGTGCCGCGTTGTGGCCCCTATGCTGACCGGCATCGGCGTCGATTCCTACAAGCCGACGGCGCACTGCCGCAGCATCCACGGCAACCACTTCGCTATCCTCGATCGGTCATCACCAGCGCGCTCGCACCATGAAAATCCACGTACTGCGCGCAGCCTGCGCTGTCATCAATCGCCGAACGTCGGCGGCCGTTTTTGGGGCGGTGGTACTCGCCGTCAGCGCCTGCTCGAAGGCTGGCGGCGACAGCGGCGCGGGCGCGGGCGGTGGTGGCAAGGCCGGCGGGCCACCACCGGCGGCACCGGTCTCGGTGGCAGCTGCAGTGCAACGCAGCGTCACCGACATCGAAGAATTCACCGGCCGACTCGAGGCACCGCGCTCGGTCGAGGTGCGGCCACGCATCAGCGGCACGATCGAGCGGGTGCACTTTCTCGACGGTGCCCGCGTCGCACAGGGCGCGCTGTTGTTCAGCATCGATGCGAAGCCGTTTCAGGCCGAGCTGGCGCGGGCGCAATCGCTGCTGAGCGCCGCACGCTCACGCGCTGAGCTAGCGTCGACCGAGCTGGCGCGAGCCAAGAAACTGCTCGATGCGAAAGCGGTGTCCGCCCAAGAATTCGACCAGCTCACCTCGGGTGCGGCCACCAGTGGTGCCGACATTCGCGCTGCCGAAGCAGCCGTGCGGGTCGCCCAACTCAACCTCGGCTACACCAGCGTGCGCGCGCCGATGGCCGGCCGCCTGTCGCGCGCCAACATTACCGAAGGCAATCTGGTCAGCGACCAAAACGTGCTGACCACGCTGGTCGCAACGCAAACCGTCTACGCCTACTTCGACGGCAGCGAGCAAACCTTTTTGCGCTTCCGCAAAAACGCGAAGCAATCAGCCGACGCACAACCCGTGCACATGGGCCTGGCCGACGAAAGCGGTTTTCCGCACGCAGGAAAAATCGATTTCGTCGACAACCAGCTGAACCCGCAAACCGGCTCGATCCGCCTGCGCGCGGTGTTCGATAACGCGGCCGGCGAATTCACGCCGGGGCTGTTCACCCGGCTGCAGCTGGCCAGCGGTGCGCCTTATTCCGCGGTGTTGACGCCTGACCGCGCGATCGGCACCGACCAAAGCAAAAAGCTGGTCTACGTGGTCGGCGCAGACAACCTGCCGCAGCCGCGGCCGGTGCAGCTGGGCTCGCTGATCGACGGCATGCGGGTGGTCACCTCGGGGCTCAAAGCCGGCGAGTTGGTGGTGGTCGACGGCCTGCAGCGCATCCGGCCCGGCGCGCCGGTGCAGCCGCAACAAGTCGCGGTCGATGCGCGCGGCATGCCGGTCGCAGCGGCACAAACCGCAGGAACCGCAGCCAGCACCGCGCCCGCAACGCGGCCAGGCGCGCCTGCCGCATCGGCGGCCAGCGCATCGGCCGCCAAGCCATGAGGCGCAATCGGGCAGTCACACGCGCGATCACGCACGCGATCACGTACGTGGTCACACGCGCGGTCACACACGCAAAGACACACGCAATCACGCACACGCACACGCGCACGCACCCAGCCGCGCAGCCACCCACGCACGCATGAACATTTCTCGCTTCTTCATTGAACGCCCGATATTTGCCGGCGTGCTGTCGATTGCCATCACCCTGATCGGCACGATTGCGGTGTTTGCGCTGCCGATTTCCGAGTACCCCGAAGTCACGCCGCCGCAGGTGGTGGTGCGTGCGCAATTTCCAGGTGCCAATGCGCGGGTGATTGCCGAGACGGTGGCCACGCCGCTCGAAGAGCAGTTGAACGGCATCGAAGGGCTGCTCTATATCAACAGCCTGGCCACGGCCGATGGGGCGATGACGCTGACCGTCAGTTTCAAAATCGGCACCCGCCCCGAAGCGGCCGAAACCGCAGTGCAAAACCGGGTGGCACGGGCGCTGCCGAGGCTGCCAGACATCGTTCGCCAGCTCGGCGTGACCACCGAAAAAAGTTCGCCGAACTTGACGATGGTGGTGCACATGGTGTCGCCCGACAACCGCTACGACGCGCTGTACCTGCGCAACTACGGCGCGCTGAATGTGCGCGACCAGTTGCTGCGCATACCCGGCATGGGCTCGGTGCAGACCTTCGGCTCAGGCGACTACGCGATGCGCATCTGGCTCGATCCGCAAAAGCTCAGCAGCCGCAACCTGACGTCGGGCGATGTGGTCGCTGCGCTGCGCGAACAAAACGCGCAGGTCGCCGCCGGTGTGGTCGGCGCATCCCCCTCGCCTGCCGGTACCGAGTTCCAGTTGTCGATCAATACCCAAGGCCGCTTGAGCACCGAGCAGCAATTCGCCGACGTGATCATCAAGGCCGACCCGCTCGACCGTTCGCTGATCCGCATCAAAGACGTAGGCCGCGTCGAGCTGGGCCCCAACACCTACGCGCTCGGCTCGCTGTTGAACAACAAGGAAGCCGCGGCGCTGGCGATTTTTCAGGCACCCAACTCGAACGCATTGAAGTTGTCGGCCGATGTGCGCGCCACCATGCAGCGACTGAAGGCGAGCTTTCCCGCCGGGGTCGACTACGCCATCGTTTACGACCCGACGCGCTTTGTACAAACCTCGATTGAGAAAGTGATTTCGACACTGGTCGAAGCGATCTTGCTGGTCGTCATCGTGGTGGTGATTTTTTTACAAACCTGGCGCGCATCGCTGATCCCGCTGCTGGCGGTGCCGGTGTCGATCGTCGGCACCTTTGCGGTGTTGCTGCTGCTCGGCTTTTCGATCAACACGCTGACGCTGTTTGGCTTGGTGCTGGCGATCGGCATCGTGGTCGACGACGCCATCGTGGTGGTGGAAAACGTCGAGCGCAATATTGAAGCCGGGTTGGCCCCGTTCGACGCCAGCGTCAAGGCGATGCAAGAGGTCTCCGGCCCGATTGTTTCCATCGGCCTGGTGCTGTGCGCGGTGTTTGTGCCACTGGCATTTGTCAGCGGGCTGACCGGCCAGTTCTACAAACAGTTCGCGGTGACCATCGCCATTTCGACCGTGATCTCGGCGTTCAATTCGCTGACGCTGTCACCCGCGTTGTGCGCGATTTTGCTGCGGCCGCACGACGCGCCGAAAGACCGGCTCACGCGCATCATCGACGGCGCCTTCGGCCGCTTTTTCGCCTGGTTCAACCGCTTTTTCAAAGGCAATGCGGGCCGCTACAGCGGTCTGGTGACGACCAGCGTGGTCAAACGCAAGTCGCTGGCGTTGTTGATTTATGCGGCACTGCTGGCGCTCACGGTTTTCATGTTCGTCAAGGTGCCGCCGGGCTTCGTGCCGCAGCAAGACAAACAATATTTGATTGGCATTGCACAGCTGCCCGACGGTGCCAGCCTCGAGCGCACCACGCGGGTCATACGTGAGATGAGCAGCATCGCGCTGGCGATTCCCGGCGTGCGTGATTCGGTGGCGTTTCCCGGTCTCAGCATCAACGGCTTTACTGCCGCATCGAATTCGGGAATCGTCTTTTTCGGCCTCGACGATTTCGACAAACGCACCTCGTCGGCGACCAGCGCCGAAGGCATCGTCGGCCAGGTGAATCAAAAACTCGGCGGCATCCAGGGCGCGTTTTTGTTTGTGCTCAGCCCACCGCCGGTCAGCGGATTGGGCAACTCCGGCGGCTTCAAGTTGCAACTGCAAGACCGCGCCGGCGCGGGCGAAGCGGCCCTC
Organism: Burkholderiales bacterium; assembly: GCA_043738425.1. Lineage (GTDB taxonomy): Bacteria > Pseudomonadota > Gammaproteobacteria > Burkholderiales > Burkholderiaceae_C > PBB1. Next base: position 9,947 of record JAYUGJ010000133.1, read on the forward strand.
AACGGTGCGGTGCAGCAGTTGATGGGGCGCATTTACGGCAACCCCAACAGCAGCATCACACAGGCGTTCAGCAACTACCAAATCAACGTGCCGCAGTTGTTCGCCAACGTCGACCGTGTCAAAGCCAAGCAGATGGGCGTCAACCTGAACGACATCTACGCGACGATGCAAACCTACCTCGGCTCGCTGTACGTCAACGACTTCAACCGCTTCGGTAAAACCTACCAGGTGATCGTGCAGGCCGACGCCAACTACCGCGCCAAAGCCGAAGACATCGCCAACTTGAAGATCCGCAACGGCGCGGGCGACATGGTGCCGCTGGGCGCGATGATGACGGTTGAGGCCACCTTCGGCCCGGCCGCAGTGGGCCGCTACAACAGCTTGTTCGCGGCCGATTTCAACGGCGCGCCGAAGCCCGGTTTCAGCAGCGGCGAAGCACAGGCAGAGATGGAAAAAATACTCGCCGAAACGCTGCCACGCGGCATCGGCTACGAATGGACCGAGTTGGTCTACCAAGAAAAAATCGCCGGCAACACGATGGTCTACATCTTCCCGCTGAGCGTGCTGCTGGTGTTTTTGGTGCTGGCCGCCACCTACGAAAGTTGGACTCTGCCGCTGGCCATCGTGCTGATAGTGCCGCTGTGCATATTGAGTGCGGTGACCGGCGTGTGGCTCAGTGGTTACCTGGGAATGCCCGCCGACAACAACATCTTTACGCAAATTGCGTTTGTGGTGCTGGTCGGACTGGCGTGCAAAAACGCGATCTTGATTGTTGAATTCGCGCGCGAACTCGAGCTGCAAGGCAAGAGCGTGGTCGATGCGGTGGTCGAGTCGTGTCGGCTGCGCTTGCGGCCGATTTTGATGACCTCGATCGCGTTCATCGCGGGCGTGGTGCCGTTGGTGATTTCGAGCGGTGCCGGTGCCGAAATGCGCCAGGCGATGGGCATTGCGGTGATGAGTGGCATGCTCGGCGTCACGGTGTTCGGCCTGGTGCTGACGCCGGTTTTTTATGTGCTGCTGCGCAAGCTGTCGCCATGCAAACTGCACCATGCAGGGCATGCGCCGGTGCCTGCGTCCGCCACGCCACCGGCAACCCCGCCGCTCGCGACACCGACTGCCACACCGGCCCCTGGAGACGGTCATGCGTAAGCCCACGTCCAGGCCCACACCCACGCTGATACACGCCGTCGGTTTGGCGCTTGCCATCCTCGCAAGTGGTTGCGCCGTGGTCGGCCCCGACTACCAACCACCGACCGCCGCGGTGGACGCCGCGTTCATCAACGCCGGTGCCGCGGCCAGCAACAGCAACCCGGTCGCCGCCGACATCGCCACCTTCTGGCGCGGTTTCAACGACGCGGAATTGACTGCGCTGGTCGAGCACGCGCTGCACGCCAACGGCGACGTGCGCGTGGCACAAGCGCGTTTGCAAGAGTCGCGCGCGGTGCAATCTGAAATCGACGCCGCCACCTTGCCCAGCGTCGGCGTCGAAGCCAACGCCACGCGGTCGGTCACGCCGCAATCGCAAGCGCGCGGCTTGAGCCGCAGCAAACGCACCGGCTCAGCGTTCGACGCCGGCTTCATCGCCAACTGGGAGATCGATTTCTTCGGCCGCGCACAACGCGCCAAAGAATCTGCCGCCGCGCAGCTGGACGCCAGCGCGGCCAACGTCGGTGCCGCACTCACCAGCGTCGCTGCCGAAGTGGCGCGCAATTACCTCGAGTTGCGCGGGCTGCAACTGCGCTACGACGTGACCCAAGCCGCACTCGCCAACCAACGCGGGTCGCTCGCCATCGCGCGGGCCCGCGTCGACGCCGGACGCGGCACGCAGCTCGACCTGGAACGCGCGTTGACATTGAGCGCCAGCACCGAAGCCACACTGCCCGGCTTGCTGGCTGCCATCGACATCAGCAGCTACCGCTTGGCCACCCTGTCTGCGCAACCGCCCGCAGCACTGCGCGCGCGCTTGATCGCGCCACCTGCGCCGGGCTCGGTCGGCCTGCCCAGCTTGCCGATTACCGATCTGGCCCGGCTGCCCATCGGCACACCGCGGCAATGGATGGCCAGGCGGCCCGACGTGGCGGCTGCCGAGCGCCAACTGGCGGCGGCCACCGCAGACATCGGCGTGGCCACCGGCGAGCTGTACCCGAGCATCAGCCTGAGCGGCGTATTGGGCCTGGCCTCGACCCGCTTAAGCAACCTGGGCAACAGCGAAAGCCAACGCTATTCAGCCGGTGCAGGCATCAGCTGGACGCTGCTCGACTTCGGCCGCATCCGCTCACGCATCGCAGCCACTGAAGCCCGCGCGTTGCAGCGGCTGGCGACCTACGAACAAACGCTGGCCACCGCGCTTGAAGAAACCGAAGGCGCATTTGCGCAGTTCAGCCGCAATGCGCAACGCGGCGCGAGCCTGACGCGCGCCGAGCGCAGCGCAGCCGAAGCGTCGCGGCTGGCACGGCTGCGGTACGAGGCAGGTATCACCGACTTTTTGGCGGTGCTCGACGCAGACCGCGAGTTGCTGGCCGCACGCGATGCACGCGTGCTGGCCGATGTCGCCAGCGCTACTGCGCTGGTGGCGGTGTATCGCGCGCTGGGGGGCGGGTGGACGGTGCCGGAGTTGGCGTCGGTACCAGTGTCGACCGCGGGCGACGTGGCTCGTTGACTGAGCCTGTCGCGTCGGCTGCGGCTGGGCTGCAGCGGTGGCTGCGCACAGCACCCAACCTGAGGTGTCGGCTTTTGCAGATGCGATGCACTCCGGCCTATAGACCTGACGCTGCGGGGTTGGGTTCCACTACCCAGCGTGTACTGCGTATCGATGCCGCACGGTCAGTTTTGTTTTTTTAGTTCCGCTGACCGGCGCGGTCCACCGCAGGGGCGTCAGTGACGTCAGTGACATCAGCGTAGGCCTGGGTACCCGAGCCCGACTGGATCGAGTTGACCACGAAGCCTAGCTTGCTGGCGATCTTGGTGGCGATGCCGCGGTTTTCCGCGCGCAGTTCGCCGACTTCTTTCAACAAGACGTCATCGGTGGCTTGGGCCGATGCGGGGCACGCGTCATCCAGCCCACGCCAAGCCAGGTTTTCGGGTGAGCACTGCGCCACCCCGCCGCTTGGGCAGTGCGCCGTCAAATCTGCGCTCAGCGCAGCGGCTGCGCACGCAGGGCTTCATCAACGCACACCGCGTTCGCGGCATGTCGGCTGACCGGTGTCGGCCTGCCCGTTTGAACAATGCGTTATTGAATTGCCGCCCGGCCCGGTCACCACCAAGGCGTCAGACGATCCGACGTTGCCGAACAGCAAGTCGCGCATTCGCTCGCGCTCCAGCGCGTTGGGCCAGGCGGCGTTTTCTGTTGCCGGCCCGACTTCAGCGTGACCTGATGAGGGTGGTTGAGTCTGTGCGATCGCGGGCGTGTGGGTGGGCGTGTCCATAGGCGTGTGCGCCGGATCAATGCGCCCTTGCGCGTCGAAATGCAGCAGGCTGTAAGTCTCGTTGATGACGGTGTCCGGCGCTGCGCCGTTCAGGCGCACGTACCAGTCGGCCAGACGCAACGTCTGGCCCGCCAGTGGCGCAAGGGTGACCTCGCCGCGCGTCAGTGCGACGTATAGGCCGTGCGTCACCGCGTGCACACCCTCGGCGTCGTCCAGCAGGAACACATAGGAGGCATATGCCGAGCGGCGACCTTCGCTGTCGTTCTCGTTGCCCGCCGCGCACGCCAGCAAACTGCGGTCCGACGTGTCCGCCGTGCTGTAGACCGGTGCGAAACCGCCGCGCGGCGTGCGGAAGTTGGTGGTCTGGCCTTGATACAGCCGCGCCGCTACCCACTGCACTTCGCTGTCGTAGGCATAGCTACGTAGATCGAACTTCATGGATTTGCCTGCGTTCACTTCGTCGGTGTCGTCGCTGTCGACCCGTCGCTCCCCCGGCGTGACGAGGACCTGCGCCACGTAGTCGCCGGCCAAGATGTCCTGCCAAACGCGCTTGGTCAGCTTGTCGCCCCGATACGCCGCGCGACCGCCAAAGCCTGCGGTGGGTTTGAAAAACAAACCGCGACGTGCGTCCCACAGCCGCTGTGCATCGGCGGCGTCGACCACTTCAGTGTGCGGCACGTGTTCCAACAGGATGTCCTGTGTGGCTTCGGGCACACCCAACGCCTGCAACTTCGCCGCATCGCTGAACAGCGCAAGGTGCCGCTTGTTGGCGTACAGCGCGTGGGCCTGCGGATGCGGAGTCAGCACGACCGCTTGCTGCATATAGGCTTCGCGCAGCGCGGCGCTGCCAGGCTGCTCAAGGTAGAAATCGGTCAGCCTGTTGTAGACCAGGTCGATAGCCAGATCGCCGCAGCACAGCACGCCGTCGCGCCATACAAGCGCAGCCGGATCAGCAATGACTGCGCGCAGTCCATGCCGTTCGAACAATTGCTGAAACAACAAGAACTCGGGGTACAGGTACTGCTCCTTGGGTGCCACGTCGACGATGGCGATCGACGTCAGCTGGCGCGTGGTCTCTTCCCTCGCAGCCATATCGGTCAAGGTGGCCAGCGTGGCCTTGCCGGACAAACTGGAAAGACACCACTCGCGCCGAAACATGTCGACGATGCGCTTCTCGAAAGCAGCCACGCTGGCCCGCGTGGGGACCATTGCACCGACCGCCGCGCAACAGGCCCGCTGAGCGCGCGCCAGCACCGCGTTGAGCATGGCACCGCCTGCATTGGTATTCACCTCGATCAGACTCAGACCAGCTTGGTTGAGGTGAAAGTCATAGCCGAAAAACACCGCCAGCGGGCCGCTGGTCCCCATCCGCGCGATCGCGGGCGCAGTGGCCAGCACCTGCTCCCGATAGGCAGGCAGTGCCACCACCGATTCGATGGCTTGCACCACCTGCGCCATGCGGCGCAATTGCGACGCTGCCACGAACAATGGCACGGCGGCGAAAACAAACGGGCAGCGCTGACGCACCATCTCCGACAGGCCCGGCTGCCCGAGTTCCAAATCGAGGGCACGCGACAGTGCCTTCCGATCCAGACTGAAGCAAAAGCACGCACTGTTGAGCGCGTCGAAAGCACTGCGGGTCGGCGCGGGCGAAGGTGATGGAAAGTCAGCGTTCATCGGATACCGGTGACCATGTCATGGCGGCATGGATATCGCGCGTTTGTTGATTGACCCGCGCACTTGCTGCCGTACGGTATTGAGCGCAGTCGCTGCTGTCTGTGCGCTGGCCGACACCGCAGGCACTTTCACGCGACACGCCCAGCAGATATGGGTCGACACGCAACCCATGTGCGCTGACGTGCGCCAACGCACAGACGCTCACCGCCAGCGGGCGCAGTCTGTCGGCACAACCTGTGGCACAGAGCACCAGCAATGTGTAGCCGACATGACGTACTTTGCGAAGCACCGAACCAAGCGCACCACCACCTTCGTGGCACTGCCGTTGTGGCCGTTCGCATTGGCGGCGGGTGTCGCGAATGCGCGCGCGTTGCGAATGGCCGAACTGCATTCCAACACAGTGGCGGAATCGGCAGCGACGACGGGTCAAGCGCGCGGCGAGCTGCTTGCCCATACGCACGCCGGTGCAGGTGCAGGTGCAGGTGCCGTGACGGTGCCGGTCACGTTGACGTTTCGAAGGAACCGTGTTTAAGGGCCTGCGAAGCAGGTAGCCACACGTTGCCCACAGCATGTTCGTCCGTCGATCACAGTCACCCGTCTCCTGCACCTTGTATCGCGGTCATATGGAGTTCATCACCGCAGGCCGCTGCGATGCCACGTCGCCTGGATGGCGTCGCGATAAGTACCGGTGGGCCGCCTTTCAGGGTTCGCTACCCGCGACTGGCGCTGTAGCCGCTTTAACGCCGGACCCGCAGCCCACGTGCTTGCTGGTCTGCCGCAGTCTTCTGTTCGGCTCGCCTCCGTGCACGCGCACGCGCACAAAACACGAGTCAAAAAGACGCCCCCGCTTGCGGCCGTCGCGCCGCACCGATCACATCGCTCATCGATTTGCCCACAGACCAGGAGTCAGCCATGAAACACATTCGCCCACTTTCCATCGCCGCTGCGCTCATCTCCATGAGCGCGCCCACTTGGGCCGCACAGCACGACCTGCACAAGGGCCATCACCCGGCGGCTTCAGTCGCCACCGCCAACACGATGCCCAGCAAGACCACGCCAGAGATGGCGCAAATGGCCAACCAAATGAAGGCCATGCAGGAGATGCACAACAAGATGATGGCCGCCAAAACACCTGAAGAACGCAATGCCTTGATGGCCGACCACATGAAGTCGATGCAAGACGGTATGGGCATGATGAAGGGCATGGGCGGTTCGGGTGGCGTGGGCGCAATGTCCGGCCCCAAGGCCTCGCCCGCCGACATGGCCCAGCGCCAAGCCCAGATGGAGCAGCGCATGGACATGATGCAAACCATGATGGAGATGATGGCTGATCGTCTTCCGCAGTCGTCGGCCAGGCCGTGAGAACGCTGTCATGAACCACCTACAAGACAGCGCGCTTTCGACCTCGCGCTACGGCTTTCACTGCACCCTGCCGCCGCAGGACTTTGCACACGGCGTGGCGCTGGTGACCGAGGCGCTCAAGGCCGAAGGGTTCGGCATCCTCACCGAGATCGACGTGCAGGCCACGATGAAGGCCAAGCTCGGTATCGACGGCTCGCCCTACCGAATTTTGGGTGCCTGTAATCCGCCGCTGGCCCACCGCGCGCTGGAAGCCGAACCCGACATCGGCTTGCTGCTGCCGTGCAACGTGGTCGTGCGCGAAGACGCGCAAGGGCGACTGGTGGTGGGCTTCATGGACCCGGTGGCCGTACTGCAAATGACCAGCAACCCCGAGGTGGCGAGCGTCGCGCATGAGGTCCGTCAGCGGCTGGAGCGCGTGCGCTCTGCTCTGGGAACAGCAGCTTTGGGGACACCAGCATGATGAATCGACGCAACATCGTGGCAGGTGCCGTTGCGGCGGCTGCAGTCGGCGGGGCCACCTGGTGGTATTTCGGAACACGGGCATCGCAGTCGGTACGCGGCGGACCGTTTCGCCACTACCCCTTCGACCCGGTGGCCGCTGAGAACTTTCAGCAGAGGCTTTTCATTCCGGTGGCCAGTGGTCCGTTTGGCGTGCTCGACGTGGCGGGGCCGCTGAAAATCCGCGCCACCGCGGCCAGTTTTCCGCTGCTGCCCGGCCCGCCGTCGCAACCCTCGTCACAAGCCCCGTCGCCGTTCCTGCTGTACCAGACCGAGCACGCGGGCCAGGCCTACCAAAACCCCATTCTGCGCATCGAAAGCGGTGCGCGTTTCAGCGCCAGTCTGGACAACGCGATGACCGAGCCAACCATCATTCACTGGCACGGCCTGCACACGCCCGCCGTGATGGACGGCCACCCGCGCACCACCATCGCGCCGGGCGCACGCTATGACTACGACTTCAGCGTGCGCAATCGCGGCGGCACCTACTGGTATCACACGCATGCGCACACCCTGACCGCCAAGCAGGCCTACAACGGCCTGGCCAGCTTCTTTCTGGTGGACGACGAAGACCAGCGCAAGCTGGCCAACGCGCTCGACCTCAAGCTCGGTGTGACAGACCTGCCCTTGGTCATCCAGGACAAGCAGTTCGACGCGAAAGGCGCGTTGGTGTACCAGCCCAATGCAAACGAATCGATGATGGGCTGGCTCGGCGACATCGTACTGGCCAACCTGACACCGAATGCGGTGCACATCGTCACGCCGCGCACCTACCGGTTGCGGCTCCTCAACGGATCGAACGCGCGCATCTACCGCTTGGCTTTCGTCAAGGGCGTCGACGACGGACAAGCGCTGCCGTTCACCGTCGTCGGCACCGACGGGGGTCTGATCGAGAAACCCGAGACCGCGACTGAAGCCTTCCTGGCTCCTGGTGAACGCCTTGATGTGGTGTTCGACGCGGGCCAAGCGCAGCCTGGCGACACGGTATTCCTCAAGAGTTTGACCTTCGATGCGATGGAGAACGAAGGCGGCATGGGCGGCATGGGCGGGATGACTGGCATGAGCGGCCAGGGCATGAACCAAATGATGGGCAGCATGAGTTCGTCGAGACTGGAGCAGGGCGCGGCGTTCAACGTGCTGAAACTCGCGGTCACTGCGGGTGAACGTGTCGCGCCGACGCTGCCCGCCGTGCTGTCCGAGGTCAAACCCATCCGCACCGAGGGCGCAGCCGAGCGAAACATCGAACTGTCGATGCAGGCCATGCGCTTTCTCATCAACGGCTTGAGCTTTCAGATGGACGAGATCGCCTTCGAGGTGAAGCGCGGCGCAGTGGAAATTTGGCGCATCCGCAACCCGGCGATGGGCATGCCGCACCCGATGCATCTGCACGGCTTCGGGTTCCAAGTGCTGGAGCGCTCAGGCAGCCCGCCGCAATTGTCAACGCAGGCGCGCTTTGGCAAGGGCCGCACGGTCAGCGACCTCGGTTGGAAAGACACGGTGCTGGTGTGGCCTGGCGAAACCGTGCGCATTGCGATTGACTATGCACACGACTTTCCCGGCAACCAGACATACCTCTTTCATTGCCACAACCTGGAGCACGAAGACGCCGGAATGATGGTCAATTTTCGTGTTCGGGCATGACGACAGGTCGACGCGCTGTGCGCATGCAACAGCAGGCGCACCCAAGCCCAGCTTGACTCTTGGAGATTTCAAATGAACCACGACCATGCTCACGTTCAACACCGAGACGCCGCCAGCGCACCGCCGTTCTGGCGCTCTAGATACGCCATC
>JAYUGJ010000134.1:0-33133 GCA_043738425.1 Burkholderiales bacterium
GACTGTTGAGGCTATAAATCTTCAAGCCAAATTCCGCCGCATTTTTTTCCAGCGTATCAATTTGCTGTTTGGAAATCGGGTCGGTGACCGGCAATGAACGACTCCAGGTCGGGATGTTGTGATCCACAGTCAACACAGTTTTTTCGGGTTGACGGACTGTGCGATTGCTGAGGCGTAACCCTTCAAAAGCCTGCGGGCTGGTTACTTCGTGAACCAGGTGGCGGTCGATGTAGAGCACGGTGGTGCCATCGTCTTCGGTGTGGACGACATGCTCGTCCCACAATTTGTCGTAGAGCGTTCGGCCCATGGGTAACACCTGATTAGCAAACCCTAGATTTTAGGCGGCGCAATCGACGCAAAGCCGCTGTTTGCAGCAACAAAAAACCCGGCACGCGGCCGGGTTTCGGTGAAGCTGCAAAAGCTCCGTAACTCAGCGCTCGCCGATCGGTTTCACATTGCGCGCCGCCGAGCCGTTGAAGAGTTGCCGCGGGCGGCCGATCTTGTACTCGGGGTCGGCGATCATTTCGTTCAGCTGGGCAATCCAGCCCACGGTGCGTGCGAGCGCAAAAATCGCGGTGAACAACGAGACCGGAATGCCGACCGCGCGCTGCACGATGCCGGAATAGAAGTCGACGTTCGGGTACAGCTTTCGCGACACGAAGTAGTCGTCTTCGAGCGCGATTTTTTCGAGCGCCATCGCCAGCTGCAAGATCGGGTCGTTGTTCTTGCCCAGCGCACCCAACACCTCGTGGCAGGTTTCGCGCATCAGCTTGGCGCGTGGGTCGTAGTTTTTGTAAACACGGTGACCGAAGCCCATCAGCTTGACCTTCGAGTCTTTGTCTTTGACTTGCTTGATGAATTCGCCGATTTTTTCGACACCGCCCATGCGTTGCACGTCTTCGAGCATCGTCAACGCGGCTTCATTCGCGCCGCCGTGTGCCGGGCCCCACAAGCACGCCACGCCCGCAGCAATGGCGGCAAACGGGTTGGTGCCCGACGAGCCGCACAGACGCACAGTCGAGGTCGATGCGTTTTGCTCGTGGTCGGCATGCAAGATGAAGATGCGGTCCATTGCGCGCACCAGCACGTCGTTCGGCTCGTAGTCTTCGCACGGGTTGGCAAACATCATGCGCATGAAATTGCCCGCGTACGACAAGTCATTTTTCGGATAAACGTAAGGCTGACCAATGGAGTACTTGTAGGCCATGGCCACGAGCGTCGGCATCTTTGCGATCAGCCGGATCGCTGAGATTTCGCGGTGCTCAGGGTTATTGATGTCTGTGCTGTCGTGATAGAAAGCCGACAGCCCACCGACCAACCCGGTCATGATCGCCATCGGATGCGCGTCGCGCCGAAAGCCGCGCAAGAAAAACTGCATCTGCTCATTGACCATCGTGTGATTGGTCACCCGCTTGGTGAAGTCCGCTCGCTGTGTCGCGTTGGGCAGTTCGCCCTTCAACAACAAGTGGCAGGTTTCCAGGTAATCACATTTGGTGGCAAGTTGCTCGATGGGGTAACCGCGGTACAGCAGTTCGCCTTTGTCACCGTCGATATAGGTAATTTTCGAATTGCATGACGCGGTCGACAGAAAACCCGGGTCGTAGGTGAACTTGCCGGTTTGGCCGTACAGCTTGCGTATATCGATGACATCCGGTCCGACCGAGCCTTTGAATATCGGCAAATCCATGCTCGGACTGCCGTCCGAGAACGACAAGGTGGCTTTCACATCGGAGGGGGTCATGGTCGTTCCTAAAGGCTGAAGGGGTCGTCGGGGTGGGTACTGCAAAGATCTGTTTACCGGGGTTCGCGCATCAACCGCAAAACCTCAACGATGTCGTCATTCAGCAAGTCGCCTAAGGGTTGCTGACGGTCTAAAAAAAGGTCGAGCAAATCAGGGTCTGACAGGTCCATCAATCCGAGCAAGCCGTTTGCGTGCCGCTGCGTCAAGTGGTCGGCATGGCGCGCGAAGAAGCGCTCGACAAACAAATCGTTTTCGAGCAATCCACGCCGGCATCGCCAACGCAGTTTGCTCATCGCACGTTCGTCGATCAGCGCATCCATTTCCGGTGAACTTTCGGCACGCAAGAATCAGACCGAACGCCGAATCATCATTTCTTTGATCTTGCCGATGGCCTTCGTCGGGTTCAGTCCCTTCGGGCACACATCGACGCAATTCATGATGGTGTGGCATCGGAACAAGCGGTATGGATCTTCCAAATTATCGAGCCTGCCTTCGGTGTCGTGGTCACGGCTGTCGGCGATGAACCGATACGCTTGCAAGAGACCCGCCGGGCCAACGAATTTGTCCGGGTTCCACCAAAAACTCGGGCAGCTGGTCGAGCAGCTGGCGCACAAGATGCACTCGTACAAACCGTTCAACTCATCGCGTTCTTCGGGTGACTGCAACCGCTCTTTTTCGGGCGGCATTTCCTCGTTCACCAAGTACGGCTTGATTGAGTTGTACTGCTTGAAAAACTGCGTCATGTCGACGATCAAATCGCGGATCACCGGCAAACCGGGCAGCGGTTTCAACACAATCACGCCTTTCAGCGTGAGCATGTTGGTGAGGCACGCCAGCCCGTTTTTGCCGTTGATGTTCATCGCGTCGGAGCCGCACACGCCTTCGCGGCATGAACGCCGGAACGACAACGTCGGGTCGACCGCTTTGAGTTTGTTCAACGCGTCGAGCAGCATGCGTTCGCTGCCGTCGAGCTCGACCTCCAGCGTTTGCATGCGCGGCTTGGTGTCGGTGTCGGGGTCGTAGCGGTAGATCTGGAACACACGCTTGGTCATGACTGCTCTCCGTCGCGGTGAAAAGTAAGGTGGGTATTCATTAAAAGGTGTGCGATCAAAAAGTTCGCACCACTGGCGGAATCGATTCCGCCGTCAGCGGCTTCAAATTGACCGCTTTGTAATCAAGCCGGTTGCCTTCGCTGTACCACAGCGAATGTTTGAGCCAAGCCTTGTCGTTGCGGCCGTTCGGAAACTCGGCGCAGTTGGCGTAGTCGTCGACCGTGTGCGCGCCGCGGCTTTCATGTCGCGCTGCGGCTGAAACCATGGTGGCAAGCGCCGCTTCGATCAGGTTTTCCACTTCCAGCGCTTCGATGCGCGCGGTGTTGAACACCTTTGATTTGTCGGCCAGGTGGATGCCTTTGACACGCTCTGCCAGTTTTTTGATTTCAGCTACGCCCTGGTCCATCGTCGCCTGCGTGCGGAACACACCGGCAAACTTTTGCATCGATGCGCGTATGTCGTTGGCCACGTCTTGCGCGTACTCACCGCCGGTGCTGGTGTCGTATTTGTTCAAGCGCGCCATCGTGTAGTCGGCAGCGTTGGCGGGCAGCGGTTTGTGGGTTTGCGTTTTCAGTGCGCTGTCAACGATGTGGTTGCCGGCCGCGCGGCCGAACACCAGCAAATCGAGCAGCGAATTGGTGCCCAGCCGGTTTGCGCCGTGCACGCTGACGCAGGCGCATTCGCCGACTGCATACAAACCTTTGACGATGTCGTTCGACTGGCCGTTTTTCGGTGCCACCACCTGACCGTAAATGTTCGTCGGTATGCCGCCCATTTGGTAGTGAATGGTCGGCACCACTGGTATCGGTTCCTTGGTGATGTCGACGTTGGCGAAGTTGTGACCGATCTCATAGACCGATGGCAGCCGCTTCATGATGGTCTCGGCACCGAGGTGCGTCATGTCGAGCACAACATAGTCTTTATTCGGCCCGCAACCACGGCCTTCCTTGATTTCCTGGTCCATGCAGCGCGACACGAAGTCGCGTGGTGCCAGGTCTTTAAGCGTGGGCGCATAACGCTCCATGAAGCGCTCGCCGTTGCTGTTGCGCAAAATCGCGCCTTCGCCGCGGCAGCCTTCGGTCAGCAAGACGCCGGCACCGGCCACGCCGGTCGGGTGAAACTGCCAAAACTCCATGTCTTCGAGCGGCACACCGGCCCGTGCGGCCATCCCCAAGCCGTCGCCGGTGTTGATGTAGGCGTTGGTACTGGCGGCAAAAATGCGCCCGGCACCACCGGTGGCCATCAGCGTGGTTTTGGCTTCCAAAATGTGCAACTCGCCGGTTTCCATTTCCATCGCGGTCACGCCCACCACGTCGCCATCCGCATCGCGAATCAAATCCAGTGCCATCCACTCAACAAAGAAATTGGTGCGTGCTTTGACGTTCTGTTGGTACAGCGTGTGCAGCATCGCGTGGCCGGTGCGGTCGGCCGCGGCGCAGGCGCGTTGCACCGGCTTTTCGCCGTAGTTGGCGGTGTGGCCACCAAACGGGCGTTGGTAGATCGTGCCGTCGGGGTTGCGGTCGAACGGCATGCCAAAGTGTTCGAGCTCGTAAACCACTTTCGGTGCTTCGCGGCACATGAACTCGATTGCGTCCTGATCACCCAACCAGTCGGAACCCTTGACGGTGTCGTAGAAGTGGTAGTGCCAGTTGTCTTCAGACATATTGCCCAAGCTGGCACCGATACCGCCTTGCGCGGCCACCGTGTGCGAGCGGGTTGGAAACACTTTCGACAACACGGCAACGCTTAAACCCGCACGCGCCAATTGCAGCGATGCGCGCATGCCCGAGCCACCCGCGCCGACAATCACAACGTCGAATTTTCGGGTGGGAATAGATGATTTTGCGGGCGACGAACCCGATGACGAACCTGACGAACCCATTTGCATTACAGCCTCCACAGCACTTGGATTGCCCAACCGGTACAGCCCACCAACCACGCGATGGTGAACACCTGAAGCGCCAGTCTCACGCCGACTGGCTTGACGTAGTCCATCCATACATCGCGCATGCCGACCCACACGTGGTACAGCAGCGAAACGATGACGACGAAGGTCAGCACCTTCATCCATTGGCTGGCGAAAATGCCCGACCACTTGTCGTAGCCCATAGCGCCCGGCAGCAAAATTTGAACCACCACCGAGATGGTGAAAAGCGCCATCAGGGTGGCGGTGACGCGTTGCGACAACCAATCGCGAAGCCCGTAGTGCGCACCGACGACGATGCGCTTGGAGCCAAAGTTTTGTGCCATGGATCGGTGCCAGTCAGAAGAAAAGTTTCGCGCCCAGCGCTACGGTCAACACGATGCTCAGCCCCAAGGTGACTACGGCCGAGTTGTGCCCGAATTCACGCGTCACCGCATGCGTCATGTCCATCCACAAATGGCGCACACCGGAAATGAAGTGGTGCAAAAAGGCCCAGATCAAGCCCAACGCGATCAGCTTGAAAAACCACCCGGCGAAGATGCCAGCGCCGGAGGCAAACACGGAGCTGAATTCGCCGTATGAAATTTCCGAGGTAACGCTGGCGTCGAACATCCAGATGATGAAAGGCATCAGTAAAAACATGCCCACACCACTGACGCGGTGCAAGATCGAGACGATGCCGGCCGGCGGCAAGCGGTACTTGACGATTTGCGTGATGTGGATGTTGCGGTAACTGCGGCGCGGCTTCACGGTCTCTGGCATCTGCAACTTTCTGGTGGCGGCTCACACGAAGCCTTTGAGTTTATGGCAACGAGGTGCGTGGAAACCCTAGCGTTGACCCCGTACGGCATGGGGTTCGCGCCGTCGGATATGGGTCAGCACGGTGGCGTGGGCGCATCAGCTGAGCTCATTTCGGTAGTGGTAAGACGCGGTGTTGTACAGACCGCGCCGCAGCTCGACGGGTTTGTCGTCATAGGTCATCGACAACCGCTCCACGCTGAGCAGCGGGTTGCCCACCGCCACGCCCAACAACTGCGCTGACGGCGCATCGGCAGCAACCGCCCGAATTTTTTCATCGGCACGGATCATGTGCACGCCGAATTCGCTTTCGAACAGGCCGTACATCGGGCCGCGGTAATCGCTGAGCCGTTCGGCGGTCAGGCCTTTGAACAGCAAACCCGGCAACCAAATGTCGTCGAGCACGATGGGCATGGCATTGAACGTCAACACGCGTTGCACATTGACCACCGAGTCGCCCGACTTCAGCGCCAGCGCGCGGGCTACGTCGGCCGGCGCGCGCAAGCGCCGGCAGTCGATGAAGCGTCGCTGCGTGCCGCCCGCCTCGCCTACATCGGGCATCAGCCGCAAAAACCGGTACTGCACTTTTTGCTCGGCGTGGGTCGCAACAAAAGTGCCCTTGCCTTGTCTGCGCACCAACAAATTTTCGGCGGCCAACTCGTCGACCGCTTTGCGCACCGTGCCCTGGCTGACCTTGAAGCGGGCGGCCAGCTCGATTTCGCTGGGAATCGCCTCGCCCGGCCGCCACTCGTTCATGCGCAAGCTGCGCGTCATCAAAGTTTTGATTTGTTGGTAGAGCGGGCTGAATGCCGGCGAGTCGGCGTTGCTGCGTGGTGGCGTGGCCGGCTCAATGGGTGCAATCGCAGCGCTTTTCATATGCCAGATTGCAGCACAGGAGCCGGGTCCGCGTCCAGCCGAAACGTTAATTTTTGACAAACATCTTATGTAAGACATAAGACTTTTGACGGGCACGTGCTTCCGCCCTACCATTAGCCCTTCAAATCGGCCGCAAGTGAGCAGGCTGTCACTTATTCACTCTTTTTTCCGGAGAAATCCCATGAGCAAATCCCCCGTTCGCGTAGCTGTCACCGGCGCTGCAGGCCAAATTGGTTACGCACTGCTGTTTCGCATCGCCTCTGGTGAGATGCTCGGCAAAGACCAGCCGGTGATATTGCAGCTGCTGGAAATCGCCGACGAGAAAGCGCAAAACGCACTCAAGGGCGTGATCATGGAACTGGACGACTGCGCCTTCCCGCTGCTGGCCGGCATCGAAGCGCACAGCGACCCGGTGGCCGCATTCAAAAACACCGACTACGCGCTGTTGGTGGGTGCGCGTCCGCGCGGCCCGGGCATGGAGCGCTCGGATCTGTTGGCAGCCAACGCACAAATATTCACCGCGCAGGGCAAAGCGTTGAACGCATCGGCGTCGCGCAATGTGAAGGTGCTGGTGGTCGGCAACCCGGCCAACACCAATGCCTACATCGCAATGAAAAGCGCGCCTGATTTGCCGGCGAAAAACTTCACCGCCATGCTGCGCCTCGACCACAACCGTGCGGCTTCCCAAATCGCTGCCAAGTGCGGCAAACCGGTGTCGAGCATCGAGAAACTGGCGGTGTGGGGCAACCACTCGCCGACCATGTACGCCGATTACCGCTTCGCCACCATCGACGGCAAATCGGTCAAGGCCATGATCAACGACGACGTGTGGAACAAAGACACTTTCTTGCCAACCGTAGGCAAGCGCGGCGCAGCAATCATTGCGGCGCGCGGTGTGTCGTCGGCCGCGTCGGCTGCCAACGCAGCCATCGACCACATGCGCGATTGGGCGCTGGGCAGCAACGGCAAATGGGTGACGATGGGTATCCCATCGAACGGCGAATACGGCATTCCGAAAGAAGTGATGTTCGGCTACCCGGTCACTACCTCGGGCGGCGAATACAAAATCGTCGACGGCCTGGAAATCGACGCCTTCAGCCAGGAGCGCATCAACCTGACGCTGAAAGAGCTGACCGACGAACAAGACGGCGTGAAGCACCTGCTTTGATTTGCCCACCAGCGCATTGCAGGCTCGCATGACACCCAAGCCGACCACCCTGCGGAGGTCGGCTTTTTTATTGCTGACTCACTTGCGGCCTGGTCGCCTGGGCAGCACAAGTCGCAATAGCAAAAACCGACGCGACTTGTGTCGCCCA
This sequence comes from Burkholderiales bacterium, assembly GCA_043738425.1. Taxonomy (GTDB): domain Bacteria; phylum Pseudomonadota; class Gammaproteobacteria; order Burkholderiales; family Burkholderiaceae_C; genus PBB1. Next base: position 7,708 of record JAYUGJ010000134.1, read on the forward strand.
TGGTGCCGGCTGCGCCCAGCCGAATCGCTTAACTTGAACACCTGACTCCAAGGCCACCCCATGCGCACCACCTCTGCCGCCGGACTTTTACTCACCGCCTGTTGCACGGCGACTCTTTGGGCTGCCGCGATGCCAGCTGCGGCGTACGGCGAAGTGGATCGCGTGGGCCCGGCCAAGGCCACCGCGCAGGCCGCTGCGGCCGAACGCGCTGCCGCTCGGGCCGCCTCGCGCGCCGCTGAGCGCGCCGCCAAGCGCTCGCGCGCCGCCACACCCGCCAAGGCGGTGGCCGATGCGGCACTCCCAGCCGCCAGCGCAGAACAACTCAGCGCGGCGAGCCAGGTGTATTTCGGTGAATACCAGTGCGAGTTCAAACAAGTCATTCGGGTCGAGCCCAGCGCCCAATACCCTGCCTATGTCGAGCTGCGCCACGGCAAGGCCAGCTACCTGATGAAGCCCGTGTTGTCGCCGATCGGGGCGATCCGCCTTGAAGATGTCAAAGGCCAAACGCTGATGATCCAGATCGCCAACAAATCCATGCTGATGAACGTGAAAACCGCCACCCGGCTGGTCGACGAATGCATCAACCCGCGCCAGCGTGCACCCGCGCAGGCCAGCACCCCGACCGCCGATTTAGCCGCCGCCAACGCAGCCGGCACACCGCTGCCGAAATAAAACTGCCGCACCGCAGCCGCACCGCAGCCGCACCGCACCGCACCGCAACCACCCATTCCAGTCCACCTTGAAGGAACCGACCATGTTGATCGACTACCGAGCCCACATCGCACAACGTGCCGCACTGGGTATTCCACCGCTGCCGCTGTCGGCGGTGCAAACCAGCCAGCTGATCGAGCTGTTGAAAGCGCCGCCTGCCGGTGAAGAAAAAACGCTGGTCGAGTTGATCACCCATCGCGTGCCTGCGGGCGTGGACGACGCCGCGCGCGTCAAAGCCAGCTACCTGGCCGCGGTGGCGCATGGCACTGAAAAATGCGCGCTCATCAGCCGTGAGTTGGCCACGCAACTGCTCGGCACCATGCTCGGCGGCTACAACATCAGCCCGCTGATCGACCTGCTCGACGACGCCGGTGTGGGTGCGGTAGCCGCTGCCGGTTTGAAGAAAACCCTGCTGATGTTCGACCAGTTCCACGACGTGAAAGACAAGGCCGACAAAGGCAACGCAAACGCCAAATCGGTGATGCAAAGTTGGGCCGATGCCGAGTGGTTCACCTCGCGCCCCGAGGTGCCGAAAAGCATCACCGTGAGCATTTTCAAAGTCACCGGCGAGATCAACACCGACGACCTGTCGCCCGCGCCCGATGCCTGGAGCCGCCCCGACATTCCGCTGCACGCATTGGCGATGCACAAGAACACCCGCCCGGGCATCACGCCCGAAGACGACGGCAAGCGTGGCCCGATCCAGTTCATTGAAGACCTGCGCAAACAAAGCGAAGCTGCCGGCCGCCTGGTGGCCTATGTGGGCGATGTGGTCGGCACCGGTTCCAGCCGCAAATCGGCCACCAACTCGGTGCTGTGGTTCACCGGTGCAGACATTCCGTTCGTGCCCAACAAACGGTTTGGTGGCGTGTGCCTCGGCGCAAAAATCGCGCCGATTTTTTACAACACGATGGAAGACGCCGGTGCGCTGCCGATCGAGCTGGACGTGAACCAGATGAACATGGGCGACGTGGTCGAGCTGCGCCCGTACGAAGGCAAGGCGCTGAAAGACGGCAAGGTCATTGCCGAATTCAAAGTCAAAAGCGAAGTGCTGTTCGACGAAGTGCGCGCCGGTGGCCGCATTCCGCTGATCGTTGGCCGCGGCCTGACCGCCAAAGCGCGCGAAGCGCTGGGCCTGCCGGTGAGCACGCTGTTCAGGCTGCCGCAAAACCCGGCCGACACCAAAAAGGGCTACAGCCTCGGCCAAAAAATGGTCGGTAAAGCCTGCGGTTTGCCGCTGGCCAATGGTCAGCAAATCGGCGTGCGCCCTGGCACCTATTGCGAACCGCGCATGACCAGTGTCGGCTCGCAAGACACCACCGGCCCGATGACCCGCGACGAGTTGAAAGACCTGGCCTGCCTCGGCTTCAGTGCCGACCTGGTGATGCAAAGTTTTTGCCACACCGCGGCCTACCCCAAACCCGTCGACGTGAAGATGCACCACGAGTTGCCCGACTTCATCAGCCACCGTGGCGGCGTCGCCTTGCGGCCCGGCGACGGCATCATCCACAGCTGGTTGAACCGCATGTTGTTGCCCGACACAGTGGGCACCGGCGGCGACAGCCACACCCGCTTCCCGATCGGCATCAGCTTCCCCGCAGGTTCAGGTTTGGTGGCGTTTGCCGCAGCCACCGGCGTGATGCCGCTCGACATGCCCGAGAGCGTGTTGGTGCGCTTCAAAGGCAGCATGCAGCCGGGTGTCACGCTGCGCGATTTGGTCAACGCGATCCCGCTGTACGCGATCAAAGCTGGCCTGTTGACGGTCGAGAAAAAAGGCAAGAAAAATATCTTCAGCGGCCGCATTCTGGAGATTGAAGGCCTGCCAGATTTGAAGGCCGAACAAGCATTCGAGTTGAGCGATGCGTCGGCCGAACGCAGTGCCGCAGGCTGCACTGTGCACCTGAACAAAGAACCGATCATCGAGTACATCAACAGCAACATCACGATGATGAAGTGGATGATCTCCGAGGGCTACGCCGACGCCCGCACGCTGGCGCGTCGCATCGCTGCGCAGCAAGCCTGGCTGGCCGATCCGCAGTTGCTTCAAGGCGATGCCGATGCCGAGTACGCCGCCGTGATCGAGATCGACCTGGCCGATATCCACGAACCGATCGTGGCCTGCCCGAACGACCCCGACGACGTGAAAACGCTCAGCGATGTGGCCGGTGCGGTGATTGATGAAGTGTTCATCGGCAGCTGCATGACCAACATCGGCCACTTCCGCGCGGCCAGCAAATTGCTCGAAGGCAAACGCGACATTCCGGTGAAATTGTGGGTCGCACCGCCGACCAAAATGGACGCGAAAAAGCTCAGCGACGAAGGCCACTACGGCGTGCTCGGCAACGCCGGTGCGCGCATGGAAATGCCCGGCTGCAGCCTGTGCATGGGCAACCAGGCACAAGTCAAAGAAGGTGCCACCGTGTTCAGCACCAGCACCCGCAACTTCCCCAACCGCCTCGGCAAAAACTCCAACGTGTATTTGGGCTCCGCCGAACTGGCTGCCATCTGCTCGAAGCTCGGCCGCATCCCCACCCGCGCCGAGTACCTGCTAGACATGGGCGTGCTCACCGCCGCCAGCGACACGGTGTACCAGTACCTGAACTTCGACCAGATCGAGGAGTTCACTGAGGCGGCGAGCGGCGTGACTGAAAAAGTGGGCGCTTGATCGGCGGCGGACTCGACAACGGGATACCTCAGTCAAAACGCGACGCTACGCAGCAAGTCGGTCGATTGACCGACTTGCCTTGTCTGTAGCGAGCCGACTCGTTGGTCTGTTGGAAATCTGAGAGAGCTGTTCTTAACCGTGCTGCTGCGGGTAGGGCGGTGCAGTACGCACCAGCGCTATGCCAACCAGTTCAACAACCCAAGCGCTGTTGCCGCGCCTCGCGAGCCGCATCGTGATGCAGGCGAGGCCTGCATCTTGATGATCGACGCCGGCCTGGCCGTGCTGTGCGGTGTAACGACCACGCAGCTCGATGAGCAGTTCAAGCGCAACGCGGATCGCTTCCCCGACGACTTTATGTTCAAGCTGACCCCCGAAGAGCAAGCCGGGGTGCGTAGATAGGTCAGGTGCGTAGAGGGGTCACGTCTTTCATTTTTCATGTGTGAACCGATGGCGGGCCAGAAAACGATCCATCACGTGGGCCTCAATCACCGTCGTCATTCTGCTGCGCCAGTTGCGACTGCAGACGATATGCAGCGATGTCGAAATCGGTGCTACGCAAGACCCGCATTGCAGTCGGTTGTTGAAACCACCAGTTCACGTAATCGAGTGGACGAATGCTTGTCGCCAGCTTCCATGCAAACCGTAGCCGCCGACACAGTTCGCCTTGGGCATCACTCGTTTAGCGCTGGCCCGTTGGGCCTGACCACCGTCGTTTCGCGAATTCAAATTTGCGCCTGACCACCGTCGACCGCGAGCTCGACACCGTTGACGAAGCTGGAATCGTCGGACGCAAGGTACAGCACACCCTTCGCAATTTCGTCTGCGGTGCCGACCCGGCCCATTGGGACAGATGCGGCGAGCTGGTCGAGCAGCACCCGCTGGGCTGCGGCGCCGGGCCCGGCCAAATCGACGAGTCCCGGGGTCATGGTTGGTCCTGGGCTGATGGTGTTCACGCGAATGCCGCGGCCTTTGAGGTCCAGGATCCAGTTGCGTGCAAAGGACCGGATGGCTGCTTTTGACGCCGCGTACACGCTGAAGTTCGCGGTGCCGCGGTTTCCGGTGCTCGAACTGGTCAGGATGACCGACGAGTTATTGCTGAGCAGCGGCAGCGCTTTTTGCACAGTGAAGAGAACTCCCTTCACGTTGCGGTCGAACGTGTCGTCAAAGTGCGCTTCGGTCACTGAGTCCAGGGGCATCATGCTGCCGCCACCAGCGTTGACGAAGAGCACGTCGATGCGCCCCTTCGATTCCTTCACTTGGCTGTAGAGCTTGTCCAAGTCGTTCATATTGGCCGAGTCGACCTTGAAACCGGTGGCGTTACCGATGCTTTTTACGGCCGCGTCGAGTTCCGCCTGGCGGCGTCCAGTCACGAACACATACGCACCTTCCGCGGCAAAAAGCTTCGCGGTGGCCAAGCCGATACCGGTGGTTCCGCCGGTCACCAAAGCAATTTTTCCATCAAGTTTTTTCGCCACTTCGGGCTCCTTGAAGTTGACAAATACACCCTAGGCATTTGTCGGTCTGTAGGCCATCTGCGTCGAGCTAACCATCACTGCAGTGATGGGAATAACGATGATCCTCCGAATGCTGAGGACACCCAGTCGTGCCGCTTGACAAACCACGCAAACTCGCGATCGGCGCGCGAGGTGTAGCCGGCGGTCAACGACTGCGAATGTCTTGCTGCTTGAGGAACAGGTCCAAGATCTGGCTTGAACCGGGCAACTCGGGCGGTCGAGTGCAATATGAAAGACTTGACCCCATCTTGCTCACAAGCGTTGCGCCACCCAACGCTAAACCGGCTCTGGCGAAACTACCCCCCACGCTGGGCAGCGTGGCTCCGAGTGGGAAACCGGGGTCAGGCCTTTCATTTTTCATGTGTGAACCGATGGCAGGGCCAGAAAGCCGGCCTTCATTCGGGCCTCAGTCGCCATCTTCATTTTCCTGCGCCAGTTGCGACTTCAGGCGATACGCATCGACGTTGAAATCGGTGCTGTCCGCGACCGCTGCCAGCACCAGCGGCGGAACGCGCTCCCGTTCCTCCTCGGCCTCGAAACTCGTGAAGCCGGCTGCAGCCGCCTCGGCGAACAGTTTCTCCGACAGCCGATTCGCCCTCGCTTCATGGCTCTCGATGTCGGGATTGGCGCCAGGAGGAATGTTTTCCTCGATCCATGTCTCGACCCATCTCAAGAAACGCTTGCTCATGATTGCCCACCCACTTTTTGCGTCAAGTTCGGCATCGGTTTGCTGGCCCTTTTCGGCCCGCCCGATACCTCGATTCAAGTAATTTGAAGCTTATTGCACGGCAGTCAGAGGCACCGTGATGCCAAACCATTCGTTCAAGCGGAGCGTCAACGTGAACCGGACCCCGTTTCATAGACGCCACGGATTCACACTGGCTGGTGACGATTCGCAGGTCCGGCGGTGCGTTCGAGAGACAAAAAAGCGACATACGACTTTTCGCTCTCGTTGGATAAGCGGGCAATCCACCGAATTCACACAGCCCCCGCGTTCAACAGCCCCACCGATCACGCACGCTGCGGCGCCGACGCAGCCACTGGCTATGGAGCCCCCGACAATGCGGCACCCCAACGCCATGACACCACGACACCACCACTGCACCATGATGGCGACCGCTCCACCCTTGCGCGTGCACGGCCCAGCTTGCCCAATCGCTAACGCCGCTTCAGAACCATGACGCCCGGGCCCGACGGCAAGTCACTGATCTTGCGGGGCCCGCACCGGCCCGAACTGTTGCGTAACGAAAGTTTGGCCGATCTGTTCGAAGCCACCGCAGCCGCGCAACCCGACCAACCTGCGCTGATATTCGGCGAGCGCCAGCTGCGCTATGCCGAGTTGGACGCGATGGCCGATGCCGCTGCGCACCGATTGATTACGACGCACGGCGTTTGTTCTGGATCGGTCGTCGGCCTGTGGATGTCCAGGGGCATCGAGCTGCTGGTGCTGCAGCTTGCCATCGCCAAAACCGGTGCTGCCTGGTTGCCGCTGGACGCGCAGACCCCAGTCGAACGAGTAGTTATTTGCCTGGAAGACGCGGGGGCCGCCGTGCTGGTCTCGGCCGAATCGCTGTGCAACGGCATTGACTCGAATCTACCGGGCACAGCCCTCGTCGATGGCCAGGCGTTGTGCGCTCCACTGCCTCCGGGCACGCGGTTGCAACGCCGAGTTGGTGTCCAGCCCGAGCACACTGCCTATGTCATTTACACCTCGGGGTCGACCGGCAAACCCAAGGGCATCGCCATCTCCCAGCGCAGCATCTGTCACTTTTTGCGCTGCGAAAATGAACTGCTCGGCATACGACCAACCGACCGGGTGTATCAAGGCTTCTCTGTCTCGTTCGACATGTCGTTCGAGGAAATTTGGATCGCCTATCTGGTTGGCGCGACGCTGTGGATCGGGCCGCCTGAAGCGGCCGGCGATCCCGACCTGCTGCCGCGCATGCTCACCGACCATGGCATCACCGTGCTTCATGCGGTGCCGACCTTGTTGTCGCTGTTTGCGCTCGATGTGCCAGGGTTGCGACTGATCAACCTGGGAGGCGAGATGTGTCCTGCGGCGTTGGTCGAGCGCTGGGCTCGCCCAGGCTGTCAGGTGTTCAACACCTACGGGCCGACCGAGGCCACGGTATCCGCCAGCCTCGCCGAGCTGCGGCCTAACGAACCGGTGACCATCGGCCGACCGCTGCCGAACTACGAGTTGATGGTTATCGAGATCATCGACGACGATGCCTGGGCTGCCGGCACAGCAGGCCCGACGAAATTGTCACCACGGGGACAGACAGGCGAACTTTGCATCGCTGGGCCGGGCATAGCCCAGGGCTATTTGGGTAGACCGGAGCTCACCTTGCGCAAGTTCCTGACCAACCCCTGGGCCTTCGGCCCGGACGATGCGCGGCTCTACCGCACCGGTGACTTGGCGCGCATCGATGCAAACGGTCAAGTCCAGTGCCTGGGCCGCACCGATGATCAAGTCAAGATCCGCGGCTTCCGCGTTGAGCTGGGCGAGATCGAGGCGGTGCTTTCGCACCAGCCCGGCGTGGGAGTGGCTGCCGTGCTGTTACTGCCTGATGAGGGCATCGACCAGTTGGTGGCTTATCTGGTGCCAGCCAGCCGTGGCGAGCCGCTGCTGCCCACGGCCTTGCGTCAAACGCTTGCCGCGCTCCTGCCGCCGTACATGGTGCCCTCGCACTTCGAGGTTTTGACGGCAATGCCACGCATCCCGTCCGGAAAGATCGACCGCAAGGCACTTTGCGCGCTGCCATTGACAGCCCGCCCCGCGACCGATTCAGACCACGCAGAGACCGCTGCCGAGGCGGTGCTGTTTGCCGCGTTGCAGCAGCTCTTTCCCGGCCAGCCAGTGCGCCGTGACATGGACTTCTTCAGTGACCTGGGTGGCCATTCATTGCTGGCCGCGCGCCTCGTGTCTGCCGTGCGTTCAGACGCCCGTTTTGCCCATGCGACGGTACGTGACCTCTATCGACTTCGCCGCGTCGGTGCATTGGCCTCGGCCTTGCAGCAGCAATACGACGCGGCGCGGGCTGCGACCGACGCCGGTCAGCGTGACGCGGTGCGGCCCTTCGTGCTGCATTCGGCATGGCGTCGCTGGCGCTGCGGCGCGGCGCAATGCGTAGTCAGCCCGTTGTTGGTGCTGCTGAACATGGCGCATTGGTTGGCACCGTTCTTCGCGTATCACTTCTTCACTACTGACGATTACGACACGGTCCCGTTCGCGGTACTGATGTCGACCCTGGTGTTCCTGGGCGCGACGTTGCTTGAATTCGGCTTCGCATGGGCTGGTAAGTGGCTGATTGCGGGGCGGCTCACGGTCGGCAGCTACCCGCTTTGGGGCTGGGTGTACTTTCGTTGGTGGCTGGCCGATAGATTGGTCGAGTCAGCTCCGACTTACATGATCGCTGGCTCGTCGCTTTATGTCGGGTGGTTGCGTGCGCTGGGCGCGCACATTGGCCGCGATGTGATGGTCGGCTCTATCACGCTGCGGGTGCCCGAACTGCTGAACATCGGCGACGGAAGCAGCCTTGGCAACGCAGTGAATCTCGAAAACGCTGTGGTCCAGGGCGGCATGCTGCATTTGGGTCGTATCGAGATAGGACGCGAGTGCGCTATTGGTTCGTTTTGTGTGCTCCAGGGCGATGTAACCATCGGCAATGGAGCGCACCTGCGCGGCCAGACCGCACTGAGCGGCGGTGAGCGGGTACCGGTGGGTCGCATCTGGGCCGGTTCTCCTGCCTTCGACATCGGCGCCGACGACGCCGCTTCGCGGCCAGCGCGTCCGGCCGTGACGGCACCGCGACGCGCCGCTGAGGTGGTTTTCTTCTTTGTTGGCACGCTAACTGTGGCTATGGCTTTTTTCCTGCCGGTGTTCCCTGCCTTCATATTGATCGACCTGCTGGACACCCCGGAGCTCGACGTGCAGCCGCTGCTGGACGACGGCTCCATCGATGCCTGGCAAGCCTTCTTGCTGCACTTGATGAAGTTTTTCGCCCTGGCGCTGCCCGCCAGCGCGGTGCTGATCGTCTTGACGGTGCTGCTCTCAGCCGGAATTCGCTGGGCCTTCCTGCCGCGCATGCAAGCGGGATCATGGCCGGTGCACAGCAACCGCTATTTGACCAAGTGGTTGGTCAGCCAGATTCAGGAATCAAGCCTTGCCGTGCTGCACGGCATTTATGCCACGGTGTATTCGTCGACCTGGTACCGGTTGCTGGGGGCCAAAGTAGGACGGGACGCCGAGTTGTCGACGGCGCTGGGTGTCGTGCCCGACATGCTGACGTTGGGGGACGAAACCTTCATCGCCGATGCAGTAATGCTCGGCGACGAACAGATCATCGGCGGTTGGATGAGCGTGCAAGCCACGGTGGTGGGGAATCGCAGCTTCGTTGGCAACGGCGCTTATCTGCCCGACGGAACCGTGATCCCTGACAACGTATTGATCGGCGTGCTTTCGTCAGTACCGTCCACCGGCGAAATGCACCCGGGCGACACCTGGCTAGGTTCACCGCCCATTCACCTGCCGGCCCGTGAGACGACCATGGGCGCAGCAGACACGCTGACCTTCCGGCCGACCACTCGGCGCCGCGTCGCGCGCGGTCTGGTCGAAGCATTCCGCATCGCCGCTCCGCATGCGCTTGTTATCGCAATCGGCTACGCCATCGTGCTAGACGCGATGCCCCTGGCTGAAAATGAAGAATGGCTCCTGCTGGCTTTAGAGCTCGGTTTGGCCGGCGTGTTGTTTGGGATCGCGACGTTCGCCTGGGTCGCCATCCTGAAGTGGCTGTTGATCGGCCGCTACCGCCAACGTGCCACGCCGATGTGGACACTCTTCGTTTGGTTATCCGAAGCAGTAACCAACATGTACGAAGGCATCGCAGTGCCGAATTTGCTGCGTTACTTACGCGGCACGCCGATGTTGCCGCTTGCGCTGAATCTGTTGGGTTGCCGCATTGCACCCTCGGCATGGCTGGACACCACCGACATTACCGAATTCGACTGTGTTCATATTGGCGCGCACAGCGAACTGAACGCCCACAGTTGTCCGCAAACCCACTTGTTTGAGGACCGGGTCATGAAGATCGACCATGTACGAATCGGCGAGCGGGTGACGATTGGGCCGCGCAGCAACGTGCTGTATGGCGCGCAGGTCGGCGACGACGTCAGCCTCGGACCGCTGACGCTGGTCATGAAAGGGGAGGCGTTGCCGCCCGGGACAGCATGGCGTGGAGTGCCGGCATTGCAGCAATGAGCGCCGTTTCGTCGCGATCCGAGGAGCCCACGGTGACCGCCGCTGACACCACAGTGGTGCAACCTTGCTACACCGATGCGTTGCCCGAAGCGTGGCCAAGTTTGCAGGTTCTGGTCTTGTATCGAGCTTATGAACCGCACGCCACCGAAGCGCTTCGACGTGCGGCGGCCCGACGCTTGGCGCGTCAGACCCTTCGTGATTGGGCCGGGGATGGATCGGTCGCGCAGTTGCTTGATGTGCATAGCCCTGGGCGAGGGGCGCAGTTTGTGTCGATCAGTCACGAACCTACGGTTTCTCTGCTGGCTTGGTGCTGCGCTGGCGCGCTCGGCGTTGACTTGGTCTGCTCCGACAGTCTGGCGCGTGTCGACTTGCAAGAGCTGCTCGCCACCGCCGAGCTTTATCTGGGGCCAGACGCAGCCGAAAGCGTGGCCGCTGCGGCGCATCTGAGCGCGGCCCGCACGCGGTTCGCCATCCTGTGGGCCCGTATGGAAGCCCAGTTGAAGTGCTTAGGCATGGAACTCGATGAATGGCGTCCCGCGCGCGCCCGAATCTTGGCCGGCGTCGGCAGCGTGCGGGTCAAACCGGTGGACGCCAGTGGGCAGCCGTGTGCCCACTGGGTCGGCTGCATCGCATGGCGCGCGCAGTCGAGCTCGTTCGGATCGGTTCACTCGACCGCAGCATCTGGAGATGGTGGCCCGAATCAAATTCGAGGCGGGCGTTAGGTCGGGTCCGCACCCGCGCTGGGCTTGCGGCTAATCGACGTTGCCATGTCGAGTTGGACACCCGCCGGGTGCTGTGCGGGCAGGCATTGCGACAGCTGTTGAGGCTGGAACATTCAGCCGATTGAAGGTAGTTCATGCATTAGCCGCGGGCGTTTATTCGCACCCTGGCACCGCCTAAAACTTCATCATCAGGCCAGCACTTCGCGGCTCGGCCCACGCTTGTTGGGACTGGTAGGACACGACCAGACCGTTGCCCAGCTCGTTGGGCAAGCGCACTTCCAATGCAGTGACGGCTTGCGCGGCGGTGACCTCTGCGAGGATCTCGAACGACTGGTCGCGTGGGCGCTCGTCTGCGCCGACGATCGCTTGCATGGTGCGTTGTTGCAGCACCGCTTGGGTCGCTTTGACGTCGGGCCAATGCCAACGGGTCAATACCGGGGGGGCGGCCGATGGCGTGTTTTGCTTCCGCTTTTTTGCTGGGACCAAACGCGTGTGGGCGCTGAATTTGGCCGGTGCGGTGATCAGCGCGTTCTGAAAATCGGCCGACGGAATGACCGAGTAGGTCAACACGAAATCCTGCAGCGTTCGCTGCGGTGCCAACGCGCAGAGCAGCGCCGCGGGGTAGTCGATGAAGTAGGCGAGCAAGATGCGTGTGGCGTCGCGCATCAACAGGGTCAAGCGGTCGACGGGCAGCCCGTGCGCACGGCTGAGATCGACCTTCGACAGAATGGCTACTACGGTCCACCGTTTGGATGTCGTGACCATGACGCGCCGCCTTGACGGCAGTAAAACACCGCAGGCGGCGAGCCAATTGCACCGCAGTACTGCGGCACTGCACATCGCAGCACGCTGACCCCAAATGACCTTGCCGTCATTGGGCCGCGCTTTGGGTAGAACGGATCCACCACCGCTGCACGTCGAGTCGGCCTGTGCTTTCGCTTCGAGCTTGCGCGGTTGACGTGCAAACGAACTCGCAAAAGAACTCACAAAAGAACGCGCAAATGAGCACGCAAGTGAACGCGCAAGAGCAAGCGCATCGGCCGTCAATACGTGCGGCCGCCTTTGAATTGCGCGTGTGAGCGGCGCACCAGCGTGGCAGCTTTGGCCATTGCCGCAAACGACGCGCCAGCGTGCGCGTGGCAGACGGCCAGCCCGAGTGCATCGGCAGCGTCCTTGCTGGGCAGGCCGGGCAGTTGCAACAGGCGCATCACCATGTCTTGCACCTGTTCCTTGCGTGCATGGCCGTGGCCGACGACTGCTTTTTTCATTTGCAGCGCGGTGTATTCAGACACCTCCAGGCCGCCGGTGACCAAAGCGGTGATGGCCGCGCCGCGCGCCTGGCCGAGCAGCAAGGTGGACTGCGGGTTGACGTTGACGAAGACGATTTCCACCGCAGCGCAATCGGGTTGATAACGGCCGCTGACTTCACGCACGCCGTCGAAGATGATCTTCAACCGCGCGGGCAATTCACCGATCGCGACGGTGTCGGTTTTGATGGTGCCGCTGGCCACGTAGGCCAATTTGGAACCCACCGATTCGATGACGCCAAAACCGGTGGTGCGCAAGCCGGGGTCGATTCCTAAAATTCGCATGCGGCGATTTTGAGGGCGGGTGTGGGCGGGTGTGGGCGCGTGTGGGCGCGTGTAGCCGCCCGGTGTCGACGGCTGTGCAACCGCATCGGACAATGCGGCGATGCACTTGCTCATTCCTTATGCCAGCGCAGTGTCGGCCGCCAGCACACCCACCTTGCGCGGGCTGAGCCTGCCGAACCTGGCGCGGTTGCTGCGCGAGCTGCAGCCTGCACCGCGCGACGTGGGCGATGAATACACCTTGTCGCCGCCGCACGAACGCGCATTGGCTGCCGCCTATGGCTGGCAAGGCAGCGACGGCTGCTGGCCGTGGGCCGCACGGCAAGCGCGCGCCGATGGACTCGATATCGGCACACTGCCATGGGGGTTGCTGACGCCGGTGCACTGGCACGTGGGCCGCGAACACATCACGCTGGCAGACCCGATCGAACTCGCATTGGACGTTGACGAATCACGTGCGTTGTTTGCTGCCGTGCGGCCACTGTTCGACGAGGGCGCCGACGGACCCGACAGCGCGCCGGCGGGCCGTTTGAGCTGGGCCGCGCCGCTGCGCTGGTCCTTGGCGCATCCGTATTTGGCCGACTTGCCGTGCGCCTCGATCGACCGCGCCATCCACCGCAACGTCGACCTGTGGCTGCGCGCGGACCCGCACAGCACGCCCGAGCAGCTGGCGCGCACGCGCTGGCTGCGGCGCTTGCAAAACGAAGTGCAAATGCTGCTGCACAACCACCCGATCAACGCGGGCCGTGAGGCGCGCGGCGCGCTGCCGGTCAATTCGTTTTGGCTCAGCGGCTGCGGCGCTGCGCAAACCACCACCGACGGCATCACGGTAGACGACCGGCTGCGCGCACCGCTGTTGGCCGAAAACTGGGCGGCCTGGGCAGATGCGTGGCGCGCCCTCGACGCCGACATGCTGGGCCCATGGCTCGAACATGCGGTGCACGGCCGAACGTTGTCGCTGACGTTGTGCGGCGAGCGCAGCGCGCAGCGCTACCAAACCGCACCGCGGTCGCTGTGGCGGCGCGTCAGCGATTCATTCAAAACCGGCGTCGAGCCGCATGCGGTGCTGGGTGCACTGTGAAATGCACGCGCCGAAGCGTGTGTCGCCGCTGCAACCCAAGCCACCCGCGCAGAGGCGGGCGCTGCCGCTAAACACCTGCCCCTGCTCTTGCCCTTGTCACTGCCCCTGCCCCTGCCCGTCCCAATGACCCCACCCACACTGACGTTGCGTGCCCTGGCCCCCCGCGCCGCGTGGGCGCTCGAGGCCGCGGGCGTGCCGCCCCTGCTGGCGCGGCTGTTCGCATCACGCGGGGTGCGTGACATCGATGAATTGGACGACGGGTTGGCACGCCTGCTGCCACCGGCTGCTTTGCACGGCGCGGCAGTCGCTGCCACGCTGTTGGCCGACGCATTGCGCGATCGGCGCAAGCTGTGCGTGGTGGCCGACTACGACTGCGACGGCGCTACCGCGTGCGCAGTCGCGTTGCGCGGCCTCGCGCTGTTGGGTGCCGCACCAGGCACGCTGGTGTACGTGGTGCCTGACCGCGCGGTGCACGGCTACGGCCTCACGCCGGCCATTGTCGATTTGGCCATCGCCCAAGGCGCGCAGGTGTTGGTGACGGTGGACAACGGCATTGCCAGCATCGCCGGTGTGGCGCATGCCCGCGCAATGGGCCTGTCGGTGGTGGTGACCGACCACCACCTGCCGGCACAAACCGACGACCTGATCGAGTTGCCCGACGCCAATGTCATCGTCAATCCCAACCAGCCCGGCTGCAGTTTTCCGAGCAAACATCTGGCCGGCGTCGGTGTGGTGTTTTATGTGCTGCTGGCGCTGCGCAGTGAGTTGCGCATGCGCGGCGTTTTTTCTGCGGGGTCAGGTATTGAGCCGTCGCCTGGCGCACCGCCACAACCCAAGCTCGACACGCTGCTCGATTTGGTTGCACTGGGCACGGTGGCCGATGTGGTGCGGCTCGATGCCAACAACCGGCGGCTGGTAGCGCAAGGCTTGAAGCGCATCCGCGCCGGTCGCATGCAGGTCGGCGTGGCGGCACTGTTCAGCGCAGCAGGACGCGATCCGGCGCGCGCCGCTGGCTTCGACTTCGGCTTTGCGCTGGGGCCGCGCATCAACGCAGCCGGCCGCTTGTCTGACATGACACTGGGCATCGAGTGCCTGCTGACCGATGACCCGGCGCGCGCGGCCGAACTTGCACAGCAGCTCGACGCCATCAACCGCGAACGGCGCGAAGTGGAAAGCGGCATGCGCGATCAAGCCGAACTGCTGCTCGCCGAACTGCTGGAAAAACTAACCGACCCGGCCAGCACGCCGCCCGCACTCGCCATCTATGACCGCGACTTTCACGAAGGCGTGGTCGGCATCGTGGCCTCACGGCTGAAAGACCAAATGCACCGCCCGACATTCGTGTTCGCGCGCGGCCTCGATGGCTTGTTGAAAGGCTCGGGCCGGTCCATCGACGGATTCCACTTGCGCGACGCGCTAGACCTCGTCAGCAAGCGCCACCCCGGCGTCCTGAAAAAATTCGGTGGCCACGCCATGGCTGCCGGCTGCACGCTGGCCGAAACCGACTTCGCGACCTTCGATGCCGCATTCCAACAAGCCGCACGCGAAGGGCTCGACGCCGCCACGCTGGAACGCCGGGTGCTAAGCGACGGCCCACTCGGCATCGAGCACTTCACCGCCGACACGGTGCGCGCGCTCAACGCACAGGTGTGGGGGCCGTCGTTCGAGGCCCCGCTGTTCAGCGACGAGGTCGAGGTCATCAGCCAACGCCTGGTCGGCGAAAAGCACCTGAAGCTGTGCGTCAAGCACGCCGGCACCGTGCGCGACGCCATCTGGTTCGGCCACATCGACACCCTGCCCGCCCGCGTCACGCTGGCCTACCGATTGAGCGTCGATGAATACAACGGCCGCCAGCGACTGCAGATGATTGTCGAAGCGGCGCAGGCCCTTACTTAAGACCTGGCACCGCGCCTACCCGTCGCCACTCAACGCGCGATAAATATGTCGTACTTGACGTACGACCCCTCGCCGAACTTCACTTCCACCATCTTGCCGACGCATTGCACGTGGTTGAGCCACGCGTACTTTTCGGATGCGGTTTGCATCGTGGGTGCGGTGATGAAGTACAGGTCTTTCGAGGTCAACGTCTCGCCCTTGGCCAACCGGTCGGCACTGTCTTTCGAATGGCTGATCACGCCGTTGTAGGTGATGTAGACCAGCGCGCCGTCGGCGGTCTTGATGGCGGCACGCACATCCAAACGCAGGTTGCCGTCGGGCATGACCCGCAGCCAATCGGCCCCCGGAGCCAGCAACTTCCCGTTGACCTTGGGGCCTTTGACCCAGCCGCCGTTCAATACGTTGTAGACCAGCAGTGTTTTGTCTATTTGCAGCGGTGCATCGAGCGGTGCGTACAGCGTCATCAAGAACTCGGTGTCGACTTTGGTGGTTTGTGCACGCCCGGTGACGGGGGTGAGCACCAGCGCGGCAAGGCTCAGGCAGGCGCGGCGGGTCAGTGGTGAATTGAGGCTAATTTCGTTCTCCTTGGTGGCAAGACATACGACTCGGATGGGGCAGTAAGCAACGTGAACGCCGGCGAATGTGTCCGCCGGTGGCCCGGCACATGGCCATCCAAACCATAACCGAGCGACGCATCGAGCCGACCCCGCCGCTCGGGTGACGAGGCGCTGAACAAGCCCCTGCACACGGGCGATGGGCGCACCGAGTGCGACACCCCTGCTACCTACAATTGACCGGTGAATCAACCAACCGCCTGGCTCAATGCCGACCTTCACTGTCATTCGTGCGTATCCGACGGCACCCTGGCGCCCGAGGCCCTGGCTACCCGCGCCAAAGCCAATGGCGTCGACCTGTGGGCGCTGACCGACCACGACGAGATCGGCGGGCAAATTCGGGCCCGTGATGCCGCGCTGGCCGCTGGCTTGCCGTACCTGACAGGCACTGAAATTTCGGTGACGTTCGCCGGCCGCACGGTGCATATCGTCGGTCTGGGTTTCGATGTGGACGACGCGGCGCTGAACGCCGGACTGGTCGCCACCCGCGGCGGTCGCACCGCGCGCGCGCAAGACATGGCCGATGGCCTGGCCAAGGTCGGCATTGCCGGCGCATTTGAAGGTGCGCTGGCGTATGCCGGCAACCCCGAGCTGATTGCACGCACGCACTTCGCGCGGTTTTTGGTCGAGTCGGGCGTGTGCGGCAGCACCCACGAGGTGTTTCGCAAATACCTCGTCGAAGGCAAGCCCGGTTATGTCGAACACCGCTGGGCCGCACTCGGCGACGCGGTGCGCTGGATCACCCAGGCCGGTGGGGCAGCCGTGATCGCGCACCCCGGCCGCTACAAATTCACGGTCAATGAAGAGTTCGCGCTGTTCAGCGAATTCAAAGCCCACGGTGGCCGCGGCGTCGAGGTAGTTACCGGCAGCCACGGCAGCGCCGACTACCTCAAGTACGCCGACATGGCGATCGAGTTCGACCTGCTCGCCTCACGCGGCAGCGACTTCCACAGCCCCACCGAAAGCCGCACCGACCTCGGCACCCTGCCCGCATCGCCCGCGCGGTTGACGCCGGTGTGGGAGGCGTTGGCCGATCGGGTTCAGCGGGCGGGGTAAGGGGTCGACCGCCTCGAGCCCGCCAGGAAATGTCGGCGTGCTGCACATCGACGCGACGTTTTAATCGGCCCACGGCACACGGCACACGACACACGGCACACGGCCCACGACATGCGGCACGCAGCAAGGTGCCACTTCTCAAGCCACTACTCGCATTGCGAGATCAGCTATTCGACTGACGGCAGCGTGGCGGCGACCGCAGCAGGCCGCTGACAATCCACCGTATGTCCCAGCACTTCGAACTGCACCCTGACAACCCGCAGCCGCGCTTGCTGAAACAGGCGGTGCAAATTTTGCAAAGTGGGGGCGTGGTGGCGGTGCCTACCGATTCCAGCTACGCGCTGGTTTGCCGCTTGGACGACAAGGCCGCAGTGGAAAACCTGCGGCGCATCCGCGGCATCGATGAAAAGCACCACCTGACGCTGCTGTGCCGCGATTTGAGCGAGCTGGCCAGCTACGCGCGGGTCGATAACCAGCAATACCGGTTGCTGAAGCTGGGCACGCCGGGACCGTTTACTTTCATCTTGGATGCATCGAAGGAAGTGCCGCGGCGGCTGTCGCATCCGTCACGTCGCACGATTGGGCTGCGTGTGCCCGACCACCACGTGCTGCAAGCCTTGCTCGAGGTGCACGGCGAGGCGCTGCTCGCGACGACGCTGATCCCGCGCGACGAAACCGAACCGCTGAATGACCCCGACGAGATCCGCCAGCGCTACCAAAAGCTGGTGCAAGCGGTGGTCGATGCGGGCGCGTGTGCCGCACAGCCGACCACGGTGGTCGACCTGACTGGCGAGTTACCGGTGCTGCTGCGTATCGGTCGCGGAGACCCGGCGGCGCTGGGGTTGCAAACCGATTGACCCAGCGCACCGCCGATTTCTCCATGTCACCGACGTAGGTGCCAGGTTTTTAGGGGTGGCTGACCGCCGCATTGCCGGCCAGTGCTTGCGCAACCGCTGCCGCATCGAAGCCGACCAGCCGCTGGCCGCGCACCAACAAAGTTGGCGTGCCGGGCGACTGTTGGGCGCGGTAACTTGCAGCGCACGCTGCATCGCGCTCGATGAAACATTCGCTGAATGGAATGGCCCGCTCGGTCATGAACCGGTGGGCGCTTTTGCAGTATCGGCAGGTCACTGACGACAGCATCACGATATCGCCCGGCCTGGCCAACTCGACCAGCGCCTGGCCGGCTTGTTCATCGGTGCGCGACTTCATCGCCAGCAGCAACACGTAGGCCGCCGCGGCAATCAACAGCGGACGCATCCAGCGTTTCAACGACATGCCGCTTGCCAATCGATACGGCTCAGGCACTGGCCGACAGCGCGGCAGTGACCACCACCTCGATCTTCCAGCCCGGCTGCGCCAAGTGCGCTTGCACGGTGGCACGCGGTGGCGCATCGCCCGGCGGGACCCAGTCGTCCCACACCGCATTCATCGCGTCGAAATCGGCCAGGTCGGCCAGATAAATAGTGGCCATCAAGATGTGGCCGTTGTCGGTGCCCGCCTCGGCCAACAGCCGGTCGATCGCGGCCAACACCTGCCGCGTCTGGCCGGCGATGCCTTGCGTGGAGTCGCCGGGCACCTGGCCGGCGAGGTACACCACGTGGTTGAAAGTGGCCATCTCGGACAGCCGGTCTCCCACATGAAAACGCCTCAGACTTTGTGGCATGTGCTGTCGCTTTGCATGGTGTGCGTTGGCTGCGTTGCGTGGTTGGCGACTTGCCTGTTCGCGTGGTGCCGACTCACGGTTTGTGGTGGTGGTGCTGGCTGCGCACCGTGGCCTGTGGCGCTGCGGTGGTTTGCCCCAGCTTGCGCTCGGTGCCGTCGAGTAACTTGCGGATGTTGGCGCTGTGCCGCCAGACCAGCAACAACGCCATCACGCCCACGGCCACCGCGGTAGGCCCGCCGCCCCACATCAGCAGTTGATAAAACGGCGCGAACACCGCGGCCACCAACGAGGCCAGCGACACATAGCGAAAAAAGTACGCCACGATGGCGAAGCTGGCCAGGCTGGCCACGCCCAGCAACGGGTTCAAACCCATCAGCACGCCGGCCGCAGTGGCCACGCCTTTACCGCCTTTGAAGCCGAAGAACAGCGGCCACAAGTGGCCCAAAAACGCCGCCACGCCGACCAGTGCCGCGGTGCCCTCGCCCAGGCCCAGCGGCGCGCCGAACGCTGCCACCGCCCAGACCGGCACAAAGCCTTTCAGTGCATCGAGCGCCAGCGTCAGCAGCGCAGCACCTTTGTTACCGGTACGCAATACGTTGGTGGCACCCGGGTTGCCCGAGCCGTAACTGCGCGGGTCGCCCAACCCCATCGCTCGGCTGACCAGCACGGCGAACGACAACGAACCGATCAGGTAAGCAGCCGCTGCGGCGAGGATGGGGGTGACAAACTCCATGGCGAAATCGATGCAAAGTGAACGCAGATTTTGCGCCCTGAAAACCCGGCCCGGTGCGCACGGGCGGCGGCTTGCGGCATTGCGGGCGACGCCATCTCCGCCGCCACCACCACCACCACCACCGCCACGCGGCAGCATTGACGACGCGATAGCAATGACGCATCCGCACTGACACATTCGTAGTGAGACATTCGCAGCGATATGTTCGCCACAACGCAAGCGTCGATCACCGAACCACCGCACCGCCAACCCAGCAACGCCAATTCAGCGTTGCGATTTCAACGGTTTGTGCACCACGACCGGCCCGCCGGTGGCGCACTGCACCGGTCGCGCGCCGAGCAACGTGACCAGCACTTTCGGGTCGATGCCGACCAGGTAGCCGCGCTGGCCTGCGTTGATATAGATGCGCGGCAACTCGAGCACCGTCGCCTCGACATAGATCGGCATCGCTTTTTTGGTGCCGAACGGCGAGGTGCCACCGACCAGATAACCGCTGTGGCGCTGTGCCACCTCGGGCTTGCAGTTCTGTACTTTCTTGGCGTGAATTTGGCGTGCCAGGTTTTTAGTGCTGACCTGCCAGTCGCCGTGCATCAGTACCAACATCGGCTGCGCGGTGTCGTCTTCCATCACCAGGGTTTTGACGACGTGGTGTTCGTCGACGCCGAGCTGCCGTGACGACTCGGCGGTGCCGCCGTTGTCGAGGTAGTCGTAGAAATGTTCCGAATAGATGACAGCTCGGCGCTTGAGGAGTTGCGTCGCCGGGGTTTCTGAAGCGTGGTCTTTGCGGGTCATCTGGATGGGTGGCAATCGTCGGTGAAGTCAGCGCAGGCTGTCATTCCATTCATTGCGCCGGATCGCGGTGGACCCAGCGGATGGCATCGATGCGTTGCAGCAATTCTGCTGACAGCGTGGTGCCCCACGCAGCCAGGTTCTCGTCCAACTGCGCGATCGACGTCACGCCGATGATGGTGCTGGCAACGCGCCAGTTGGTGTAGCAAAACGCCAGCGCCATACGCGTTGGCGTGAGGCCGTGCGTGCGCGCCAGTGCGTTGTACTGCTGCGCTGCATGCAGCGTTTCGGGCCGCGCCCAGCGCTGCTGCCGCATCGATTCGAACTGCGCCAGGCGGCCTGCTGACTGGCTGTCGAGCAACCCGAGCGCGTCGTACTTGCCCGTCAGGGTGCCGAAGCCAAGCGGCGAATACGCCAGCAACCCGACACCCAGCCGATGCAAGGTTTCATCGAGCCCGTTGTCGACCGCGCGGTTCACCAGCGCATACGGGTTTTGCACGCTCACCACGCGCGGCAGGCCGTGCGTTTCGGCCAGCCGAACGAACTCCGCCACGCCCCACGGCGTTTCGTTGCTCAAGCCGATGTAGCGCACTTTGCCGGCGCGCACCAAACTTTGCAGTGCCTCCAGCTGCGCGTGGATCGAGGTCACCACCCGGTCATGTTGCGGCTCGAAATAAAGCGTTCCAAACACCGGCACGTTGCGGTTCGGCCAGTGGATTTGGTACAGGTCGATGACATCGGTGCGCAACCGCGCCAGGCTGTCGTCACACGCTTGCACGATGTCGGCCGCTGTCACGTCGGTGCGGCCGTCGCGTATCCAGTCCATGCTGCGCGCCGGGCCTGCGACCTTGGTCGCCAACACCAGGTTGTGGCGGGCGGCAGGTCGGCTGGCAAACCAGCTGCCGACGATGCGTTCGGTGGCACCGAACGTGTCACGGCGTGGCGGTACCGAATACATCTCGGCGGTATCGATGAAGTTAACGCCGTGCGCCAACGCATGGTCGAGCAGGCGGTGCGCTTCGGCCTCACCCACCTGTTGACCAAACGTCATCGTGCCCAAACATACCGGCGTGACCTGCAATGCGCTGCCGCCGAGCGCGCTTCGCGCAAGTTCAACCGCGCTCACGGGTGGTCGTCTTCCGCCACGCCGTATTGGCGGTCGAGTTGTTCCATGCGGGCGGCGTAGCCGGCCACGATCAACACATAAACCAGCGGCGCACCCTGCGCCGCAAGCCAATAGCTGAACGGCCCACCAAAAAACTGAAAGCTCAAGTCGCGTGCAAAGAAAATCAACACGAAAGTCACCAGGAACCACAGCGTCAGCATGGCACCGGTGAGTTGCAGGTTTTTACGCCAATGGGTTTGTTGGAGCGGGCTGAGCGGCATGGAACGGTGGGGCTTTCAACAGGAACATCGACACACTTAGCGACACGCATATCGACCGCCGTATCGCTGGCGAAGTCGGCGAATACCGGGACAAAAACAGCGCATGGCATGCGGAGTGCGACACAACGCACAACGCCAATCGACACCCGTCGGCCAGCCAGTCTAGCGAGGGCTGCGTGAGAGAATTGAGAACCGAATTTTGAGCAAGCAAAGCACACCATGGATATCGAACACATCAATGCCATCGGCAACCAATTGGTCGACCTGAGCGCACGCACGGTCGACCTCCGGGGGTATCTTTGACTACGACCGGAAAGCCCTGCGACTGAACGAAGTCAATGCCGCGCTGGAAAACCCGGCGGTCTGGAATGAGCCCAAGCGGGCGCAAGAACTGGGTCGCGAAAAGCGCACGTTGGAAGCGGTGGTGCACACCATCGACCACCTGACCAGCAATTTGTCGGACAACACCGAGCTGTATGCCATGTCGAAGGCCGACGCCGACTTCGACGGTTTGGTAGCGATCGAGGCCGACGCAAAAAAACTGGAACACGCGATAGCGCAGCTCGAGTTCCGCCGCATGTTCAACAACCCGGCCGACCCGAGCAATTGCTTTATCGACATCCAGGCCGGCGCGGGCGGTACGGAAGCGTGCGATTGGGCCGGCATGCTGTTGCGCCAGTACCTGAAGTACTGTGAACGCAAAGGCTTCAAGGCGACGTTGGAAGACGAAACCGTGGGCGACATCGCGGGCATCAAAAGCGCCACCATCAAAGTCGAAGGTGAGTACGCATTCGGTTTGCTGCGCACCGAAACCGGTGTGCACCGGCTGGTGCGCAAAAGTCCGTTCGATTCAGCCGGTGGCCGCCACACCTCGTTCGCCAGCCTGTTCGTCTACCCCGAGGTCGACGACTCGATCGAGATCGACATCAACCCGTCCGACGTGCGCACCGACACCTTTCGCGCTTCGGGTGCCGGTGGTCAGCACATTAACACCACTGATTCTGCCGTGCGCATCACCCATATGCCCACTGGCATTATTGTGGCCTGCCAAGCTGAGCGCTCACAACATAAAAACCGCGCCACGGCTTTAAAGATGTTGAAGTCCAGACTTTACGAACGCGAAGTGCAGTTGAAGCAAGATAAAGTTGATGCCGCCAACGCCACCAAAACTGATATCGGCTGGGGCCACCAAATCCGCTCTTATGTGTTGCAGCCTTATCAGCTGGTGAAAGATTTGCGCACTGGCTTTACCAGCACCAATCCAACAGCCGTTCTGGGTGGCGAGCTCGATGATTTTATCCAAGCCTCACTCGCCCACCGCATTCATGGCGGCGCTGACGCAATTGAAGATATTGATTAAGGTTTAAGGCAGGGCGGACTTTAAGGGCCGCACATTATCAATCACATCTTCCACATGGGGTGAAACCGTCATTGTTTTAAAGGGCTCAGGGGTGGGGGCTGATTGCGGCTCGCTTAACCCACCTTGACGCATGGAGCCATAAACATAGGCCCCATTTTCAATGCTGATGGTTTCATTGGTCACATTGCCTTCAACATGGGCACCCGCTTGAATGTTCACATGTGTGCCAGTGACTGGACCAATCATGCGGCCCCGAATAAATATATGCTGGGCCGTAAGCTCACCATGGATTTCACCATGGGCATCAATCAAGCAAGTATGTGCGCGCACAGTGCCACGCACCATGCCGTCAATATGGATTTCACCATCGCAAATGATGTTCCCTTCAAATGACGTGTCCCTCGCAATATAGGAAGGATCAAGTGCGCTGGACGTGTTTTCAGTTTCGCTTTTGGGTTTCTTAAAAAACATGATCACACTCGTTCACCCGCACCTGTGGCAAAATTGTGGTGCTAATGAAGTTTAGCCTGATTTTGCAAGAATGTCATTATCCCAAAAACCGTCATTTTTTGAACAAGCTTTGCTGGCCATTACCGCTTGGAACTAAAGCGATTTGGTGGAAGAATGGCAATAGGAATCGACGAGAACATATGATGATTGGAACCTAGGGCGTTGCGGTTAAGACTGTTAAAAATATCAATGCTATCACTCTTGTCGTTCATAGTCATTGCTGTGCTGGCAATTGCGTTGTTCTTTTGGCGCTTAACTCAAGGTCCAATTTCACTCTCCTTTCTCAACGGGCGAATTGAAGCTGCAATAAATCAACAACTTACAGACATGAAAGTGAGCCTTGGTGGGGCCGTGCTGGAGGTTGACCCCAAGGGCAATATTCCGCATGTCCGTTTCCGCAGTTTAGTGCTGCGCGATGCTGAGGGAAATGTCATCGCTTCCGCCCCGCGTGCTGCGGTCTCGCTGGATACCACAAGCTTATTGTCGGGAAAGATTGTCGCTGACTCGTTGGAGCTGATTGGCCCGAAAATAAGTGCAAGAAGAAATTTAGATGGAACATTAACACTGGGTGTGAGTGGCCAAGCGGATGACAGTGCTGTACCTGTGGTTATTGACGAAAACTTTAAAGAGCTGGATGGTAAGGACAACTCTATAGGTCCAGCTCCTTCAACATCCACAAGCGGTGCGAAACTTATTGCGCTTTTGGACGCACATGATTCCAAAAATTCTGTCTCTGCCCTTAACAGCATTCGCATCAGTGAAGCTGTGGTCAATGTTTACGATGATGCCAATGGAGCCAATTGGTATGCGCCCTCAGCCGATTTAACCTTCAAAAAAATGCCCTACGGATTTGCTGTGCTGGCTAAAGCAGATGTGGCCACCAGCAGTCAACCATGGCACGCGGAATTCTCAATAACTTATCAACGTCAATCAAAATCGTTCTCAGTGAGCACCGTTGTTGAAAATCTAATACCTGCGAATGTGGCGGAAAAGATTTTCGCCCTATCACAATTTGCAAAAGTGCAAACACCCTTTGCCGGTCACATTGAAATTGAAGCAAAAGAAGATGGCACTATAACCAAAGCCAATGCCGAGTTAACTGCGGGGGCAGGGCAACTAAATTTGCCCGATTATTTGGCCCAACCAATAGATATTGATGATGGTAGTTTTCATATCAATTATGAAGCTAACACCGGAGTTTTTGATATTGTAGATTCCTCACTTCTCGTCGGTGGCTCGCGCGCTGATATCTCGGGCAAACTTACACCCGTTCGGTTACCTGATGGAAAATTGGATGCTTTTGAAATTGCTTTACTTGCTCAAAATGTAAACATTGAATCCAAAGTTACAGACACCGATCCAGTGCTGGTCGATCGTATAGAGTTCAAAGGCCGTGCAGCAATTGAACAAGCCCGTCTCGATATTTCTGATCTTGTTGTGATGTCCGGAAACACTGGAGTACGCATGCGCGGTATTATAACGGGCGGCGATGAATCGGCTGGCATTCAGCTGGCTGGCCGCGTGCGGGACGTGTCTGCGACGCTGCTGAAAAAATTATGGCCCCCCATTGTGGCGCCAAGGTCAAGAGCTTGGATCACAGAAAATGTAGTAGATGGCCGTGTCTCAGAAGGCACGTTCCAAATCGATCTTCCAGCCAATGCTCTCGCCAAAGCAAAGCAAATTCGCCTGCTGCCAAAGAACGCAATTAGCTTCACGTTCCAAATTGAAGATGTGACTTCGCATTATTTCAAAGATCTGCCACCTATAACAAACGTAAAGTTAGAAGCGACCCAAACCGATAATGATTTTGATTTGGTGTTTTCAGCAGGACAAACCACATTGGGTTCTGGCCGCGTTGTGAAGCTTGAAGATGG
>JAYUGJ010000135.1:0-12814 GCA_043738425.1 Burkholderiales bacterium
TGGCGGTGGACGCTCCGGCGGTGGCGGCGGTGGTTACGGCAGCGGCGGTGGCGGCGGTGGTCGTTCCGGCGGTGGCGGTGGCTACGGTGGCGGCGGCGGCGGCGGCGGCGGCGGTGGTCGCGGCGGTTACTAAACCAGCGGCGGTTTGTTCACGAATACGTTGAACATACCGCGCCAGATGCCAAAAAAACGGCTGTGCCCTGTGGTGCAGCCGTTTTGTTTTGTGCGGCGCTTAATCACCGTCGCGGTGTTTACGGTGTTTGCGCGGAATATGGCCGGTGGCGCGGTCGTACAGCGCATTCGGTAACCATCGCAACAGTCGCGCCACGATGCCCATTTGCCATGGAATCACCCGCTGACTCACGCCTTGTTCGATGGCGCGAAAAGCGGTTTCAGCAAATGCTTCCGGGCGCATTAAAAATGGCATCGGATACTGGTTTTCGCGCGTCAATGGTGTGTCTACATATCCCGGGCTGAGCGTCACCACCTTGACGCCGAACGGTCGACATTCGACCCGCAAACTTTCGCAGTAGCTCACCACGGCCGCTTTGCTCGCGCAGTACGCGCCGTGGCCGGGCAGTCCGCGTTCAGCGGCCACGCTGGCAATGCCGACCAACGTGCCGTGTCGCCGTTCGCACAGCGCGCGCACGAACGGATGAAACGTCGCCGCCATGCCGATGGTGTTGGTCTCGAAAATCGCGCGCATCACTTCCAGGTCGTCGCGCTCGGCCGTGTCCATGCCCATGCTGATGCCTGCATTGGCAATGACTACGTCGGGCAGGCCCTGCGCCGCGATGCACCGGCGCGCTGCGGCCACGATGCTGTCGACATCGCACACGTCGGCGGCATACACCACGCACTGTGCCGGGCCCAGTCCGCGCGACTCGGCCCACGCAATCATTGCGGGTCCTCGCCGCGCCACCAGCGCGAGGCGCCAACCGGCTTGTTGGAATCGGGCGGCCAGTGCCAACCCGATCCCGCTCGATGCGCCGGTGATGAAAACCAACCGGGTCGTCACGGCGACGGCGGTGTGTGCAAACGCGCCGGGCGCATTAGCGCGCAGCAGGCACCCGCGGGGCAGCGGGCAACACCACCACAGGCGACCCGGCAGCGGCTGACCCCGGCACGCCGAACGTCGCACGCACGCGGCCGTTGAATTGCGCCACGCGCGACAGGTTGTCATAGGTCATCGCGGCGCCTTGCAATTGCGTGTGGCCGCGCGTGATGGTGACCGGCAGGTGCGACTTGACTTGTTCGGTGCGCAAGAACGCGTGCAAAAACTCACCCCGAAAATCAACCGGCGCGTCGGCCGCACCGCTGCCGTCGGCTGCCGCATACGCCTCACGCACGACATGCGCCTGGCCGCTCAATTGCAGCTCCGACGCGTCGCCGTTGGACAGCGCTTTTTGCGCCGAAGCCCGCGTGACGTGGCCGTCGGGGTTGATGGCGCGGATGCGCGCGTTGTCGATTTCCAGCGTGTCGGTGTCTGGAAAATGGCGCAGCTCGGTGCCTTCAATTTGCACGCGCAAGGCACCGTCGGCGGCAAACCGTTGCACCGTGAAGCCGCGCATTTGGTAGTCGGCAATGTGGCGCGGTTCGGCGACGGGTTTGTCGCCTTGAAATACTGGCGTGTTCTTCACCAGCCACCAAGTCGCCAGCGCCAGCAGCGCCATCAACAACAGCGGCAAATAGGCCGACAGCCGACTCAACACGCGCCGGTGCAGCGGCTCGACGTAGCGGCGGCTTGTGGGTTCGGCGGCAGGCAACAGGCTCGAATCGCCCGTCGCATTCACCACCGCGACCACCCGCCGCCGCTCATGCCGCGCGGTCCAGCGTCGACTGCTGACCCTGCAGCAGGGCGGCATAACGCCCGCTCGCCATCAGCAGCAAGTCAGCACATTCGCGCGCCGCACCAAAGCCGCCGCGGGCCTGCGTCACGTAGTGCGCCGCCGCCTTGGCCTCGGCATGCGCATTGGCTGGCGCGCAGGCAAACGCGGCGCGGGTGAGCAGCGGCAAATCAGGCCAATCGTCGCCCATCACCGCCAGGGCATTCCAACCAAGTTGCAGCGCGTGCATGACGCCGATGGCTGCCGCCAGCTTGTCATGCGCGCCATAGACGGCATGCGCAATGCCGAGATCGGCGATGCGGCGGCGCACGGCGGCAGAGTCGCGGCCGGTGATCACCACCGGCGTGATGCCGCCGAGTGCCAGCAGCTTCAGGCCGTGGCCATCGAGCGCGTTGAACGATTTGAAAGTTTCGCCGTGCTCGCTGATGAATATCGTGCCGTCGGTGAGCACGCCATCGACATCAAAAATGACAGCGCGTATACCGGCTGCCGCTTGCAACAGCGCGGGCGCAAACGACAGCGCAGGGATAAGCGGCCGCGCGTTGGCGGTTGCGCCGACGCCCGCGGCGGGATCGATGCCCATCACAGCACCTTCGCGCGCATCAACTGATTCAGGTTCAGCGCACCGACCAATTGGTTTGCCGCATCGACCACCAGCACGCTGGTAACTCGGTGCTGCTCCATCAGCCCCGCCGCGTCGACCGCCAGCGCGTCGTCGCGTATGACTTTCGGGTTCGCGTGCATCACTGCTTGCGCGCTCAGCGCGCGCAGGTCGACGCCGCGTTCGATCAGGCGGCGTAAATCGCCATCGGTGAATATGCCCAACACCTCGGCTTGCGCATTCACCACCGCGGTGAAGCCCAGACCTTTGCTGGTCATCTCGCGCAGCAGTGCATTGACGCTTGCGTCGGGTGCGACGCGCGGAACCGCATCGCCCGCTGCCATCAGGTCGCGCACATGCATCAGTAATTTGCGGCCCAGGCTGCCGCCCGGGTGCGACCGCGCGAAGTCGGCTTCGCGAAAACCGCGTGCATCGAGCAGCGCCACCGCCAACGCGTCGCCCAGCGCCATTTGCGCGGTGGTGCTGGCGGTCGGTGCCAGGTTCAAAGGGCAGGCTTCCTGGTCGACGCCGCAGTCGAGTGCGATGGTGGCGTGACGCGCCAGCAGCGAGTCGGCGCGACCGGTCAGGCTGATCAACACGACGCCGAGCCGCTTCAACGCGGGCAGCAGCGCAGCGATCTCATCGCTCTCGCCTGAGTTGGAAATCGCCACCACCACATCGGCCGGGGTCACCATGCCGAGGTCGCCGTGGCTCGCCTCGCCGGGGTGCACGAACATCGCTGGCGTGCCGGTCGATGCCAACGTGGCGGCCACCTTGCGACCCACATGGCCGCTCTTGCCCATGCCCATCACGACGATGCGGCCACTGCACCGCAGCATGGTTTCAACCGCGCGGCTGAAGTTGTCGCCCTGCCGCGCCTTCAGCCCGAGCAGCGCGCGGGCTTCGATGTCGAAGGTGTCGTGCGCCAACTGCAACGCGCGCGCTGCGTCGAAAGTCGCTGGCAACACAGTGGCGGCGATAGTCGGTGTGGGCACGGTGGGGACAGAGGTGTCAATTACGATCGAATCGCAGGTAAAAAAAAGACCAATGCCATTCTAGGCACCCGGTCTGTGCGCGCGGTTTATGGGCGCGCTCTGTGGATGCTGTATGCATGGACCGTATGCATGGGCTGTATGCACGGACGATGTCCCGCATTGGCTGACTGCCCGCAGTCGCAGCCGCAACCAATTTGTCAAACCCACGCTGGTGCGCGCTGCGCCAGTCCGAAGGCACCATGGCCACCACGCTCGAATTGATCCTGCTGTACCTCATCGCCGCGGTGGCCGGTGTGGTGCTGTGTCGGCTGGCCAAGCTGCCGCCGATGTTGGGTTACTTGGCAGTGGGCGTGGTCATCGGGCCGAACGCGACTGCGTTGGCCAAAGACTCGGTCGGCGTGCGCCACCTGGCCGAATTCGGTGTCGTTTTTTTGATGTTCGTCATCGGCCTCGAATTCAATTTGCCGAAGTTGAAGAGCATGCGCAAGTTGGTGTTCGGCCTGGGCTTGGCACAGGTGCTGATCACCATCAGCGGCGTCTTGCTGGGGCACTTTGTTTTGGCCTGGGCGTATGCAAACACCGACACACCCTGGCAGCTGACGTGGCAAGGCGCGGTGGTGTTGGCCGGTGCGATGGCGATGTCGAGCACCGCCATCGTCGTCAAGATGATGGCCGACCGGCTGGAGCTGGAAAGTGAACACGGCCGCCGCGTGATGGGCGTGCTGCTGTTCCAAGATCTGGCGGTGGTGCCGTTGCTGGTGTTGATCCCGGCGCTCAATTCGGGCGGCACCAATCTGGTCGCGACGCTGGCTTGGGCGGCACTGAAGGCCGCGATGTTGCTCGCCGTGCTGCTGGTCGGCGGCCAAAAAGTCATGCGCTGGTGGCTCACGCTGGTGGCCCGCCGCAAGAGCGAAGAGCTGTTCATATTGAACCTGCTGTTGGTCACGCTCGGCCTGGCGTGGCTGACCGAAGCCGCCGGTTTGTCGCTGGCGCTCGGTGCGTTCGTGGCCGGCATGTTGATCGCCGAAACCGAATACAAGCACCAGGTCGAGACCGACATACGCCCGTTCCACGATGTGCTGCTGGGCCTGTTTTTCATCACCATCGGCATGAAGCTCGACTGGCGGCCGGTGCTCGACCAGTGGTTGCTGGTGCTGCTGCTGTCGCTGCTGCCGGTGATCGTGAAATTCGCGCTGGTCACCGCACTGGCGCGGCTGTTCGGCACGCCGTCCGGCACCGCGCTGCGCACCGGTTTGTATTTGGCGCAGGCTGGTGAGTTCGGTTTTGTGTTGTTGACCTTGGGCGCGCAAAGCCAACTCATCGAGCCGCAGTGGATCAGCCCGGTGCTGGCCAGCATGGTGCTCAGCATGTTGGCCACGCCGTTTTTGATCGCGCACAGCGACCGCATCGTGATGCGGTTGAGCGCCAACGACTGGTTGATGCAGTCGGTGGCCATGACCACCATCGCCAAGCGCGCCATCAACACCGAAGCGCACGTGATCATTGCGGGCTACGGCCGCAGCGGGCAAAACCTGGCCGGTATCTTGGGTGCCGAACACATTCCGTACATGGCGCTCGATCTCGACCCCGACCGCGTGCGCCAGGCCGCCGCGGCCGGTCAAAGCGTGGTGTTCGGTGATGCGGCACGGCTGCAAAGCCTGATGGCGGCCGGCTTGGCGCGCGCCAACGCGGTGGTGGTGAGCTACCACGACACCGCATCGGCGCTGAAAATTTTGCGGCTGGTGCAAGCGCACGCGCCGCACGTGCCGGTGATCGTGCGCACGCTCGACGACACCGATCTGGAAAAGCTGCAAGCCGCCGGTGCCACCGAAGTGGTGCCCGAAGCGATTGAAGGTTCGTTGATGTTGGCCAGCCACGCGTTGGCGTTGGTCGGCGTGCCGATGCGCCGCGTCATCCGGGTGGTGCAAGACCAGCGCGATGCGCGCTACGGCTTGCTGCGCGGCTACTTTCACGGTGCCGACGACGACACGGTGGACGAGCTCGGCAATGTGCGTCTGCACAGCGTCACGCTGCCACTGGCCTGCGCTTGCATCGGCCACACGCTGGCCGACCAAGCGCTGCATGCGGTGGGCGTGACGGTGGCCTCGGTGCGCCGCGCAGCCGGTAGCGTGACGCGGCCCGATGAGGATTTGGTGCTGGCTGCAGGCGACACGCTGGTGCTGTCGGGCTTGCCTGAACCGCTGGCGCTGGCAGAAGAAAAATTGCTGGCGCTGCGTTGAGCTGGTCTCTGCCCATTGCGCATTGCGCATTGCCGATTGCCCATTGCCCATGACCGATCACCAAACTCCCACCTGCTACCACCACACCTATAGACCTGACACCACGCCATGATCCGACTGACCGACATTTGCCTGCCACTAGACCACGACGCCACCGCGTTGCGTGCGGCGGTGCTGGCGCAGTTGGGCGTGAACGACGCAGCACTGACTACCTTCACCACCTTCAAGCGCAGCCACGACGCGCGCAAGAAAACCGCGGTGCTGTTGATCTACACCGTCGATTGCGAACTGACCGATGCGGCCAGTGAAGCCGCAGTGCTGGCGCGGCACACGGGCAACCCGCACATCAAGCCCGCGCCCGACACCCGCTACCGATTTGTAGGCTTTGCACCGGCAGCCTTTGCCTCAGGCACGTCCAGCGCAGGCAAGCGTCCCGTCGTGGTGGGCTTCGGCCCGTGCGGCATTTTTGCGGCGCTGGTGCTGGCGCAAATGGGTTTGCGGCCGATTGTTTTGGAGCGCGGCCGCAAGGTGCGCGAACGCACCAAAGACACCTGGGCGTTGTGGCGACAAGGCGTGCTCGATGTCGAATCGAATGTGCAGTTCGGCGAGGGCGGTGCGGGCACCTTCAGCGACGGCAAGTTGTGGAGCCAGATCAGCGACCCGCGCCACCTCACGCGCAAGGTGCTCGATGAATTTGTCAAAGCCGGTGCGCCAGATGAAATTTTGTTCGTCGCCAAACCGCACATCGGCACCTTCAGGTTGGTCGGCGTGGTCTAGAAAATGCGCGCCGAGATCGAGGCGCTGGGCGGCGAGGTGCGCTTCGGCCAACGCGTGGCCGATGTGTCGATTGAAAGCGATGCCAGCGGCACCAAAGCGATACGCGGTGTCACGCTGGCCAGCGGCGAGCAGCTGTCCGCCGATCAGGTCGTCATCGCACTCGGCCATAGCGCGCGCGACACCTTCACCATGCTGCACCAGCGCGGTGTGCACATGGAGGCCAAGCCGTTTTCCATCGGCTTTCGCATCGAGCATCCGCAAGGCGTGATCGACCGCGCGCGGCTCGGCCCGGCCGCAGGCCACCCGATCCTCGGTGCGGCCGACTACAAGTTGGTTCACCACGCCAGCAACGGCCGCGCGGTCTACAGCTTTTGCATGTGCCCCGGCGGCACGGTGGTGGCCGCCACCTCCGAGGTCGGCCGCGTGGTCACCAACGGCATGAGCCAGTACTCACGCAACGAACGCAACGCCAATGCCGGCATCGTGGTCGGCATCGACCCACAGGACTATCGACAAGACAGCCAGTCCAGCGGACCGGTCAACCCGCTCGACGGCATGGCGTTCCAGCGCCAGTGGGAGTCGCGCGCGTTCGAGTTGGGCGGCGGCGACTACCGCGCACCCGCGCAGTTGGTTGGCGACTTCATCCGGGGTCAGGTCTCAAGCAGCCTCGGCAGCGTCGAGCCGTCGTACCAACCCGGCGTGCAGCCCACCGATCTAGGCCAGCGCGATCGCAGCAGCCTGCCGCTGTACGCGATCGATGCGATCCGCGACGCGCTGCCCGCATTCGAACGCCAGATCAAAGGCTTCAGCATGGCGGACGCGGTGCTCACCGGCGTCGAAACCCGCACCTCATCGCCGCTGCGCATCACCCGCGGCCGCGACCACCAAAGCATCAACGTGCGCGGCCTCTACCCCGCAGGCGAAGGTGCGGGCTATGCCGGCGGCATCATGTCGGCCGGCGTCGACGGCATCGAAGTGGCCGAGTCGGTGGGGCGCACGATGTTGGGGTTGGCGGCCGGCTGGTAACAACGCGGCTTGTCTGACGAAAATCCAGTGAAGGTTCGCCCGTTCTGCGCTGGAACACGTTGGCATGAATGCGCCTTTTCGAACCCGACTGACCGATGGCGGCAGCGGTTACGCGCGCGTCGTCGTCGCCGTCGGCAACGCGGTTGACCTTCGGGCGTTGATCGATCGGCGAAGCTGCGAAGGGTTAGTTCATGGGGCGGTGCGCCCGAGGTGAGTTTTGGAAGCGGCAGCCGCCAGCGCCTGCGGGGCCTTGTCGACCAGGCGTTTGCCGAGCCCGTAGGCCACCAGCAACTGCGCCAGCGTGGCAGCGCTGAACGCCCAACCGTTGTTGCCCCGCGCCATCGAAACAAAAACCGCCACGATGGAGATTACGGCGACGATGCAAACGGCTATAGGCATTGCCACGCCCTCGATGCGAGACCACCGCAGAGCCCACCGTTCGCCGAAACGCGCAGCCCCCAATGCCGCGCCGCACAAGACGACGGCCGTCGGCACGAACAAGCTGCTCGCGAGTTCGGACCAGCCGAGGCGAGACAGCGCTTCCAGGGCGCCGTAATGCAACGGCACCACCAAAAATGCGGCGACGCCGCGCAACGACACCACCGCAGCGGCGCGCGGCATCCAGCGGGCCGTTGCCAGCGACAGGAGCCAGGAACTGCCAAGCACCGCCAGCGACAGCGCGAAGAAACCTA
Source organism: Burkholderiales bacterium (assembly GCA_043738425.1). Classification (GTDB taxonomy): domain Bacteria; phylum Pseudomonadota; class Gammaproteobacteria; order Burkholderiales; family Burkholderiaceae_C; genus PBB1. Next base: position 8,179 of record JAYUGJ010000135.1, read on the forward strand.
TCCCGACGGTGCCCCAGCGATGAAATGACGCGCCGACCGCATTGAGCAACGCGGCTGCGATTGCGCCAATCAACACTGCGGCGGCAGCCACGAGCCACGCCGGTGCGGCTGATAACCAGCCTTCGATAACGGGTTGGGCAATGGCTCGCTGATCCGAAGACCGCATGCGGTGTCGCGCGGCATGGCCAAGAAGAAAGCCGGCCAGAGGGATGCACAACCAAGGCGACATCGGATACGACACGTTGGATTGTCCGTACACGCCAACCAGCAACTGGACCCATCCGGTCGTCGGCAATGCGCTGTGGAGCGCCGGTCCGAGGCCGAACCGCAACGCGACCACACCGACGAACAGTCCGGCGGCCCACCGTGCAGGACGGTCGGTGACCGACAGCGCAGTGATGATCAACATCGACAACGCGATGAACGAGAAAAAGTCGAACCCGGCCCACACGCCATTGCGCCAGTACGACAGTTGATCGGCCAGCACCAATAGACCAGCCTTGAAAAGGGTGTCGCGCATGACCGTGCTGCTGCGCGCGGCGCGCAGGCCGATCCCAAGTCCGGTTGCGAAGAAAAACAATGCGGGCGCGTAGCTCGAAATGAACAGTACCGCCGCGCGCCAGCCCACATGCGTGTCGTCCGCCGACCAGAGGCGAAACCCCGCGTGGTTGACCACCATGAAGATGGCCGCGACACCGCGAAACACATCCAGTTCGGGCACGAACAGCTGCCTACCCGCAACCGCAACCGAGCGCGTCAACGCAAGCATCGTCGGCGCGAACGGCGCTCAGGCATCGCGCTCATCCACCCAGTCGGCGGCGAACCGCGTACACGTACCTCAACATCGCTGGTGGAATCCACTGCCTCATCCACTGCTCTTTCCTCAGCGCGCGGGCCTCGCGCTGAATCGCGTCATCGTCGCTCGGCCGCGCGTGGTAGATCGTGTCCATGGTCGGGACTTCATCGATGATGGATTTCGACGCGGTGTAGTAATACAACGCCATCGAACGCCGCGTGACGCCTTCCGGGGTTGTCAGCGGATCCGGATGGCCGTGGAACGAATCGGCGTCGGTGTTGAAGATGACGCAGCGATTGAGGATCGGTGCCACCGTCTTCGCGCACTTTGTCATCTGCCGGTCCCACAGCTCCAGATGTCCTCCGTATGCATCGTCCCATTCGGGGTTCAGGTAGACGATGACGTTCATGCGCCGCTGCAGATTCAATTGTTCGTTGACGCGAAAGTCAGCGTGCACCCCCAGCTTGCCGCCACGCGTGGTTTCGTGAAAACCGCCGCCGACAAAATAAGGATCAGGCAGCAGCCCCGGAATCGCTGACAGGCCTTCGAGAAACTGCAGCATGGGCTGCGAGTTGCAAAAGTGGAACAGCGCCCTTGCAGATGCGTTGCACTCCGCGGGCAGCACCTGTCGTTTGTGCAGACCGGCGTACCCCATCTCGAAAACCCGGTCTGACTGAAGCGCCTTTTCAGGAAAATTGTTCAGCGCCATTTGCACAACGTCGGGCGGAAAAAAATTGTCCAGCACGATGTGCGGAAACGGTTCGGCAAAGCAATAGCGCTCAGCCAGGCTTTCGCCAATGCGCCGCGCATCCGCGTGGTCAAGGAAAAGTCCATCCTCGAGTTTCAGGGGAAGGGTAGAGGTCATGTCTTCTCGATCAAATTGGCGTCGCATGATTTTTAACACGCACAGTGCGTGGGCCCCAACTTTTCGCCAACGCCAGCTGCGCAGCCCGTCACGAAACGCGACCGCCGCGCCCTACGCCGACTTTTTGGCAGGCGCTTTCTTCGCACCCGACATCTTCACCGGCCGCGGCACGTTCACGAACGCGCCGTCACTGCCACGCCTCGCCCAGCGCATGAACTTGCTGCAACACCAGTTGCACCGCCGCGTCTTCTTCGTCGGGCGGATATTTGTACTTGCGCAAGATGCGCTTGACCATCAAGCGCAGCTTTGCCTGAACGCTTTCGCGCGCTGACCAGTCCACGGTCAGATTTCGTCGCAGGTTCTCTGCCAATTCATGGGCGATCTTCTTCAGCGTCTCGTCGGTCAGCTCGCGCACCGCTGATTCGTTGTTGGCCAGCGCATCGTAGAAGCGCACTTCGTTCTCGGTCAGGCCCAACTGATCACCGCGTGCTGCGGCCTCACGGAATTTTTTGGCCATCTGCACCAGCTCTTCCATGACTTGCGCGGCTTCGATTGACCTGTTTTGGTAGCGCTGCACCACGTCGCTCAACATGTCCGAGAACTTCTTGTTCTGCACCACGTTGCTGGCAAAGCGCGACTTGATTTCGCCTTCAAGCAGCCTCTCCAACAGTTCGACCGCCAGGTTGCGTTCGGGCAGGTTGCGCACCTCCGCCAAAAAGGCGTCGTCGAGGATGCCGATGTTGGGCTTGTCCAGGCCCACGGCGTCGAAGATATCGACCACCTCTTCCGACACCACGGCCGAGCTGATGATCTGCCGAATGGCCAGCTCGCGTTGCTCATCCGTTTTCTTCTGCGCACTGATTTCCCGCTTGGTCAGGATCACCTTCACGGCCTGGAAGAACGCCACTTCCTCGCGCACAGCCTTGGCCTCATCGAGCGTGCAACACAGCGTGAACGCCTTGCTCATTGCCAGCGCCAAGTCGGCGAAGCGCTTCTTGCCGTCTTTGATACCGAGCACGTAATTCGCGGCACCGGCCAACGTCTTGTGGCCACCGGTCAAGAAACCCCTGTAGTCGAAGCCGTGGCCCGATGTGCGGTGGTTGGTGCCAGCCAGCATGCCGCGCAGCGCGTCCAGTTTTTCGGCCAGCACGCTGTACGCCTCGTGCGCATCCACCGTCGGCCGCCCACGGCCTTTGCTGGCGGTGTATTCCTTCAGCGCCGATTTCAATTCGTTGGCGATACCGATGTAGTCGACCACCAGGCCGCCTTGCTTGTCCTTGAACACCCGGTTGACGCGGGCGATGGCCTGCATCAGGTTGTGGCCCTTCATCGGCTTGTCGATGTACAGCGTGTGCACGCAGGGCGCGTCGAAGCCAGTCAGCCACATGTCGCGCACGATCACCAAACGAAGCGGGTCATCGGGCTTCTTGAATCGCTTTTCCAATCGCGTCTTGACTGGGGCGCTGTAGATGTGAGGTCGCAGCAGCGCCTTGTCGCTGGCTGAGCCCGTCATCACTACCTTGATCGTGCCCTGCTCCGGGTCGGTGCTGTGCCAATCGGGCCGCAACTTGATGATCTCGTTGTAGAGGTGGACACAGATGTCGCGGCTCATGCCTACGACCATCGCTTTGCCGGTCTGCGCTTGTCCAGTTTGACCGTTCGCGCGTTCCTCGAAGTGCGCCACCAAATCGGCCGCGACGCTGGCGATGCGGGGTTCCGCGCCCACCACTTTTTCCAGCGCCGCCCAGCGGCTCTTCAGCTTGGCTTGCTGGCTTTCTTCCTCGTCTTCGGCCAGCTCGTCCACTTCGTCGTCGATGGTCGCCAGCTGATCGGCCTTCAGGCCGAGCTTGGCCAAGCGGCTCTCGAAATAGATGGCCACGGTGGCACCATCTTCCTTGGCCTGCTGCATGTCGTAGACGCTGATGTAGTCGCCAAACACCGCGCGCGTATCACGGTCTGTGCCCGACACCGGCGTGCCTGTGAAGGCCACGAAAGTGGCGTTTGGCAGTGCGTCACGCAGATGCTGTGCGTACCCCACTTGGTAACGTGAGATGGGCGCGGCATCACCACTGGCCCGCAGCGGGTCGTACTCCACCCGATGCACGGGTGCCCGGCCGTCGCCCGTCGTCAATACCGTCGTCATTGGCCGTTTGCTGTAGGTTTTCAGGGTGGCCTCAAAACCGTATTGCGTGCGATGCGCTTCGTCTGCGATCACCACGATGTTGCGGCGATCAGAAAGCAGAGGGAACGCGTCTTCGTCCGCACCCGGCATGAACTTCTGGATCGTCGCAAACACGATGCCACCCGACGGTCGATTGCTCAGCAGCGCGCGCAATTCTTGCCGCGTGCCAGCTTGCACCGGCGCTTCGCGCAACAGGTCTTCCGCCAGCGAAAAAACGCCAAACAATTGACCATCCAGGTCGTTGCGGTCGGTGATGACGACGATGGTCGGGTTCTCCATCAACGGCTCTTGCATCACACGCGCCGCAAAGCAAGTCATCGTGATGCTCTTGCCGCTGCCCTGCGTGTGCCACACCACCCCGCCCTTGCCTCGCACGCTGGGCAGGCCGTCGGGGCGCGATGCTGCGATCACCTGCGCGATGGCTGCACGCACCGCGTGGAACTGGTGGTAGCCGGCGATCTTCTTGACGATGCCGCCGTCGTCCTCGAAGAGCACGAAGAAGCGCAGGTAATCCAGCAAATAAGCCGGTGCCAGCACGCCGCGCACCAGCGTCTGCAATTCGTTGAACGGCCCCAGCGGGTCGAGCGTGACGCCGTCGATCGTGCGCCAGGCCATGAAACGTTCGCTGTCGGCCGACAGCGAGCCCAGCAGCGCGTCGGTGCCGTCCGAGATCACCAGCACCTCGTTGGTCTGGAACACGTCCGGGATTTGCTCTTTGTAGGTCTGGATCTGGTCGTAGGCCTTCCAGACGTTGGCGTTTTTATCGGCGGGGTTCTTGATTTCCAGCAGCACC
>JAYUGJ010000136.1:0-13409 GCA_043738425.1 Burkholderiales bacterium
AAAAAAAAATGGGGGGGCGCGACTGTGGTGTCGCGCCGCCCGGCGCAAGTTCATCGTGATCCATCGGTTCGACAGCCGCGCGGTGCGCTGACGCACGTCGCCGCAACCGGCAGACTTACTTCAGCGCCTTGAAGCGCACGCGCTTCGGCCGCGCGCCTTCTTCGCCCAAACGCTTTTTCTTGTCGGCTTCGTACTCTTGGTAGTTGCCGTCGAAAAACACCCACTTCGAGTCGCCCTCGGCAGCCAAGATGTGCGTCGCGATGCGGTCGAGAAACCAGCGGTCGTGGCTGATCACCATGATGCTGCCAGCGAACTCGAGCAACGCATCTTCCAGCGCGCGCAAGGTTTCCACGTCGAGGTCGTTCGACGGTTCATCAAGCATCAACACGTTGCCACCGGCAATCAGCGTTTTCGCCAAATGCAGCCGGCCGCGCTCACCGCCCGACAGGTTGCCGACCAGTTTTTGCTGGTCGTTGCCTTTGAAGTTGAAGCGGCCCAGGTACGCGCGCGACGGCATCACGAACTTGCCGACGATCAGGTTGTCGAGCCCGCCAGACACGTCTTGCCACACCGTCTTGTCGGCTTCCAGCGATTCGCGGCTTTGCTCGACAAACGCCATCCGCGCCGTCGGCCCGATCTTCACATTGCCGCTGTCCGGTTTTTCCTTGCCCGCAATCATGCGAAACAGCGTCGACTTGCCAGCGCCGTTCGGCCCAATGATGCCGACGATGGCACCTGCCGGAACCTTGAAACTCAGGTCGTCGATCAACACGCGGTCGGCAAAACTCTTGGTGACGTTTTCGAACTCGATCACCTCGTGACCCAAGCGCTCGGCCACCGGAATAAAAATCTCATTGGTCTCATTGCGCTTTTGGTATTCAACGTCGCTCAATTCTTCAAACCGCGCCAGCCGGGCCTTGCTTTTTGCCTGCCGACCCTTCGGGTTCTGGCGCACCCACTCGAGCTCCTTTTTCATCGCCTTGGTGCGCGCGTCTTCGGTCTTTTGTTCTTGCTCCAGGCGGCCCTCTTTTTGTTCGAGCCAGGTGCTGTAGTTGCCCTTCCAAGGTATGCCGGATCCGCGGTCCAGTTCCAAGATCCACTCGGCCGCGTTGTCGAGAAAGTAGCGGTCGTGGGTGATGGCCACCACGGTGCCCGAGAAGCGCGCCAAGAACTGCTCCAGCCAGTCGACACTTTCAGCATCGAGGTGGTTGGTCGGCTCGTCGAGCAGCAGCATGTCGGGCTTGCTGAGCAGCAACCGGCACAGCGCGACGCGGCGCTTTTCACCGCCCGACAACTTGCCGACCACCGCATCCCACGGTGCCAGGCGCAACGCATCAGCGGCGAGCTCCAATTGCAAATCGGTGTTCTCTGAACCGGCCGCTGAAATGATGGCTTCGAGCTGGGCTTGTTCGGTGGCCAGCGCATCGAAGTCGGCATCTTCCGCAGCGTATTCGGCGTACACCTCGTCGAGCCGCTTTTTCGCAGCGAGTGCGCCGCCGATGCCTTCTTCCACTGCCTCACGCACGGTTTGGTTCGGGTCCATGACCGGTTCTTGCGGGAGGTAGCCGATTTTCAAACCCGGCATCGGGGTGGCTTCGCCTTCGATGTCGGTGTCGACACCGGCCATGATTTTCAGCAGCGTGCTTTTGCCCGAACCGTTCAAACCGAGCATGCCGATCTTGGCCCCGGGAAAAAAACTGAGCGAGATGTTCTTGAGGATCTGACGCTTCGGCGGGACGATCTTGCCGACGCGGTTCATCGTAAATACGTACTGGGCCATGGGTTGCCTTGACTGGATTGGGCGGGACGCAACAGCGCGTGCCGCAAGCGATGCGCATTGTCGTCGCAGGCTCACGCGCTGCGGCAGCGTCGCCTTTCAATTGGGCGGCAACCTCCCCGCTGATCAAGATTCGCATCAGGGATAACCCGTTAAACTTCGTCCACCAGCGCGATCTCCAGTCACTGCGCTGCCGTCATCTTGACCGGATGCGTTGTGCAGCCGCTGCACCCTTCGCGCTCCCCACACCCCTCTGCCTGCGACTGGCGCCGTTTGTCTCGGCGACGGGCCGATCTGCTATTTGGAACATCCCATGTCTTTTGAAACTCTCGGCCTGGCCGAGCCGCTGCTGCGCGCGGTTGCCGAATACGGCTACACCGTTCCTACCCCGATCCAAATGCAGGCGATTCCGGTGGTGCTGTCGGGCAGCGACCTGCTCGGTGGCGCGCAAACCGGCACCGGCAAAACCGCCGGCTTCACCTTGCCGATGCTGCACCGGCTGATGGAAAAACCGGCCGTGCGCGACGCCAAGGGCAAGCTGCCCATCCGGGCGCTGATCCTCACGCCGACGCGCGAACTCGCTGCGCAAGTCGAAGAAAGCGTGCGCACGTACGGCAAGTACAGCAAGCTGACCAGCATGGTGATGTTTGGTGGCGTCGGCATGCAGCCGCAAATCGACAAGCTGCGCCGCGGTGTCGACATCTTGGTGGCCACGCCGGGCCGCCTGCTCGACCACCACCAGCAACGCACGCTGGATCTGAGCCACATCGAAATTTTTGTGCTCGATGAAGCTGATCGCATGCTCGACATGGGCTTCATCCACGACATCAAAAAAGTGCTCGCCATCGTGCCGGCGCAAAAGCAGAGCCTGCTGTTCAGCGCGACCTTCAGCGACGAGATCAAGGCACTGGCCGATCGTTTGTTGAACAAGCCCGCGCTGATTGAAGTGGCGAGGCGCAACCAGACCGCAGACACCATCGCGCAAAAGGTGCACCCAGTGGGCCGCGAGATGAAAAAAGATTTACTGGCGCACCTGATCAAGTCGAACGATTGGGACCAGGTGCTGGTGTTCACCCGCATGAAAAGCGGTGCCAACAAGCTGGTCGAGTTTTTGGAAAAGCAAGGCATCAGCGCGATGGCGATTCACGGCAATAAAAGCCAAAGCGCGCGCACCAAGGCGTTGGCTGAATTCAAAACTGGTGACCTGACGGTGCTGGTGGCGACCGACATTGCGGCGCGCGGCATCGACATCGACATGCTGCCGCACGTGGTGAACTACGAACTGCCCAACGTGCCGGAAGACTATGTGCACCGCATCGGCCGCACCGGCCGTGCCGGCGCGCAGGGCGAGGCGATTTCGCTGGTCTGCGTTGACGAGAACGGCTTCCTGCGCGAGATCGAGCGGCTGATCAAGCGTGACATTCCAAAAGAAATCATCGAAGGGTTTGCGCCGCATGCCAGCGAAAAACCCGAGCCGATCGTGCTCGGTCGCATGGTGATTGGTGAAGGCGCAGGCCGCGGCGGATTCCGCTCTGGCGGTGGTGGACGCAGCGGCGGTGGCGGTGGCGGTGGTGGCGGTGGCGGCGGTGGTGGCTCCAGCCGCGGCCGCAACGACAACCGCTCCGCGCCGCCGCGCGCCTCGGGCGGGGGCGGTGGCGGTGGTGGCAATTACGGCAACGGCGGTGGCCAAGCGCCCCGCGGGCCGTCACGCGACGGCAATGCGCCGCAGGGCAATCGGGCGGCTGCACCCGCCGCGCGGCCGGCCGGTCCACGCACCGAGCCTCGACGCGAAGGCGGCGCGATGTTCGCGCCACGCTCGACCACGCCCAAACGCTGAGGCACGCGCCGGCGAGCTGCGCGCCCAAACGCGCAGGTCTCGATACACCAGCTTGCAACTGAGTCGCGCAGCTGTGCACGTTTTGGCGCGACTGGGCCTAGGCTGTCAGGTGGACAAATCAACCCGAGGGAATTCGCACATGGCTGCACGGTGGCACACCCTTTGGCAAGGCCAGCACATCGTCGTGTTTCGCGACGATGCCGAGGTGCATCGCGTCGCGGCTGACGCCATCGAGCGGGTCGTCTTCGTGCACCGCGAGGGTGGCGAGCTGCCTACCGACTTGGTATTCAGCGTGGTCGAGGCGGGCGACGATGCGTTGTTGTTCCCGGCAGAGACCGGCTTTGCTGGTCGGGTGAACTTTGAGCGGCAGGCGTTTTGGGCACAACGCGCCTGCGTTTATTGGGCACCGCACCCACGTGCGACGTTGCCCGCCAGCGTGCTGCGCGCGCACTGGTGGCAGCAGCTGCGCGGCCTGACGCTGTCACCCGGTTTCGTGCGGGTGCCCCGCGCCGACATGGTGGCGGCGATGGACCGATGGCCGATGTCCGGCCCGCAAACCTGGGATCAGCGCAAGTGGCAACGCATTGGACGCAACCAGTTGTTTTCGAAAGCCGGCGCGGCGAACATCGCCAACGGTTGATTGCTGAGCCCGAAGAACGCCCGACGAGCGCCGCGTTAAAAACAAAAAACCCGGCCGGAGCCGGGTTTTTTTTCGCCTTGAATCAGCGACAACCGTCGGCGCCCGCGTGGGCGCAGACGATTGGCTTGATCACTTCGCGGCGTGCTTGACGTGCTTCTTGGCGTGGTGCTTGCCATGCTTCGCAGCAGCGGCTGGAGCAGCTGCTTTTTCTTCCATCTTGGCAGCAGCAGGTGCGGCCGCTGCAGCGGTCGCAGCAACAGGAGCAGCCGGTGCAGCAGCAGGAGCAGCCATTTCAGCGAATGCGCCGACAGAGAAGGTGGCGGCGATGAAGGTGGCGACGATCTTGTTCATTTGTGTGTCCTTTGAAAGATGAATAATTTGTTTGAGCCCGAAGGTTCGCACGCTTAACGCAGCGGTTTTGACTGCGGTTGACTGCAATGTGCCTATTCGCACTGCAATTTATGTAGGCGAGGCCCAACGGCCAATAGGCCCGCCCCGCCACTGCGACGGCAGGCTTACATCACCTTGTCGATGGCTTTGTCCACCGGGCTCTTTTTCAATGAGTCCATCAAGCCGCCTTTTTTCTTGGCGTCTGCCTTTGCGGCGGGCGTTGAAGCGGCCGGTGTCGCAGCCGAGGCCGACGCCACCGCAGGAACGGCTGCGGTCGCTGGCGTTGCCACCACCGCGGCGGGCGCTACGACCGCAGGCACCGCTGCGGCACCGCCCATCGATGGAACAGCAACTGCTGCTGCCGCTGGTATTGCTGGTACCGCCGGTACGCCAGCCACGCCAGCCACACCCGCAGCACCGGCCACACCAGCGACGCCGGGTGCTCCCGTGACAGCAGCTGCACCAGCCACCGACGGCACGGCAGTCACGCCTGGAACCGCAGGTACGGCTTTCAATGCAGGCGCGATCGACTTGAGCGCCGGTACGGGCATTTCTGCAAAAGCGCCGACCGAGAAGGTGGCAGCCACCACGGCGGCGACGAAGGTTTTGTTCATGGGGTGTTTCTTTCGAGAGTTATGGAGTGAACTCGAGCGCGCCGCGGTGTGACTAGGCGTGCGCTCTGGGCCAACAACGCCCGCGTTTCGGAGCCGGTTGACATGCTGCGCGGTGGCCCGAGCGGTCGCCTTATGCAAAGCAACGTTCACGCAACCATTTCGTCGCCACCCATTTTTCGCCATCGATCAACGGCGCGCCGCCATGCAAGGTTCGGGTCGACGGATGCGGTCGGTCGTAGCTGAAAAACACGGCGCTGCCTTTGATCGGCGCGATGCTCAATTCCACATCGGGAAACACCGTCGCGCCGCCTCGCTCAGGCGTGTTCAGGTACATCACCAAGCTGGCGACACGCTGTCCGCCGCGGGCCAACACCGCTGCCGTGCCCCGCTGTGCGGGATCGAAATAGTCGTAATGCGGTTTGTATTCGGCACCCGGCTGGTAGCGCAATATTTGCAGGCCTTCGCCGTGGTCGAGCGGCCAGTCGCACAACCGCGCGATGCGCTGTTCAACGCGCGTGCACAGCGCGTTTTCCTGGCGGTCGAAAAACATACCTTCGCTGGTGCGCGAGGCGTTGATTTCGCCCGCGCCAGTGCGCACCTCGACGGTTTCAGACCGCGCCAACCGCGCTCGCGCCAGCGCGACCAGCCCGTCGCATTCAGCCTCGGCGAGCAGCCCTGAAAAAACCACCACGCGCGGCTGCATCAGCTGCATCGACACCTTGATGCGCGCGGCGTCGCACGCCAGCAGGGAATGCGCCAGGCTGCCGTCGCTGCGCAGTGGTTCCGGCACGCGCAGCGCATGACCAAGCGGTTGCTGCGACGTCGACACAGCCCCAGACGAAAACCGCAACGGTGATCGACCGGTTGCTTCGAGCGCGGCCGCGTCGGCGGGCGGCAGCTCGTATTTTTCGCCCGCGAGGTAGCCGCGCAGCGTGTCTTCGAGCGCCTGCTCAGCGACGTCGGTATCCCAGCCGCTGGCCCGCATCGACGCCAACACCGCGTCGGGCTGCGCGCCGGCCTTCGCCTGATCGACGATCCAGCGTTGTAGGTCCGGCGTCACCAGCTGCGCTAAAGACATGGCACCAATGAACCTACGCGGGCTGGTCAGCCACCCTGCGCCGAAAAACCAGCCGCTGCGGCTCGGACCCATCGGCCGCATAGGCATAGCCTTCCGAGTCGAATGCCTGCAACGCCTGTGCCGTTTGGCAGCGGCCTTGAATGGCGTAGCGCGCCATCAAACCGCGCGCACGCTTGGCGTAAAAGCTGATCACTTTGTAGTGGCCGCCTTTCCAGTCTTCGAACACGCACTCCACCACGCGCGGCTTGAGCCAACCGCTTCGAGGCGTGGGTTGCACAGCCTTGAAGTATTCCTGCGACGCCAAATTCACCACCACCGGTGACGCGTCGGATTGCAACCGGTCGTTGATGTGACGGGCCAGCGTGTCGCCCCAATAGGCATACAGGTTCTTGCCTTGCGAGGTGGCCAGCGCAGTGCCCATTTCAAGCCGATACGGCTGCATGCGGTCGAGCGGACGCAGCGCGCCGTACAGCCCCGACAAGATCAGTACGTGCTGCTGCGCCCAAGCCAGATCGTCGGCATGCAGCGACCGCGCATCGAGTCCTTCGTACACATCGCCGTTGAACGCCAACACCGCCGGCTTGCTGTTTTTCGCGGTGAAGCGCGGGCTCCACACGCCATAGCGGCCGACGTTCAATGCGGCCAGCGACTGCGACAAATCCATCAACGCGGCAATGTCGGCGGTGCTCTTGGTTTTCAACACATTGATCAACGTGGCCGCCTGCGCGACGAACTGCGGCGTGCTGGGGTGGGCCACCCGCGCCGGCGTGTCGTAATCAAGCGATTTCGCAGGGGACAACAAAAACAACATGGCGCGCACCGATCGGCAGCTGTGAACGACACGCACTCTAGTTCAGCCGACCGCAAAAACGGGCAACGCAATGTTTGCCTCTGGGTGCCAGCATTCATCGACAAACCGTGCGCGGCGGGCCGGGAAACAATAGCCACACGACGCGTGTCACCGTCGCCCCGTCGCCCCGTCGCCCCATCACTGCTTCGAAGGTGCCGCAGCAGGCACATCGGCGCGGGCGATGTGGTCGTGCAGGTTGGGTGGGCTGTCGGTGGCGTTATCGGGTGCAGGCTGGATCGCTTTCGCATCGGGTTGGGCCAAGGCTGCGGGCGCACTGAACGGCTTCGTGATCGTTGGTGTGGCGGGCAGTGACGGTGTCATGACAGCGGTCGGTTGGCACGCGACGACGATCAACGCGACCACCGCCACCGCGGGATACAACGCTGCTTTGAAATCGTCCATGACGAGTCCTCGGGTAATACAGACCGTTGATGTGTTGCGGTGGTCTGCGTCATAAGCGGCTCGACTGTATGCAGGCCCTGCCGTGCTGTCACCGGCAAGCTGTGACGTTGTGTTGTCGGGCCCGCCGCAGCACCGAAACCTTTGGTGACAGGTTGTGCTGTCGAAAAGGTGCATTCGCTTCGCCGGACTCGCCGAACTCGCCAGCCACTGCAATGCAGCGTAGCCAACGCGCTGCCAGTCGGCCCGCTGGGCCTGCGTTTGCAGTCAGCGGAAGTTGCGGCTGTGCGTCAACAGGCCGCTCAACAGTGCCGAGTGGTCGATCAATGTAGAGGCCAGCAAATGCATCACCGGGTGTTCGCCCGCCGCGTCGGTGGTGCGCTGCCACTGGCCATACACCGTGAGCAGCGTGGCACCGATCAGCGGCTGGCGCTGCGCCAGCGCCACTGCGGGCCAGACGATCACATTGACCGTGCCAGTGTCGTCTTCCAGCGTGATGAAGACCGTACCTTTGGCGGTGCCCGGTCGCTGGCGGTGGGTGACGATGCCACTGGCCCGCGCAATGCGCCCATCGGGATAGGTGCGCAGCACCGCCGCCGGTGTGACCTTGTACGCATTGAGCTGCTCGCGCAGCAACGCCAGCGGATGCTGGTGCAGCGTGAGGCCGAGGCTGCGGTAATCGGCCAGCGTGTTATGGGCCGCGCTGGGTGTCGCCAATGCAGCAGGCTGCGCGTTGGCTGCGGCCTCGTCGGTGCGCATGCTGCGCAGCAGCGCGGTCGGCCGGGTATCGATGGCCGCCACCGACCATGCCGCTTGGTGGCGGTGGCCGCTGAGTCCGCACAAAGCATCGGCTGCGGCAAGCAATTTCAAGTCGTGCGCATCGAGTTCGGCGCGCCGTGCCAGGTCTTCCACCGTGGCGAATGCGCCGTCGGCATCACGCGCTTGCACGATGCGATCGGCAGCGGCTTGCGACAGACCGCTGATGCGGTTCAGACCCAGCCGGACGGCGTGCGATGGGGTGTGGCCCGGTAGTGCATTTGGCAACATCGCCTGCGGGCAACTTGCCAGCGTACTGTCCCAATCGCTGACCCGCACATCGACCGGCAGCACCTCGACACCGTGCTCGCGCGCATCGCGCACCAGCTGCGCTGGCGCATAAAAACCCATTGGCTGGCTGTTCAACAGCGCGACCAAAAACGCATCGGGGTGGTGGCACTTGACCCAGCAACTGGCATACACCAGCAGCGCAAAACTGGCGGCGTGGCTTTCCGGAAAACCGTATTCACCGAAGCCTTGAATTTGTTTGAAGATGCTTTCGGCAAAGTCGCGCTCGTAGCCTTTTTCCACCATGCGACCGACCAGCCGTTCATGGAATGGACCGAGGCCGCCTTTGCGTTTCCAGGCGGCCATCGCGCGGCGCAGGCTGTCGGCTTCGCCGGGCGTGAAGTCGGCGGCCAGCACCGCGAGTTGCATCACCTGCTCTTGAAAAATCGGCACGCCCAACGTGCGCGACAAGGCTTCGGCGATTTCGCTGCTGGGGTACGTCACCGGCTCGAGCCCGGCACGGCGGCGCAGGTACGGATGCACCATGCCGCCTTGTATCGGGCCCGGCCGCACGATGGCCACTTCAATCACCAAGTCGTAGAACACGCGCGGCTTCAAGCGCGGCAGCATGCTCATTTGCGCGCGGCTTTCTATCTGGAACACGCCCACGGTGTCGGCTTGGCAAATCATGTCGTAGGTGGCCGCGTCTTCGGCCGGCACGTCTTGCAGCTCGAAGCGGTGGCCCAGCTTGGTGCCGATCAAATCCAGCGAACGGCGCAGCGCAGTCAGCATGCCGAGCGCCAATATGTCGATCTTCAGCAAGCCCAGCGCATCGAGGTCGTCTTTGTCCCACTGGATCACGCTGCGCTGCGCCATGGCGGCGTTTTCTATCGGCACCAGCTGCGCCAGCGGGCCGCGCGCAATCACAAAGCCGCCCGGGTGTTGACTCAAATGGCGCGGAAAACCGATCAGCGTTTGCGTCAGCTCGACCCACAGCCGCGTGATGGGCGACGCCAAATCGAAGCCTTTTTCGCGCAGCCGTTCGGTGTCGACCGTGCGCCCGTCGAACCACTGCTGGCTTTTCGCGACCTCGTCGATGCGTTGCAGATCGAGGCCCAGCGCGCGGCCCACATCACGCAGCGCGCTGCGCGGCCGATAGGTAGTGAACACGCCCGTCAACGCGGCGCGGTCGCGGCCGTATTTGGCGTAGATGTATTGAATGACTTCTTCGCGCCGCTGGTGTTCGAAGTCGATGTCGATGTCGGGCGGCTCGTTGCGCTCGGCGCTGATGAAGCGCTCGAACAGCGTGTGCTGGCGCGACGGGTCGACCTCGGTCACCTGCAAGCAGTAGCACACGGTCGAATTGGCCGCGCTGCCGCGACCTTGGCACAGGATGCCTTGGGCGCGCGCCCACAACACGATGTCGGCCACCGTTAAAAAATACGGCTCGTAACCCAGCTGCGCAATCAACGCGAGTTCGTGTTCGATCTGCGCACGCACCTTGGCCGGCACGCCGTGCGGATATCGCTCCGGCGTGAAACGGCGCAGCGCACCGGCTTCGGTCAGCGCGCGCAAATGGCTGGACGGGGTAGCACCGGGCGGTACGATTTCTTCCGGGTATTCGTAGCGCAACTCGTCCAGCGAAAAACCGCACCGCGCCGCCAGCGCCACGCTGTGCGCCAGCCACGCAGGTTCATACAACGCACGCAGCCGGCCGAGTGAGCGCAGGTGCTGCTCGGCGTTCGGCTCCAACTGCCAGCCGCATTGCGCCAGCGGTTGCTTGAGCCGGGTGGCCGTCAGCAGGTCTTGCAGCGGCTTGCGTGAGCGCACATGCATCAGCACATCGCCAACCGCGGTAATCGGCAAGCCGGTGAGCTCAGCCACCCGCCGCACCTGCTCGATCAACACATCGTCGCGCGCGCGCAGCAACAGCGACAAGCCGATCGCCGCGCGGTCGCCGAACACCGCGCGCAACCACTGCGCGTGCGCCAGCATCTGGTCGAACGGCTGCGTGACATCGGGCACCAACAGCGCGAGGCAGCCGGGTAGATGGGCAAGCGCGTGGGCATGCGCGTTGGAAGGTCGGTTGGCCTGCCTGCCGTCGGCCGCGGCATGGCCATTTGGTGCGGCAGCCGTTTCGACATCTGACCGATACGCCTGGTACAGCCCCTTGCCCGTGCGCCGCCGCGCCAGCGTGATCCATTCAGACAAGCAGCCGTAGCCGGCCCGCGTTTGCGCCAACAGCACCAGGCGCATCGGTGTGGTGGGTGCGGCCGGTGCGGCGGGTGCGATGGCTTCAGTGGTTGATGCCGGTGATGCTGGCGATGTCGAATCGGCACCGGCAGCGCCACTATCCAGCGGCGCAGCGGCGACCCACATCTGCGCCCCCACGATCAACCGCAACCCACACCGTTTGGCCTCGGTATGCGCCCGCACCACGCCGGCAAGCGAACACTCATCGGTGATCGCCAACGCGCCATAACCCAGCAGCGCCGCCCGCTCGATCAGCTCAGCCGGGTGCGACGCCCCGGTCAGAAAGCTGTAGTTGCTGCGGCAGAGGAGTTCGGCGTAGAAAGGTGGGGTCGGCTCAACTGCCACGCGATATCAGCATGCGATCAACCGAGCACGATGATCTGGCTCAGCAGCCCGCACGCCGCCTCGAACAGCGGATCGGGAAAGGTCTTCAACGGGTGTGGCTTGGCCCCACGAGCGCGCCAGTCGAACGACTTCGGTTGGTGACACAGCACGTAGCTGGTTTTGCCTCTCGCCAAGCCACGAGCCGGGCCGAGCGCGACGGCGAACGGGTTGTTGGCGTTGTACGCAGCCGTGGTCATCGGCAACCCGATAACCGAGCCCGTTCGGGCGTTGAACGCTTGGGGCGACAGCACGAGCATCGGGTGCAGGTCGCGCATCTCGACGCCCGAATGCGGATTGCAATCGATCCAGATGATTTCCTGCCTTGCGGGCACCCACGATTTGGGCGCGCTGCGGCCACGCTTCAGAGCCACCGTGTCGCAGGTGACCCGGCCTGCGGTACGACTCACCACGCTTCGACACCCACCCGGGCCGCAGCCATCGACTCGCCGCCGTGCAGCGCCGGGTCGAACAAGGCCAGCCGCGCTTGCAGCGACAAAGGTTTGTCGTCTTGCGGCGTGATCACGACCCGCCCGTCTTCGACCGTGAGCTTGACCGACTGGTGCGCACGCAGCTTGGCAGCCCGCGCCACCGCAGCCGGGATGCGAACCCCGATGTTGTTGCCCCAAGGTTTGATGTCGAGAACAGCTTCAGTCATGTGGAAACTCCGAATGTTTAAACATGTCTAAACTTTAGCGCAGCTGCTTGCATCGCGCCAGCAGCGGCCGCTGCAGCGACATCTGCAACCGCCGGCTGCACAACCCGCACGCGCTGCACCGCGATCAGTTGCAGCCAGCAACGCGGCACACCGTCATCCACATGCATCACGCCGCCAGCGCGTTCAGCGGGCTGCGCACCGCACCGCCGCCCACCTTCAGCACGTGGGTGTAGATCATCGTCGTCGAGACATCGGCGTGCCCGAGCAGGTCTTGCACCGTGTGAATGTCATATCCCGCCTGAAGCAAATGCGTGGCGAAGCAATGCCGCAAGGTGTGTGGTGTCGCTGGTTTGGCGACGCCGGCAGCCTGCGCCGCGCGTTTGAATGCGCGCTGAAATGTTTGGTCATACAAATGGTGACGGCGCACCACCCCGCTGCGCGGATCGGTTGAATGCGTTGCCTGCGGAAACACTCAGAACCAAGGCCACGACGTACCTGCCCTGGGGTATTTGCGCCCCAGCGCGCAGGGCATCGCAACGCCTACACACTGATTTGCCGCATCTTCAGCCCACAGCCGCCGGGCGCTCGCAATTTGCTCACGCAGCGGCTGCGCCAAAGTTTGCGGCAGCATCAACACGCGGTCTTTGCCGCCCTTGCCTTCGCGCACGATCACAGCCTGATGTGCAAAGTCAACATCCTTCACCCGCAATTCCAACGCCTCGCTGATGCGCATGCCGGTGCCGTAAAGCAAACGCGCCAGCAGACCGTGCTTGCCGGTCAGGCCTGTCAGCACTGCAGCCACCTCATCGCGACTCAACACCACCGGCAACCGTCGGCGCACACGCGGCCGGTCCAGGTTCTTGATCCACTCGGTGTTGACTTGCAGCACCTTGGAGTGCGAAAACAGCAGCGCAGACAACGCCTGCTTGTGTGTTGCTGTAGCCACCTTGCGTTCGTCAGCCAGCCACGTCAAAAACGCCTCCACTTCGGGTGCGCCCAAATCGCGCGGGTGCCGCAGGCCGTGGAAGCGAATGAAGGCCTTGCACCAATGCACATAAGCCTGCTCGGTGCTGCGGCTGTAGTGCAAATATCGAATTCGTTCCCGAAGCTGGCCGAGCAACCGAGGTGCCTTCAGCGCCGGCATCATGGTCAGACGGGCCGGTCGCAAGTCGTCACGCGGAGGGTTCGGTTGAACTCGAACTGCAGACATCGTGCGCCTCGGTGCGGCCAGAAATACCGCGCTTGCGCGGTGCGGGGAGGGCTGGCACGGTCCGTAACGTCCGTGCTGCTTTCCACACGAATTTAATACTATGTCATGGACTTACAACGATCATCGATGTCCCGGATATACGGCAGCTGCCGACGTTATGCAGCAGGCTGTGCTGCATAAACTAGTAGTTAGGCGTCAGGAGAAGTTCGCACAGAAAGTATGGATCGCCTCATCTACGCGCTTATCGGTGCATTCTTCGGAACTGTTCTAGGCCTTGT
>JAYUGJ010000137.1:0-8435 GCA_043738425.1 Burkholderiales bacterium
CGCGACTCCACTGTCGCGCCGCCCGATTTTGTTTTCAGCTGCAACACGACGCACTACGCCATGAACCGCATTCCTATTTCCGCCCAGCCTCACCACCACCTTGATTGCGCGTCGCGCAGCGTCGCGCGGCGCATGCTCATCAGCGCGGTGCTCGTCAGCGCCGTCCTGATTGCCGGCTGCGCATCGGTGCCCGCCGACACCGCGGGCCCGGCGCTCGGCACCCCGCCGTCGACTGCGGCTGTGGGTGCAGCTGCGGCAGCGGCCGCATCGGCACCGGGTGTGTCGCAAGCCGGTGTGGTGGCGAAATTGCCTGCGCCGGGCGCCGCGGCATCGGCGCCTGCCGCGCCGTTGTCGCCGGGCGCGCTGCGGCCGTTTGCCGACGTGATCAAAGACGCCAAGCAAATCAGCGGCTTGTTCACGCTGTGGCAAAAAGACGAAAAGGTGTGGCTGGAGTTGAAGCCGGAGGACTTCAATCAGCCGCTGTTCTTGTCGCCAAAGTACAAAACCGGTCTTGGTGAAGGCCGCTTTTTCGGTGGGCTGATGGGCGAAGAATCGGTGATCGAATTCCGCCGTGTTTACAACCAGGTGCAAATGCTGGCGCGCAATACCGAATTCGTCGCCACGCCGAAAACGCCGGCAGGCCGCGCGGTCGAAGCAGCGTTTTCGCCGAGCCTGTTGGCGTCTACCGCGGTGCTGAGCCAGCCGCATCCCGAGCGCAAATCGGTGCTGGTCGAGGCGAACCCGCTGTTCGTCAACGACATGATGGGCGTGGCCATCGGCCTGCAGCGCCTGTACCGCCAAGGTTACGGACTCGACCCGCGCAACTCGGCCATCACCGACATCCGCGCCACGCCCGACTTGCTGGTGATCGAGGTGCTGAGCCATTACGCGACCGGCTCGATTGCGCTGGCCACACCGGGCACGCCACCCGGCACGCCGATGCCGTCGGTGCCGCGGTCGCTGCCCGATGCGCGCAGCTTGTTCATGACGCTGCATTACTCGCTGGCCAAACTTCCGGCGCAGGTGATGGCGGCGCGGCAGGCCGATGGCCGCATTGGCCATTTCACCAGCAACCTCTCGGACTTCAGTGACGACCTCGTGCGCACGCCGCGCCAGCGCCATGTGAATCGCTGGCGGCTGGAGAAAAAAGACCCGGCTGCAGCTCTGTCCGAACCGGTCAAGCCGATCACTTTTTGGCTCGACCGCACGGTGCCGGTCAAGTACCGCGCGGCGGTGACTGCGGGCATCCTGGAGTGGAACAAAGCGTTCGAAAAAATCGGCTTCAGCAACGCGATACAGGTGGAAGTGCAACCCGACGACGCGACCTGGGACACGCTCGATTTCGGCCGCGCATCGGTGCGCTGGATGACGAACTCGAGCCCCTCGTTCGGTGCCATCGGGCCCAGCCACGTCGACCCGCGATCGGGCGAGATTCTCGACGCCGACATCGGCCTCGAAAGCCTGTCGTCACGCAACCTGCGTGCGTTGCGCTCGCAGGTGTTGGCGTCGCCGGCAGCGCTTGACCTGCCGGCCGAATTGACCGCGCGCGGCATGCGCGGCCGTGCTGCGTGCGACTACGCAGACCAGGCGGCGGAACAAATGAGCTACGCACTCGACGTGTTGGAAGCGCGTGGCGAACTCGAGCCCGGCAGCCCCGAAGCCGAAGCGTTTGTGCAGGGCTACATGAAAGACGTGACGATGCACGAGGTCGGCCACACGCTGGGCCTGCGGCATAACTTCCGTTCGTCGCGCGCCTACACCGAGGCGCAGTTGGCTGACCCGGTGTTCACCGCGGCCAACGGCATCGCCGGCTCGGTGATGGAGTACGCCGCGATCAATTTGTCGGCACCCGGTGTAGCGAGCACGGCGCAGGGCACACCCTTCAACAGCACGCTCGGACCGTACGACTACTGGGCTATCGAGTACGCCTACCGGCCGCTGCCTGCGGCGACCGAGACCGCCGATCTGGCAAAAATCGCCGGGCGCAACGCCGAGCCCGCATTGGCATTCGGTACCGACGAAGACAACCTCTACGGCATCGATCCGGAGACGCTGCAATTCGACCTCGGCTCGGATGTGGTGGCGTTCGCGCGCAAACGCATCGCCATTGGCCGCGACTTGTTCGAGCGGCAAGAAAACCGCACCCTGGCGGCCGATCAAGACTATTCGGTGCTGCGCCGCTCGGTCACCTATGCGCTGCGTGACATGGGCCGTGCTGCGGCTGCGCTGAGCCGACAAATCGGCGGTGTGCGTACGGTGCGCGACCACATGGGCAGCGGTCGAGATCCGTTGTCGCCGACGCCGGCCGCAGACCAGCGCGCAGCGCTCGATGTGCTGGCGCGCGGTTTTTTGTCGGCGGACAGCTTTCGCATTTCACCGGCGCTGCAACGCAAATTAGGCGTTGATTTTTTAGAACGTGGTGACGCCGCATTGCGTGGCGACAACACGCCTGCCACCGCCTTGGTCACCGACTTTTCAGTCGCTTCGCAAGTCATCGAATTGCAACGCGCGGTGTTGGGCCAGTTGCTCAGTGATCCGGTAGCGGTGCGGTTGCTCGACAGCGAAGACAAGCTGCCGAAAGACGCACTGCGTTTGTCTGAGCTGTACCGCCGATTGAACGATGCGGTGTGGAGCGAATTGGGGCAAGCGGGCGATATTGCGCCGTTGCGCCGTGAGCTGCAGCGCGAGCACATCAACCGCATCGCGCAGCAGCTGTTGCGACCGGCTGCACTGAGCCGCGCCGATGCGCGCAGCCTGGTGCGTGCGCAGGCGCAAACGCTGCTGCAACGGCTGACTGCGGTCAGTCGGCGCAGCGGCCTCAGCGCCGAGGCGCAAGCGCATTTGCAAGACAGCGCCGACACGCTGCAGCAAGCGCTGACCGCCAAGCTGTTGCGTATGGGGACATGATGCGCAGCGGTTGCGAAGCGGCTACGCACCGCGCTGCAATCGGGCGCTGCGCGGTGCTGAAAGCCCGAGCCATCGATGCCAACCGGAGACCCTATGAAACCGAAAACCGCTGAGCGTTATGTGCAGATAGACGCCGTCGACTGGCAGGATTTCCCGGCGGTTTTTTCGACCGGTGGCATCCGCTGGAAGCTGCTCAACGTGTTGCCCGAATCGGGTGCCTGGACCGCCCTGTTCAATTGCCCGGCCGGCTCGTCATTCGCGCCGCATGTGCACGCGGGGCCGGGTGAATACCTGCTGACCAAGGGGCGCATGGATGTGCGTGGTGGCAGTGCGGCGGGTGGCGACACCGCGGTCGCACTTGGCTATGGTTTCGAGTCGTCGGGTGCGCGCCACGACCAAACCCAGTTTCCCGAGGCCAGCGAGTTCTACATGACCTTCCTCGGCCCGCTGACGTTCATTCGTCCCGATGGATCGCCGCTTGCGGTAGTCGGTTGGGCCGAAGCGCAGGCTGCCTGGGGCTAAGAGCGTGACGAATGACGCTGCGGTTTTCGGCTAGCCGATGCAGCCCGCTGGCTGCGCTGCGCTTGGTGCGTTGCCGCACCTGCGGCGGGCTTTTGCGCGCCAGCCCAACGTGGCCAAGCCGACCAGCATCAGCACCACCGATGCGGGCTCAGGCACCGCGCTGACGGCGTTCGCGGCATTCACCGCAGCGAGCTCTTCGTTCCAATAGGTCGGCAGTCGATCCCATGGGTTGGGCGCGGCATCGTCGGTGATGTACAGGTAGCCCGCGCGTTGCGCCACCGCCTCGCTCACCAGCGTGCGCATCTGGCTGGCATCGGCGACGTTGTAGTGCAGGTGCGCCTGGCGTGATGGATCGGCGGTGGTCATCCACGGCTCAGTCGCCGCACCGAGGTAGCTGCCGGTGCCACGCTCGAACGTGACCAGCGTGTCGGCCACATGCAGGTATGCGGCAGGCGTCGCAGTTCCCGGGTTGCCCACCAGCTGCCAGCCGGGGTGCTGTGCGCGCAGCGTTGCGGCCAGGTCGGTGTAGTACGGCAGGTCGGCCGCCTGGTTCGACATCTCGTCCAGAAACAAACCATCGACGCGGTACCAGCTGGCGTATTGCGCTGCCTCCATCACCACGTCGGCGACCGATTTCGCGGCCGGCAAACCGGGCGTGCAACGGGTGCCGCCGTAGCAGGTGTACACATAGCCCAGCACCTTGCCGCCAGCGGCTTTGAAGCTGCTGATCGCGTTCACGTAATCGGCGTTTTGCGCCGCGCCCACACCATTGGCCGGGTTGATGATGGCGGTGATCTGCGCACCCGCCGCACTGGCCGCGGTGAGCTCGTCCCAAAAACTCAGTGCCGGATCAGACGACGGGTAGAAGTAGGTCGGCACCAACAATTCGACTGCCTGCGTGGCGCTGTGGGCGGCCAGCAGAACAACCGCTGCGATCACGCCGCGGGTGGATCCGAACGTGCGGATAGATGGGGTGGCTTGGGTGATTTGAGTGGCGCGTTGGCGTGTGGACGTGGACATGTACTGCTCCGAATGAACTGCTCCGAATGAACTGCTCCGAATGTGGCGCGCCTAATGTAGAAGCCGTGTGGCGCGGTGGCACCGCCGACCCCGCATTCGAGGGGTCGGTTCGCCACGCTGTTTGTTTCACTGCCGAACCCGTTCGGGATGTGTCCTTCGTCAAGCCTAGGCCAGGCCCTTCGGCGGGCGCAGGGTGAACGCGCAGTCAAACCGTATGGGATCGGTTCGGTTTCTTGCGGCTACGTCGGCCTGGCAGGCGGGCTGGTGGAATCCGATTCAGGGCCTGCGCTGGCTGCGCCATCGGTGTCGTCGGCGACCAGGCCTTTGCTCAGGCTGTTGCGGATGAACTGGTTTTCGTAGTGCCGATTGCGCCGGTTTTTCTTCGCATCGGCGCGTTTGCCGTTGCGCTTGTCGACCACGATCTCGCCCAGCCGGCTCAGGTCGTCGAGGCTTTTGACATCGTTGGGCGAATTGCGTTTGACCATGGGCGGCGAGCATGCCATGGGCGCAATCCGCGCCGTAGCGCATGGCCTTGTGTGCTGCGCGCAGCGAGCCCGCCTCCGTGCGCAACGGCAGATAGGTTCCAATCTGCATTTGCGCACTTGGCGCGCATGGTCGCATTGCGCCCACCTTCGCCATCCGCGCCCGTCGCGACTCCTGTTCCCTCTACCTACCTACCTACCTACCCACCCGCACCGGCCTACCCACCATGCCTAAAACCAAACCCGAAGAGATCAACCCCGACTCCATCGCTGCGTACTGCATCAACACCGATCGCGCAGGCCCGCGGCTGATCGTGCTGGGTGGCGTGCACGGCAACGAACGGTGCGGCACCACCGCGATCAACCAGGTGCTGTCCGACTTTGCACGCGACAAGCTGGCAGTGGTGCGCGGCAACCTGACGCTGATACCGGTGGCCAACCCGCTGGCCTACAAAAACGGTACCCGGATGGGCGATCGCAACCTGAACCGCAACCTGCGGGTCAGCGAGGTGCCGCTGGACAACGAAGACCGCATCGCCAACCAGCTGTGCCCGCTGATTGCCAAACACGATGCGCTGCTCGACCTGCATTCGTTCCAATCGCCGGGTGAGCCGTTTGCGATGATCGGCCCGCTGAGCAACGAAGGCACGCTGGAGCCGTTCGAGTTGTCGTCACACGAAGAAGCACTGGCGCTGCGGCTGGGCCCACGCCGCTTTGTCGAAGGCTGGCTCGAAACCTATGCCGCCGGCGTCAGCCAGCGCACGCAACGTGCGCAGCACGACACCGATGCCAGTGCGCGCGCGCAGCTGCTCAACACCGATCCGCGCTACGGCATCGGCACCACCGAATTCATGCGCAGCGTCGGTGGCGTGGCCATCACCGTGGAATGCGGTCAGCACGACGACGCGAACGCGGCCGAGGTGGCGTACCACGCGATCCTCAACACCATGGCGCACTTGGCAATGATCGAAGCGCCGCGCCCCACACCGCGCGCCGACCCGCAGGTGTTGAAGCTGACCGAAGTCACCGACCGCTGGCATGCCGACGATGCATTCATCAAACCGTGGGCCAGTTTCGATGCGGTGAAGTCAGGCGAAGTCATCGGCCACCGACACGACGGCACGGTCGTGAGTGCACCCGGCGATGGCTACATCGTGTTCCCCAACACCACCGCGCTGCCGGGCAACGAATGGTTTTATTTCGCCCGCAACAGCAGCCGTGTGATGGCAGCCGATTGAACCCGCAGGCAGCGTAATCACGCGTGCTTCGGCGTGTCGGGTCTCGCGGGCCGACACGTCACCGAAGGCGCGATGCGTGTCGCACCCGTACGAGGAGGAAATGTCATGCGACTGAGCTGCTGCGGTTGGTTGGCGATCGGGCTGGTAGCCAGCAGCCCGGCCTGGTCCCAAGGCACGCCGCACGTCCACGGCGCTGCGCGGCTGGAGGTGGTGGTCGAGGCCAGCCAGGTCACGCTGCAACTGGAATTGCCGCTCGACAGCCTGGTCGGCTTCGAGCACGCGCCGCGCGGTGCGGCGCAAATACAGCGCGCCGCTGCGGCCGTTCAGGCGTTGAATGCGGCCGATGCGTTGTTCAAATTCACCCCCGCCGCACGCTGCGTGGTGCACAGCGTGGTGCTGGAGTCGGCGGCGTTGAATTTAGGCCCGCGTGCAGCCGCGGACACGCCGCCCAGCGACCATGCCGACGTCGACGCGACCTACGTGTTCACCTGCGCCGACACGCCCCGAGCCACCGAGGTCGATATCGGCTTGTTCGAGGCCTTCAGCCGCTTGCAACAGGTGACCGCCGAGGTGGCCACGGCCAAAGGCCAGTTCAAGCGCGCGCTGACGCGGCCAGCCAAGCGCGTGTCGTTGGTTCGCTGAGATGCCGATTCGGCAGCCGCGGTGATCGAACTTCGTGACGTGCGTTTTGCGTGGCCCGCCGACCGGCGGGCTGCGGCAACCGATTGCGTGGCGATCGACCGGCTCAGTTTGGCGGCAGGCCGCACTTTGTTTTTGCATGGACCGAGCGGCGGTGGCAAGAGCACGCTGCTCGGCTTGTTGGCCGGCGTGTTGCTGCCGCAAACCGGCTCGGTCAGTGTGCTCGGCACGCGCTGGTCGGACTTGTCCGCCGCGCGGCGCGATGCGTTTCGTGCGGACCATGTGGGCTACGTCTTTCAGCAATTCAACCTGCTGCCGTATTTGAGCGTGCTCGACAACGTGCTGCTGCCGTGTCGCTTTTCGGCGCTGCGCCGCGACCGTGCCGCGCAGGGCGGCAAGTCACCGGCAGATGCGGCGCGCCAGCTGCTGCAACGCTTCGGATTGACCGACGCGTTGTGGGGCCGGCCTGCCGCGCAGTTGTCGGTCGGACAGCAGCAGCGCGTGGCCGCCGCGCGCGCGCTGATCGGCCAGCCTGAAGTGGTGATTGCCGATGAGCCGACCTCGGCACTCGACGCCGCGCTGCGTGACAGCTTCATGGATTTGCTGCTTGATGCGTGCCAGGCGAGCGCTGGCACGTTGGTGTTCGTCAGCCACGACGAACGGCTGGCCGCGCGGTTCGATGTGCGCCTGTCGTTGGCCGACATCAACCACGCGGCGGCGGCTGGTGACGATACCCATCGCGCTGCCAGTGCGGTGGCTGCGCCGTGAAAGCCCTGTTCACGCTGGCCTGGCGCAGCGCCTGGAACCGCCGCGCCACCTTGTCGCTGGTGTGGCTGTCGGTGGCGCTCTCAACCTTGCTGCTGCTGGGCTTCGAGCAGGTGCGCACCGATGTGCGGGAGAATTTTTCGCAGTCGGTCAGCGGCACCGATTTGGTGGTGGGTGCGCGCACCGGTTCGGTTCAGCTGATGCTGTATTCGGTGTTCCGCATCGGTGGCGCAACCAACAACATCCGCGTCGACAGCCTGGCAGCGATTGCCAGGCACCGTGCGGTCGAATGGGTGGTGCCGTTGTCGCTCGGCGACTCGCACCGCGGCTATGCGGTGCTCGGCACCACGGCCGAATACTTCACGCGGTTTTTGTATGGCGACCGCGAACCGCTGGTGCTGGCGCAGGGTCAGGCCTTTAACGACGGCATCGATGGCTTGTACGGCGCAGTGCTCGGAGCCGAGGTGGCTCATGCGTTGCGCTACCGCATCGGCGATGCGCTCACGCTGTCGCATGGCAGCGGCGGGCTGCCGGGCTCTGAGCATGCCGACAAGCCGTTCAAGGTGGTTGGCGTCTTGGCGCGCACCGGCACGCCGGTGGACCGCACCGTGCATGTCAGCCTGGAGGCCATAGAAGCCATCCACCTCGAATGGGCCGGCGGTGCGCCGATGCCGGGCATGAAGATCGCGCCGGAGCAGGAGCGCAAGTTCGATCTCCAACCCAAACAGGTGACTGCTGCCTTGGTCGGGCTGAAGAGCCGCACCGCCGTGTTCGCGGTGCAGCGCCATGTGGCCGAATTCACCGGCGAGCCGCTGATGGCGGTGCTGCCCGGCGTGGCGCTCGACGAGTTGTGGGACGTGGT
>JAYUGJ010000138.1:0-4013 GCA_043738425.1 Burkholderiales bacterium
AGCGCCAGTGGTTTCGCGACCGCCGCCTTGCTGGCCGCCGCGCTGTCCGGTTGCGGCGGTGGTGGCAGCAGTGGCGGTGGCAGCAAGCCGCCTGACGGCACCGTGAGCTATCCCGCGTCGGGTGCGTTTGGGTGGATCTTGAAAGCCTCCGGCCCGACCACTGCGTTGAAATATGGCCTGTCGTTGGTGCACCCCGGCAAGCCAGACACCGAATACGTCATCGAGCCGGCCAGTGTGAACGTCAGTGATGCGAAGCTGATGTTGAGCGGCTCGGTCGACAACACCAATCTGAAAGTCAATTCGCTGCAACCCAACGCGCTGATCTACATCGTCGGTGGCGACGTGCGCCGCGTGCCGATGCAGGCCAACGGCGCGGCACCGCTGTCGCGGGTCAAGCGCACCGGTACTACTTCTGCATGCAACTTTGCGGTCGACGGCAATGACTACGCCGCGCCGGACAACTCGCGATACCTCATTTCAACCGTCGGCACCGACGGCAAGTGCGGCAGCGCAGGCGCAGGCCGTGCCGAAGTGCAAATGGCCGCCGACGGTGGCCTGAAGCTGGTGCCGATCACTGGCGACCTGCCGCTCGATGTGCTGCGCGACCCGTCCACGCTGGCACCCGTCGGATGGATTTATCCACGCAAATTGCTGTTGTGGAATGACACCACCGGCACTTCGTTCCCGACCCGAGTCGCCCCTGCGCTGGCGATCACCAAAGTGGTGGCCAGCACCGCCAACCAGGCACTGGTGGAAGACAGCGCCAAGCTGGGCGTGATCATCTTCACCGGCGGCGGCACCTACAAAGAAACCGTGCTGGACAGCGCGCTGGCCGCCGGCACTGGATGGCAGTTGATCGGTTACGACGCAAGCAGTTTTTACCTGTACCGAATCGCCAATCCTGAACAACGGTTTAACGCGGATTGGACGGTACTGAAAGTCACTCGCAGCAACCCGGTGGCGACCAAGTTGACATCCGGCAAAGGGCTCATCAGCGTGGCCAGCATGGGCAGCAATCTGCTGTACCTGACGGTGTTCGGTGAGGCCGAAAACCGCTTGGTGCGCGTCAACAAAACCGGCAGTGAATTGCCCGCGACGACGTCGGCCACCACCACATTCACCTCGGTACAAACCGGCGCGAAAGGGGTGCACCAAGTGTGGCGCGTGACCGGTGTTGGCAGCACGACAGCGGCATACACGATCGAGCTGATCGACGAAAGCAGCAATGCGGTGCTGCTCACCAAGGCGGGCGGATTTCCGATCAGCGTGGCAGAAGCCAACGTCAAAAACTTCAACCAAAGTGAAAGCCGCAGCCGTTTTATCTACGCGAGCAACTACAGCGCAGCACGCGCGTTCAACAGTGCGACGCTCGAGGTCTACGACACCGACAGCAAAACCGCGCGGGTGTTGGGTGCACTGCCCGGCTCGTCGGACTTCGGCAGCGATTTCGGATTTGCCAGCGCCATCGCCGGGCCCAGCAGCTTCGGTCTGGCGTTTGCCGCGCGGTCGGTCGATGGCAACGTTGAGCAAACCCGCTCGAAGGTGTACTCATACGACCTCGACACCGCCGGCAGCCTGAAAGCGACCTCGATCGTGGTCGTGAAGTAAGCGCCGCCAACCGCTGACCGTTCAACGTCCACCGCCCACCGACTGCACGATGACTCCGCCGCGCACCCTGGTGCAGTTGACCGCGCCGGGCAGCGGCGGCGTGCATGACTACCTGGCGTGTTTGCGCGGTTGTTGGGACGCACGCGGCATCGGCAACCGGGTGATGGTGCTGTCGCAAGCCGCTGCACAACAAGAACCGCTGGCCGCGCGCTTGCAAAAAATCATCGATGCGACAGGTCGCCCGTGCACC
Organism: Burkholderiales bacterium; assembly: GCA_043738425.1. GTDB lineage: Bacteria > Pseudomonadota > Gammaproteobacteria > Burkholderiales > Burkholderiaceae_C > PBB1. Next base: position 1,859 of record JAYUGJ010000138.1, read on the forward strand.
CTGCTGCTGCATTTCTCGGGCTATGGATTTCACCCGCGCGGTGTGTGCAGCTGGCTGGCGCGCGAGGTCGAGGCCACACGTCAGCAACTCGGGGGTCAGGTGTTGATCGTGACGGTATTCCACGAGTTGTACGCAGCGGGCGGGCCGCTGTGGAAATCGGCGTTTTGGTTGTCGCGCTGGCAAGCATCGATCGCTGCGCGGCTGGCCCGTGTCAGCGACCGGCTGTGGACCAACACCGACGCGCATGCGCAGTGGCTGCGCAGCATCGTCGGCGCGGCGCACCCGCTGGCGGTGTGGCCGGTTTTTTCCACCATCGGTGAGCCCGTGCTGGCACCCGCTGCGCTGCACACCCGCAGCCTGCGCATGGTGGCCTTCGGTCTGCAACGCACCCGGCATCGCGCACTGGCGTTGTTGCCACCGCACGCCGCCAGGTTGCAGCGCAGCGGCATCACAGAAGTCGTGGAAGTAGGCGCGGGCCATGCGTTTGCGTGGGCGGTCGACGGCATCGCACATCGGCATGCAGGACGCCTCGGCACGCCTGAATTGCAGAGGCTGCTGGAAGACTCGACCTTTGGTTTGATCGACTACCCGCTGCGCGACCTCGGCAAATCGACCGTGTTTGCGGCCTACGCGTCGCATGGCATGTTGGTGGTGAACACGACACCCGCCGCGAGCGGCGACGCTGACTCACCACTCGCCGAGCAGCTCGTGAGGCTGTCGAACACCACTGCGCCGCAACTGCCTGCAAGCGACATGCGCGACGCGGCCGCCATGGCGTCGCCACAGGCGATGGCCAACGCCTGCCGCAGTTGGTACGGTCAGCACACCTTGTCATTGCAGGCCACCGAGCTGGCGCAGTTCTGCGATGCCGTGACAGTGGGCCACACCGCCCGCGCGGCATGAACCCATAGACACTTCAAGGATGGATACGCCCCCGATAGCTGGCCGCAAAGTCGACGCCAACGCCAACGCCAGTTCCAACGCTGATACCAAGGCCGATGCCAACGTTGTCCCCAACGCCGAACCGCGCCGCGCATTGATCTGCGGTGTCAGCGGCCAAGATGGCGCGTACCTGGCGCGGCGGCTGCTCGACCACGGCTATGTGGTCTGGGGCACATCGCGCGATGCCGAAGGTGCCAGTTTTTCCAACCTGCACCGACTGGGCCTGCAGCACCGGCTGCAGCTGCGTTCGATGGTGCCGGAAGACTTCCGCAGTGTGCAAACGGCGCTGCGCGCGTCTGACCCCGATGAGGTGTATTGCCTCGCCGGGCAGTCGTCGGTCGGCCGGTCATTCGAGCTGCCGGCCGAGACACTGCGCAGCATCGTACTCGGCACCCTGAACATGCTCGATGCATGTCGGCAGCTCGACCGACCGGTGCGGATTTATCACGCCGCATCGAGCGAATGTTTCGGCGACACCCGTGGTCAGCCCGCCAACGAGCGCACACCATTTGCGCCGCGCAGCCCGTACGCGGTGGCGAAAGCGTCGGCCTATTGGTTGGTCAACACCTACCGCGAGTCGTACGGTTTGTATGCCTGCAACGGCATCTTGTTCAATCACGAATCGCCGCTGCGGCCGGGCAGATTCGTCACCCAAAAAATCGTTTCCGCCGCTTGGCGCATCGCCAATGGATCGACCGAGCCGTTGCGCTTGGGTCGGCTAGATATTGCGCGCGATTGGGGCTGGGCACCCGACTACGTCGACGCAATGCAGCGCATGCTGCAGCAACCCACGGCGCACGATGTCGTGATCGCCACCGGCCAAACGCACACGCTGGAAGCGTTCGTTGCTGCGACGTTCGACGTACTCGGCTTGAACTGGCGTGACCACGTAACGCAAGACACCGCGCTGATGCGACCGAATGAATTGCAAGTCAGTTGCGCCGACCCCTCACTGGCCGCACGCACGCTCAATTGGCGCGCCCAGCACGGCATGCGCGAGGTGGTGCATATGCTGGTCGATGCGGCGCGGCAGTCAACGCACAACCCATCCGGTTGACTGCCGCGCAGGCCGATCGCTGCGGCGCAGTCGCTCGCGCTTGAACTATGTTGCGCGACTGAGCAGGTCTTGTGCGTTGGTTCAGCGCTCGCTGGTTACCGAACATCGGATTTGCAATCGGTTGAAACACCGTGCGCAGCGCGGTTTTTGATAACT
>JAYUGJ010000139.1:0-13727 GCA_043738425.1 Burkholderiales bacterium
CGAGGTGATGCTCAACACCAAACTGGTGTCCGACATGATCAACATAGGCGACTTCGGCGGGGTGCGCGAAGCGATGGCCAATTCGATGGCCGAAGGCTCGCAAACCTTTGAGCAAGACCTCGCCCGCCTGATCAACCAGGAAGTGATTTCGCGCGACGAAGGACTGGCCTACGCCGACTCACCAACCAACTTGTTGTGGCGTCTGCAAAACGACATGGAACCGGTGTCGCGCCTGGCGGCCAAAAAAGAAGAGGAAGACGAGGGCGCGAGCTTCACCGAAATCACGATCGACGTGCGACCGGAGCGCAACACCACCCGCTCGGCACCCCTGAGCCGAATGTGATCGGCCCTGCGCACTCGGCTACACCTCATTGCATTAAATACCTGACACCACCATGGCAAATCTGCCACGCCCGACCTCATGACGCTACTTGAACTGATCACGCGCGAAGCCGCCCGCCTCAAAAAGGCGGGCGTTTCATTTGGGCACGGCACCGCCAATGCCTTCGACGAAGCCGCCTGGCTGGTGCTGTGGAGCCTGGGCCTCGACCTCGACGCGCTGGAGACGCACGCCCAACGCGTGTTGTCGGCCGACGAAGAGGCGAAGGCGGTGGCGCTGGTCACACTGCGCATCGACACCCGCCAGCCTGCGGCCTATCTCACCAAAGAAGCCTGGTTGCAAAACGTGCCGTTCTATGTCGACGCGCGCAGCATCGTGCCGCGCTCGTTCATCGCCGAGTTGCTGGTCGATGGCGAGGGCCAAGGCACGCTCGATGCGTGGTTGTCCGACCGCACCCAGCGCGTGCTGGACTTGTGCACCGGCAACGGCAGCCTGGCAGTGATTGCGGCAATGGCCTACCCCGAGGTTGCGGTCGATGCCTGCGACATTTCCGCCGACGCGCTGGCAGTGGCCGCCATCAACATCGCGCGCCACCAGCTCGGCAAGCGCATCGCCCTGATCGAGTCGGATTTGCTGGCCAACGTGAAAGGCACTTACGACCTGATCTTGTGCAATCCGCCGTACGTCAACACCCGCAGCATGGCCGCGCTGCCCGACGAATACCGGCACGAACCCGCACTGGCATTGGCCGGTGGCGAAGACGGCATGGATGTGGTGCGGCGCATCGTGCAAGACGCGCCAGCACACCTGACCGACATCGGCGTGTTGGTGCTGGAAATCGGCAACGAGCGCGCGCATTTCGAAACGGCTTTTCGCCGCCTCGAAGTAGCCTGGCTGGAAACCAGCGCGGGTGACAACGCGGTGCTGCTGGTGGCACGCGAAGCCATGGTGCGCTGGGCGCGCCGGGCCGATGGCTGGAAGGAGCCGAAGCCATGATCACCATCAAAGACGTGAGCCTGCGGCGCGGTACCAAGCTGGTGCTCGACTTGGCCACCGTCACCTTGCAGCCCGGCGAAAACGTAGGCCTGGTCGGCCGCAACGGCGCGGGCAAATCGAGCCTGTTTTCGATGTTGACAAACCGGCTGCAGTCCGACGCCGGCGAGGTCTACATGCCGCCGCGCTGGCGCGTAGGCGAAGTGGCGCAAGACATGCCCGAAACCGATGACGGCGCGACCGATTTCGTGCTGGAAGGCGACACCCGATTGGTCGAAGCCAACCGGCAACTCGCCGCCGCCGAAGCCGGTGACGATGGCCACGCGATTGCCGAAGGCCACCAGGCGCTGGCCGATGCCGGTGCGTTCGACGCCCGGCCGCGCGCGCAGGCGTTGTTGATGGGCCTGGGCTTCAAGGGCGAACAGCTCGACGCACCGGTCAACAGCTTTTCAGGCGGCTGGCGGATGCGGCTGCAGCTGGCGCGCGCGTTAATGTGCCCGGCCGATTTGCTGCTGCTCGACGAGCCGACCAACCACCTCGACCTCGATGCGCTGGTGTGGCTCGAGGCGTGGCTCAAACGCTTCGAAGGCACGATGCTGGTGATCAGCCACGACCGCGAGTTTCTCGATGCGATCACCAACGTGACGGTGCATTTGGACGACGCCAAGCTGACCCGCTACACCGGCAACTACACCGCCTTCGAAGAAATGCGCGCCGAGCGCATGGTGTTGCAGCAGGCCAGCTTCGAAAAGCAAAAAGAGAAGATGGCGCACTTGCAAAAGTTCATCGACCGCTTCAAGGCCAAGGCCAGCAAAGCCAAGCAGGCGCAAAGCCGGGTCAAGGCACTCGACCGGATGGAAAAGCTGGCCCCGATATTGACCGCGCGCGAGTTTTCATTTGAGTTTCGCGAGCCGCTCAACCTGCCCAATCCGATGTTGAGTTTGAAAGATGTCGAGTGCGGCTATGCGTCACTGGAAGAAGGCGGTGCCGACAAGATCATCGTGCGCAACATCAGCCGCTCGGTGCTGGCCGGGCAACGCATCGGCATCCTGGGTGCCAACGGCCAAGGCAAATCGACGGTGGTGAAAACCATCGCACGCGCGCAAGCCGCGTTGGGCGGCACCGTCACCGAAGGCAAGGGATTGGCGATCGGCTATTTCGCGCAGCAGGAAATGGACGTGCTGCGGCCGGACGACTCGCCGTTGAACCACATGATCCGCCTCGCCCGCGAGGTCAGCCCGCAAGCGCGCGAGCAAGAGCTGCGCAACTTTTTGGGCCAGTTCCGCTTCGCCGCCGACATGGTCAACCAGCCAGTGGGCACGCTGAGCGGCGGCGAAAAAGCGCGGCTGGTGCTGGCGATGTTGGTGTGGCAGCGGCCCAACTTGCTGCTGCTCGACGAGCCGACCAACCACCTCGACCTCGACACCCGTGAGGCGCTGTCGATGGCGCTCAACGAATTCGAAGGCTCGCTGATGCTGGTAAGCCACGACCGCGCGCTGCTGCGCGAGGTGTGCGACGAGTTTTGGCTGGTCGCCGACGGTGGCGTGCGGCCGTTCGACGGCGACCTCGACGACTACCAAAAGTACCTGCTGGACACTGCCCGCGCGCAAGCCAAGGCGCAGCGCGATGCGGGCAATGCGGGCAAGAAAGCAGCAGCGCCTGCAGCCGCCGCGAAAGCAGCTGCACCGGTCAATGCGGAGCCGAAAACGGCCGCGCGTCCAGCCCAGGCCATAGCCCAGGCCCCCGCGCCGGCGCGCCGCGACGACCGCAAGGCCGATGCGCACGCACGCCAGCTGCGGTCGGACGACTTGAAACCGCTGCGCAAAGAGCTGAATCGAATCGACCACCGCATGGGCGTGCTGTTCGGCGACCGCGACCAGATCGAAGCCAGCTTCGCCACCGGCACGCTGACGCCGGCGCAATTGGCCGACAGCGGCAAAAAACTCAAAACCATCAGCGATGAAATCGGCCTGCTGGAAGGCCAATGGCTCGAGCTCAGCACGCAGGTCGATGAGTTGACGGCGAAGGCCGGCTGAAGTCGATCGACCTCCGCCCGCCGCAACCAACTGCGCACGCCCTGCCGAGCGAAACCCTGTCGGCAAGCGGCGTACGCACGGGCGTACGCCGCTCTACGGTTATTGCCACGGTCGCCGCCATAGTCGTCTAAGGTGCGCGGCCAGGGCGTCACGGCGACCAACGGCAAGCGTCTGGCGGCTGATCGACTTGCACGGCGTGCAGGCCCCGCAGCGCGCGCAGCGGCAGGTGCGCCGCCAACCCACCGCCACAGTGCGGCAGTTGGCGACTGCACCGCAGGCACCGATCACTGCAACCTTTTGGCCGTGCATCTGGTGCGACATATGGTTTGGCGCTTGAATGGTGACGCAGCCGCCGCACGCCTGCGGCTGCGCACCGATCTTTCCCCCATTCAGGAGCCGACCATGACACTCGACAAAGTTCTCTACACCGCGCACGCCACCGCCACCGGCGGCCGCGAAGGCACCGCCAAGTCATCCGACGGCGCGCTCGACGTCAAGCTGACCACACCCAAGGAACTGGGTGGCAACGGCAGCTTCGGCACCAACCCGGAACAGTTGTTTGCGGCTGGCTACGCGGCCTGCTTCCTCGGCGCCATGAAGTTCGTCGCTGGAAGCCAAAAAATCAGCCTGTCGGCCGACACCTCGATTGCCGCCGATGTCGATATCGGTGCCATCCCGACCGGCTTCGGCATCGCGGTGAGGCTGAACATCACGCTGCCCGGCATCGATCACGCGGCCGCCGTGAAACTGGTCGATGCAGCCCACATCGTGTGTCCGTATTCGAACGCCACGCGCGGCAATATCGAGGTGACAGTGCGCGTCGTGTGAGGTCGATCGATCGATTTGCAACCGCAGTTCAGCGGCCGCAACGCGGCGCATCTACGGCGAACCGCGTTGCATCAAAGCCAGCATCAATTCGATGCGGGCTTTCACAGGTGACAGGTCTTTAGAGGCTGCAAGCGGCTGGGTTTGCGTTGTGTTGGGCGGCACCCGGCCAGCAGCGCAACGCAGGCTGCACAACACCGCCACGCCGTGCGCCTGTGCGCCCAGCAACGCCGATTCAAGATCGTGGTGCAAGGTGCCGTTGCCGGTTGCGGCGACGACGATGCCGTCGACTCGCCGGTCGGTGCTCGGCACGCACAGCGCGCGCACGATGGCGCCATTCGCACCGGCGTGGCTGACCACGATGTCGACCCGCGGCCAGTCGATAACCGGCCGCGTGAGCGCCAGCCCAACGGCCAACGCATCGGCCGCATCGTCAACCGCCACCAAATCAGACGCACCCGAGGCGGTTTCGCCGCCTCGCCCACCGCGCGCCGACCACTGCACCACGCCGCCGTCGACCCGACCCAACGGACCGGCATCGCCTGAGCTGAAGGCATCCAACCGCGTGGGATGCACCTTGCATACCGCGCGCGCGCCGTGCACCACACCTGCCAGCACCGCCATCACGCCCGATGCGTTGGGCGCGGTGGCCACACACACCGCATCGGCCAGGTTGTGCGGGCCATCGGCCTGCGATGAGGTGGCCGGGCGCATGGCACCGGTCAACACCACCGGCTTCACTGGAGCCAACACGCGGTGCAGGAAGTAGGCGGTTTCTTCGAGCGTATCGGTGCCGTGTGCAATGACGATGCCCTCCACATCGGCGCGCGCGAGGTGGTGCGACACACGCTGCGCCAACAACTGCCAAGTCGCGTGGCCCATGTCTTTGCTGTCGATTTGAGCGACTTGTTCGCACTCGATCGCCGCGCGCCGAAGCGCGGGTACCGCGGCCACCACCGCACCGATGCGCAGCTGCGCTGCGGCGTATTCGGTGTGTTCGGCCGGCGACTTGGCGGTGCCGGCGATGGTGCCGCCGGTGCCGAGCACGACCACGACGGGAACCCTGTTTTGCATCATCGGTTGGGCAGTCATTAAATACAGTGACTGGGTTAATAATCAGCGCTGCGCCAATTGACAAGCATGCGTGCCCGGCGAGGCACTGCGCCACCGACTCCACCAAGGACTGCCATGCAAGAAGCTCCCAAACTGACCGATCGGCAACAACAAATTCTCGACCTGATTCTGAGCGCCATCGAGCGCACTGGCGCACCGCCCACGCGGGCTGAAATTGCCGGTGAGCTTGGCTTCAAGTCGCTCAACTCGGCCGAAGAGCACCTGCGCGCGTTGGCACGCAAAGGCGTCATCACGCTGGTGTCGGGCACCTCACGCGGTATTCGCTTGCAGTCGGATGCACTGCAAGCGCTGAACCTGATGCGCGGCAAACAGTTCAGCCTGCCGCTGCCCAGCTTGCAACAACTCACGCTGCCGCTGGTCGGTCGGGTGGCGGCCGGTAGCCCCATCCTGGCGCAAGAACACATCGACCGCACCTACCTGATGGAGTCAAGCATGTTTGCGCGCCGGCCCGACTATTTGCTGAAGGTGCGCGGCATGAGCATGCGCGACGCCGGCATCGTCGACGGCGACTTGCTCGCAGTACAAAAAAGCAAAGAAGCCAAGAACGGGCAAATCGTGGTGGCGCGGTTGGGCGACGAGGTCACGGTGAAACGCTTCAAACGCACCAGCACCGCCATCGAGCTGGCCCCGGAAAACCCCGATTTCAAAACGATCGTGATTCCGTTCAGCGACCTCGACTTCGAGCTCGAAGGTCTGGCAGTTGGCTTGATACGCAACAACATGTTGGGGTGAACCCGCAGGCGCGACGCCATGCACGGCCACCAACGCGCGATGGCGGTACCGATTCAGCGCGCATGCAGCTACAGATGCAGCTACCGATGCAGATGCAAATGCAGACCTGACGAGGCGTGCGGTTGCGTCAGCGCGATCGCAACCGATAGGCCACGCCTGGCGCACGAACACTGTGCTTTTCGAGCCATCGGCGTTGGCTGAGATCGAAACAATTCACTCCATTGCCATGGCATGGCGCATGGAGTGCAAGCACATGTTGAATGGTTGGACGCAACGGCTACGCACCGCATGGAGCAGCCGCTCTATCGCGTTGCCCGCCGATCGCGTCGCGGCGGGTTCGGCATCACGCCGGATGGAGGTTCGTCCGCCCGAGCGGCTTTACCGGCTGTCGCAATGGCGCGGCGGATTGCGCCGTTGGCTGCGCGTGGGGTGGGATGTGCAGTCCGCGCCGCCGAACCTCGATGACGGGCAACCCGCCACCGATGAAGCCACGTTGCTTACGCAAGCGCGCGATGAATTCATCGGCGCGCTGCAAGACATCGACAGCGACACCGCGCGCGGCCTGCAATTCCGGATCGAGCGTGCGCGCTCACCGCGCGAGCTGTGGCACCTGCGCTCCGGGTTGTACAGCCTGGTGGCGACTCACCACAGTGAGTCGCAAGCCCAACTGCGGGTGGAGCGTTTGAACCGGCACTTCACGCACCGCACGACACGGCCTTGGTTCGGTACACGTTGAGGCAGCGCTGAGACAGTCCGCGCCGCGCAAGTGCCACGGCGTGGTTTGACCCGACCGGCGAATGACGCCAAAAGCTAGGCGCGACCGAGGAAATCGCTTTTGCCCAGGCCCACACCGTGGTGCCGCAACAGGTTGTAGGCGGTGGTCAAGTGAAAGTAAAAATTAGGCAGCACAAAGTGCAATAGATAGTTCTCGCCGCTGAACTGCAACGCCGCAGCACCGCGCATCGGTACCTCGATTTCCTTCGCTTCGGTACCGTCGATTTGCGACGCCGGAATCGAATGGATGAAGGCGAGCGTTTTCTGGATTCGCTCTTTCAGTTCGGCCACCGTGGTTTCAGTGTCTTCGAACTTCGGCGCTGCAGTGCCGCTCAAGCGCGCCATACCGAATTTGGCCATGTCGCAGCCAATTTGTACTTGCTTGGTGAACGGCAACATGTCGGGTGCCAGACGCGATGTGAGCAGCACCGACACATCAAACTTTTTCGCCGCTGCATGCGTTTGTGCAGCGTCGAGCCAGCAGCCCAGGTTGCCGAGCATTTTTTCGAAAATCGGCACGCAAGCCGAGTGCATGGAAATCGAGGCGGTCATAGCAATCTCCGATGGGTTGAATCCGATGGGTTGTCAATTTGCGGTGGATGCTAGCGGGCACCGCCGGTGCAAAAGATGACAAGCGCCGCGCGCACAATTCGGCGACCTTGTCAGCCGCTACCACCGTGAACATCATCATCCTCGACGACTACCAAGATGCGGTGCGCAAGCTCAAGTGCGCCGACAAAATGGAGGCACTGCACGCCAAGGTGTTCACCAACAACGTAAAGGGAATCGGGCAGCTGTCGGTGCGGCTGCGCGATGCCGAGGTGCTGGTGCTGATACGCGAACGCACGCACTTCCCGCGGCAGCTGCTTGAAAAACTGCCGCGCTTGCGGCTGATCGCGCAAACCGGACAGGTCGGCCCACACATCGACATTGACGCGTGCACCCGGCTCGGTATTGCGGTGGCCGAAGGCGCGGGCTCGCCGATCGCACCGGCCGAGCTGACATGGGCGTTGATCATGGCTGCGATGCGCCGCATTCCGCAGTACATCGGCAACCTGAAGCACGGTGCGTGGCAGCAGTCGGGGCTGAAGTCGGCCTCGATGCCACCCAACTTCGGCATCGGTGCAGTACTGCACGGCAAGACACTCGGCGTTTGGGGCTACGGCTGCATCGGCCAACGGGTGGCCAGTTATGCCAAAACATTCGGCATGCAGGTGGTGGTGTGGGGCAGTGAATCGGCGCGCGCCAAAGCGCTTGCCGACGGTTACGCCGCGGCCACTTCATGCGACGATTTTTTCGATACCTGCGACGTGTTGTCGCTGCACCTGCGGCTCGGCGACACGACGCGCGGCGTGGTCAAACTGGAACACCTGTCGCGCATGAAACCCACCGCGTTGCTGGTCAACACCTCGCGCGCTGAGTTGATCGAAGAAGGCGCACTGGTATCGGCGCTCAACCGCGGCCGACCCGGCATGGCCGCAGTCGACGTGTTCGAGAGCGAACCGATCCTGCAAGGCCACCCGCTGCTGCGCTTGGAAAACGCGGTCTGCACGCCGCACATCGGCTTTGTCGAACAGGACAACTACGAGCAGTACTTCAGCGCCGCGTTCGACAACGTGGTGAATTTCATTGCCGGCCAGCCGACGAATCTGGTCAACCCAGAGGCGCTGACGGTGTCTCGCTAGCCGCGTGAGCGGCAGCGCAGTACGTCGCGGCCGCGCACGCGGCTGAAGGCGACGCGACACCTTGCCAACCCGGCTGCAGCTGCTGCCGCTGCCGAGCGTCCGCGCGCGGCGCACCTGTGCCTGTACGGCGTCAACAGCCCACCATTTTTTGGCGAGTGCGGGTTTTCTGGTTGACAACTGTGGTTGTTGTGTCAACATAGCCTTACACAAGTTGGTGTTAAGTTGAATTGACACTCGCTTTTGTAGGCATCCAGATTTATGGTCTTCCGGCCATTCCACACCCCCGTGCGGGTACAGCACGCAAGAGAACTTCTTACCAGGAGAAGACAACATGTCAGCAGACGACAAAGTAGGCATCACCGGCCTGACCGCAGGCGAATCGGAAGAGATTCACCGCAGTCTCATCCAAGGCACGCAAATCTTCGGCGCTATTGCAGCGTTCGCGCATTTGCTTGCGTACATCTATTCGCCTTGGCTGCACTAAAAGGAGACCAGCATGATTTACGGAAAAATGTGGACCGTGGTTCGCCCTCAAACCGGCATTCCTTTATTCCTGGTGGCCGTTGCGGTGTCGTCGTTCGCAGTGCACCTCGCCTTGATTTCCAACAGCGCCTGGCTGAAGGGTTACTACAACGGTGCCGCTGGCCGCGCCGCGGTGAGTCAACCCATGGGCACAGTGATTCAGGTCGCACCGCCTGAAGCAGCGAAGTAATTTCGAGTTGCTTACGCGAAGGGTCCGGGAACGTGAGATCCCGGACCTCTTTTTTTGCTCGCCGATTGCTGTGCGGTGGTGTCGTCACCAAGAACCACGCGGGCTATTGCCGCCGCGGCCGATTGCGCTGAGCTGCACCCGCGCGTGAAGCAATTCAGCCAAACACTCGCTTCCGCGTGGACCAGCCTCGGTCCGCGCTTTTTGCCGTTTTCCGACGCGGCCACGCCCGACTTGCCGTTGTCGCGGCTGCTGCGCTTGTCGTTGTTCCAGGTCTCGGTGGGCATGGCGCTGGTGCTGCTGATTGGCACGCTGAACCGCGTGATGATCGTCGAGCTGAAGGTGTCGGCGACGCTGGTGTCGGCCATGATCGCGCTGCCGCTGGTGTTTGCGCCGCTGCGCGCGCTGATCGGCTACCGATCCGACAGCCACCGCTCGGCGCTGGGCTGGCGTCGCGTTCCCTACATCTGGATGGGCACGCTGGTTCAATTCGGCGGGCTGGCGATCATGCCGTTCGCACTGCTGGTGTTGTCAGGTGGCGGCCAGGCCAGCAATGCACCCGCATGGTTCGGACCATTCGGTGCAGCGGTCGCATTTTTGTTGGTCGGTGCGGGTATGCACACCACCCAAACCGTCGGCCTGGCGCTGGCCACCGACTTGGCACCGGTTGAATCGCAACCCAAAGTGGTCGGCCTGATGTACGTGATGCTGCTGCTAGGCATGATCGCCAGCGCGCTGGTGTTTGGTGCGCTGCTCGCTGATTTCAGCCCCGCCCGGCTCATCCAGGTGATCCAGGGTGCAGCACTCACCACCATGGTGCTCAACGTGGTGGCGCTGTGGAAGCAAGAAAGCCGCAGCCAGGTTCGAACCGCAGCTGCAACCGGCGGGTTCATCGAATCGTGGCGGCTTTTCACGCAGGGCGACGACGCAGTGCGCCGCTTGGTGGCAGTCGGCCTGGGCACGATGGCGTTCAGCATGGAAGACGTGTTGCTGGAGCCTTTCGGCGGCGAAATTTTGGGCTTGAGCGTCGGTGCCACCACCGCGCTTACTGCCACGCTGGCCGGCGGCGGCTTGATCGGTTTCACCATCGCGTCGCAGGTTTTAAGTCGCGGTGCGGATCCATTTCGCATGGCCAGCATGGCGGCACTGTTGGGCGTGCCGGCATTCATCGCGGTGATTTTTTCTGCCGCGCTGCAGTCGCAATGGCTGTTCGATGCCGGGGTGTTGTTGATAGGCCTGGGTGCGGGCCTGTTCGGCCACGGCACGCTGACCGCGACCATGCAGCTGGCACCGAAAAACCAAAGCGGTTTGGCGCTCGGCGCATGGGGTGCGGTGCAGGCCACGGGTGCCGGGGTTGCGATCGCGCTCGGCGGCATCGTCCGCGACGTGGTGGCAGCGCACAGCACCTCACGCGCGGGCTATGTGGCCGTCTACAGCATCGAAATCGTGTTGTTGTTGGCGGCCGTGGTGGCTATGGCACCGTTGATACGGCCCCGCCCTGCACCCATCCACGCTTAACCGATCCGCGCCAAAACCCGATCCGCTTTTTGGCGATAATTTTCGCTGCTTACCCACCCCACCCAATGAGGACAAACTGATGAAAACCCAATACTTACTTTTCCTGGCGTGGTTCGTCGTGATCGGTTTCTGGCTGCTGAATCACTTCAGATACCAGAACCTCAAAGCCGAAAAAGAACAGCGTGCAAAGCGCGAACTCGAAAAAGCCCGCGACCACACCACGTACTGACATACCGACATACCGACCCGACGAACCGACGGCCGTCGAAGCTCATTAAAAAAGCACCGCCCCGCGGTGCTTTTTTCTTTGTCCGTGCCGGTTCATGAATGCCTATGGAGCTGGCCTTTTCACCGCACCCGGCGACTGGGATCACACCCGCTCGGCCACCCAGCCGCTGACCGATGCCAAGGCGGCCTGCAGCCCGCTGGCATCGGTGCCGCCCGCCATCGCCATATCGGGCTTTCCGCCGCCTTTGCCGCCGACTTGCTGCGCCACAAAGTTCACCAGTTCGCCGGCTTTGAGTTTCGCGTTCGGCCGCGACAGCACATCGGCAGTGACACCGGCCGCCAGCTGGACTTTGTCGCCGTCGACACTGGCAAGTACCACCACCGCGCTTTTCAGTTTGTCTTTCAACTTGTCGAGCGTGTCGCGCAATGTTTTCGCATCGGCCCCTTCGAGCCGCGCGGCCAGCACCTTCAAGCCGCCCACGTCTACCGCCTGCGCAAGCAGTTCATCGCCTTGTGATGAAGCCAATTTGCCTTTGATCGCAGCGAGTTCTTTTTCCAGCGCACGCACCTGATCGAGTACCTGCGCCAAGCGCGCGGGCACCTCGGCGGGTGCGGTTTTCAACGCACCGGCAAGTTGGTTCAACGTGCCTTCGAGCGTCTGCACATAAGCCAGCGCGTGACTGCCCGCAATCGCTTCGACACGGCGCACGCCGGCCGCCACGCCGCTCTCCGCCACGATTTTGAAAAGCCCGATGTCGCCAGTGCGCTGCACATGTGTGCCACCGCACAACTCGCGGCTGCTGCCGATGTCGAGCACGCGCACCTCGTCGCCGTACTTCTCGCCGAACAGCATCATCGCGCCGGTTTTTTGCGCATCGTCGATCGCCATCACGCGCGCTTGCGTCGCCGCGTTGGCCAGCACTTCTGCGTTGACGAGTGCCTCGACCTGCGCAATTTGCGCGTCGGTCATCGGCGCGTTGTGCACAAAGTCGAACCGCGTGCGCTCGGGCGTGACCAGCGAGCCTTTTTGCTGCACATGCGCACCCAGCACTTCGCGCAACGCCTTGTGCATCAGGTGCGTGGCCGAGTGGTTGCGCACGGTGTGCAGCCGGTGTTCGCTGTCGACCCGCGCCGTGAACACATCGCCCACCGACACCGTGCCTTCGACGATGCGGCCGTGGTGTCCACACACGGTGGCCAGCACTTTGATGGTGTCGTCCACCACCACCCGCGCAGTGGCATTGCGCAGCTCGCCGATGTCGCCAACCTGGCCGCCGCTCTCGGCATAAAAAGGGGTTGCATCGAGCACGATGACCACGTCGTCACCGGCCGTGGCCGAGTTGGCCGGCGCGCCGTCAACGTACATCGCGGTGACTTTCGCGCCATAGTGCGCCAGCTGCGTGTAGCCGTGGAACACGGTGGCCGCGCCGCTGTATTCCAGCCCCTTGGCCATTTTGAATTTGCCGGCCGCACGCGCTTGCTCGCGTTGCCGACCCATCGCTACATCGAACGCCGCGCCATCGACCGCAACACCGTGCTCGCGGCACACATCGGCGGTCAAGTCGAGCGGAAAACCGAAGGTGTCGTGCAGCTTGAACGCCAGGTCGCCCGACAGCGTGCCGCCTTCCGCGCCTTTTGGAACGGTCGCCAGCGCGGTTTCCAGCATCTCCATGCCATTGGCGATCGTTTGAAAGAAGCGTTCTTCTTCTTGTTTCAACACCTCGGTCACGCGCTGCTGTTGTTGCCGCAGCTCGGGGTAGGCGTCGCCCATTTCCAGCGCAAGCGCGGCCACCAGCGTGTGAAAAAACGGTGTGCGCGCACCGAGTTTGTAGCCGTGGCGGATGGCGCGGCGGGTGATGCGGCGCAGCACATAGCCACGGCCTTCGTTGCCCGGAATGATGCCGTCGACCACGGTAAAGGTGCAGGCACGAATGTGGTCGGCGATGACTTTCAACGACGGTGAGGTGGCGTCGCAATCCACCGCACCGCCCGCGTCGACCGCACGCTTGGCCGCCGCCAGCAAATTGACGAACAGATCGATCGCGTAGTTGCTGTTCACGTGCTGCAGCACCGCGGTGATGCGCTCCAGGCCCATGCCGGTGTCGACGCTGGGTTTCGGCAGTGCGTGCATCACACCCGCGTCATCGCGGTTGAACTGCATGAACACGTTGTTCCAGATCTCGATGTAGCGGTCGCCGTCTTCATCGGGCGAGCCCGGCGGGCCGCCAGCGATCTCGGGGCCGTGGTCGTAGAAGATCTCGGTGCATGGGCCGCACGGGCCGGTGTCGCCCATCATCCAGAAGTTGTCGGACGCGTAGCGCGCGCCCTTGTTGTCGCCGATGCGCACGATGCGCTCGGCCGGCAACCCGATCACGTCTTTCCAGATCGCGTAGGCCTCGTCGTCCTCGGCGTAGACGGTGGCCCAGAGCTTGTCTTTGGGCAGCTTGAAATGTTCGGTCAGCAATTCCCAAGCGAATTGAATGGCGTCGTGTTTGAAGTAATCGCCAAAGCTGAAGTTGCCCAGCATCTCGAAGAAGGTGTGGTGGCGTGCGGTGTAGCCGACGTTTTCAAGGTCGTTGTGCTTGCCGCCGGCTCGGATGCACTTCTGGCTGGTGGTGGCGCGCGAATACGGCCGCTTGTCGAAGCCCAGGAACACGTCCTTGAACTGGTTCATGCCGGCATTGGTGAACAGCAGCGTCGGGTCGTCGCCCGGGATCACCGGCGACGACGCAACGATGGTGTGGCCCTTGCTC
>JAYUGJ010000140.1:0-17467 GCA_043738425.1 Burkholderiales bacterium
AATCGGTGCTTGCTCCCTCGCCCCTTTGGGGAGAGGGTGGGGTGAGGGGCGCATGTCACCGGTGGTGCTGTTCGCAGCCCTCACCCCAACCTTCTCCCAACGGGAGAGGGAGTAAAGAGTGGCGCTCTCCCGCAGGGAGAGAGACAGTGAGCGTCTCTCGGAAGGAGATGGACTTACCCAAGGGGAGCTAGGTTGAACTGGTGTGCCTTGCGGTTGACCGCCGCACTGCGTTGGTGGCGACTTTGAACGGATCGAGCCCCACACGTTTCACGGTATCGATGAAGCGCTCGTTCGGGCTGCGTTGTGTTTGAAAGGTGCTGATCACGGCTTCGACCGCATCGGCGGCTTCATCGGCCGCAAACGACGGGCCCACCACTTTGCCGGCCACCGGGCCGCCGCTGATGGTGGTGCCGTCCGATCCGCCAAGGGTGATCTGGTACCACTCGGCTCCGTCTTTATCGACACCCAGGATGCCGATGTGGCCGCTGTGGTGGTGGCCGCATGAGTTGATGCAGCCGCTGATGTGCAGGTCGATGTCGCCGATGTCCCACAGTTCGTCGAGGTCTTGATAACGCTCGGTGATTTCGGCCGCCAGCGGAATCGACCGGGCATTCGCCAGCGCACAAAAATCGCCGCCGGGGCAGGCAATCATGTCGGTCAACAGGCCGATGTTGGGGGTCGCAAAACTGGCACTGCGCGCGGCGTCGAACAACGCCGGCAAATCGGCTTCGCGCACCCACGGCAGCACCAGGTTCTGGTCGTGCGAGACGCGCAATTCAGCGCAGCTGTAACGCTCGGCCAGGTCGGCGGCCAACTCCATTTGTGCATCGGTGATGTCGCCTGGTGCCTGGCCGGTGCGCTTGAGCGACAAGGTGACGGCGCGGTAGCCGCTGAGCCGGTGGGCATGCACATTGCGCTCGGTCCAGCGGGTGTACGCGGCAGGCGCACCGGCCGGTGTGGGTATGCCCGACGACGCATGCGCCACCACTCCGGCAGGCGTCACGAAACTGGCGGTAACGCGGTCGAGTTCCGACTGTGGGATGACGTGGGCGCTGCCGTTGGTGTCGCGCTCCAGAATGTCGGCGAACTCGGTGTTGACGTCGTCCACAAAACGCTGGCCTTCGGCCTTCACCAAAATTTTGATGCGCGCTTTGTAGATGTTGTCGCGGCGGCCGTAGCGGTTGTAGACCCGCACCACCGCCTCGATGAAAACCAGAATTTGCTGCCACGGCAAGAACTCGCGAAACACCGTGCCGATCACCGGCGTGCGGCCCATGCCACCGCCCACCAGCACCTTGAAGCCGATTTCGCCGGCGGCGTTTTTCAACAAATGCAAACCGATGTCGTGCCAGCCGATGGCGGCCCGGTCTTCACCGGCACCGGTCACTGCGATCTTGAATTTGCGCGGCAAATGCGCGAACTCTGGGTGCAGCGTGCTCCACTGCCGCATGATTTCGCCGTACGGGCGCGGGTCGACCACCTCATCGGGCGCAATGCCCGCAAAGCAGTCGCTGGTGATGTTGCGGATGCAGTTACCGCTGGTCTGGATGCCGTGCATGTGGATGGCGGCCAGCGCGTCCATTACCTCGGCGCTTTTGTCGAGTGGGATCCAGTTGTATTGCAGGTTTTGCCGGGTTGAAAAATGCGCATAGCCGCGGTCGTAGTCACGGGCGATGCGCGCCAGGCCGCGCAATTGGGTCGAATTCAATTCGCCGTAGGGCACTGCTACCCGCAGCATCGGCGCGTGGCGCTGGATGTACCAGCCGTTTTGCAGCCGCAGTGCGCGAAATTCGTCGTCGGGCAGGTGGCCCAACAGATGGCGATCGAGCTGGTCGCGGTACTGCGCCGCGCGTTGGCGCACGAAATGTTGGTCGAAGTCGGTGTAGGTGTACATCGTGGAGAACCGCTCGGTCGCGTCGAAAGTGCTGGTTGAAAAATCAGTGAATGACTTTGAGCCCGGCGGCCACCAAAGACACGCAAAGCAAGGTGCGAATCAGTTGCTCAGGCATCTTGCGCGTTAGTTGTGCGCCGATCCAGATACCGGGGATCGAACCCACCAGCAGTGCAGCCAGCAGCGACCAATTGACGTTGCCGAGTGTCGCGTGCCCGATACCCGCGACCAACGTGAGCGGCACTGCGTGCGCGATGTCGGTACCGACGATGCGGTGGGATGCCAGCCGTGGATACAGCAGCAAGATCAGCGTTGCGCCGATGGCACCGGCACCGATCGATGTCAGCGACACCAGGATGCCCAGGATGAATCCGCACAACACGGTCAATGCCGGCCGGTTGCCGTCGTTGATCCAGCGTTCCAGCCACGCGCCGACCCGCACCCAAACTTGTTTGAATGCCACCGTCACCGCGGTCAACAGCAACGCCACGCCCAACCAAAAGGTCAATGCGCTGGCCCAGCTTTTGGTGAGACCGGTGAAATGCATCAATGCCACGGTGCCCAGCGCTGCCGGAATGCTGCCCGCCAGCAGCAGCCGCGTGATGCGCCATTCCACATGTCCCGACTGGTGGTGCGAAATCGAACCAGCCGTCTTGGTGACGGCGGCAAACCACAGGTCGGTGCCGATGGCGACCGCCGGATGCAACTTGAACACCGACAACAACAGCGGCGTCATCAGCGAGCCACCGCCCACGCCCGTCATGCCAACGATGGCACCGACGCCGAAACCACTGATAACTGCAATTGGATCCATCTGCGCTCTCTGAAGCTGGACTGCGCGGCTGTTACCAACGCCTTCGCAACCGCATGCTGTTCGTTCGACTACCAAGCCCGTTCGGGCGGGGCCCTTCGACGGGCTCAGGGTGAACGGTTAACCGGAAGGCTCGGCGCAAACGGTTAACTCGACAGGTTTGTTGTGATACGCCGACTTGCAACGACCCGGACCACCCAGTCACGCCCGACAAATCAAGGCGCGAATGTAGTCAATCGCGTTAGACCTGAAAAGTAAAATTTTCTACGATGCATATGCGATTTAGGTCTAAAGAACGCGGGCAGGCGATGCAAAAAAGAAAAGGCCCGGTGCATGACACCGGGCCTTCGTACTTCTTGACGCTACGTCGATGCGGCCGATTCAATCGACTGGACCGCGTCCACCCTGCGGCAGACGTTCATGCAAATCAAATTCAGGCGCGCTTGCCTTTGGCCGCGGCCGACACCTTGTTGGCGGTGGCCGTCATCGCTTGAAAGTTGGCTTCTGCTACTTCCATGGCTTGCTTCGACGCCTTGTTCACGCTGTCGTAGGCGTTGTTGGCCGCAGCAACTGCCGACTTGACGAGTGCGACTGCGTTCTCGCTGCCGGCCGGTGCGCTTTTCACCGCGGTGTCGATCATCGAGGTGAATTTTTTCTGTGCATCGGCCGACGTGGCCTCAGCTGCCTTGCTGATTTCGCTGGTGGTGGCGGTTGCGATGTCATACAGGTGGCGGCTGTAGGCAGCGGCTTTTTCGGCCGCTGGCTGCAATACCGACGCTTGCAGCGCCATCAGTTCTTGCGCGTCTTTGGCTGACAGTGCCGCTTTGGCTGACTCAGCGGCTTCGCCCATGGCGGCTTTGGCCACTTGCAGGTTCAACTCGACCAGCTTTTCCACGCCTTCGAAGGCTTTGGCGGTCAGGCCGAAAAGGGTTTCGAGATTGGCTTTTTGGGCGGCGACGATTTGTTCGGTATTCAACATGGATATCTCCTGAAGTTCAAGGGGGGGACCAAAGTTCAGAGCGGTTCCAGCGGTTAAGCCAACGTCAAACCACTCGCATCTGCTGAATCACAAGTTTTGTTGCAGTGCAGCATGACCGAACTATAGCGCGCTAAAAGCGGTTGAGCACGCTTTTTGTTGCATTGCAGCAAATTAAATACGCGGGTGACATGGCGGGGTCGGCGAACTGGCAAACCGCCTGCTCTGCACAATGCACCGCGTGCATGTTTTCTACTCCGACCAATTCGTTTTGCCGTTGCCGCCAGGGCACCGGTTTCCGATGGCCAAGTACCGCATGTTGCGTGAACGCGCGCAGGCTGAACTGGTCGGAATCGAGTGGCTTGAAGCGCCCGCTGCGGTCGATGCGGAATTGCTGCTGGCGCACACGCCGGCGTATGTGGCGGCGGTGGTCGGCGGCCACTTGACGGCTGCCCAACAGCGCGAAATCGGTTTCCCCTGGTCGCCTGCGATGGTCGAGCGGTCACGCCGTTCGGTCGGCGCGTCGGCGGCAGCAGCGCGTGGTGCCATCGCAGGCGGCGGGGTGGCATTGAATTTGGCCGGTGGCACGCACCACGCCTACGCCGACCGCGGTAGTGGTTTTTGTGTGTTCAACGACGTGGTGGTGGCCGCGCGGTTGATGCAAGCCGAAGCGCAGCAGGCAAACCGACCGTCGCTGCGCGTGGCGGTAATCGACCTCGATGTGCACCAAGGCAACGGCACCGCCGCGATATGCCGCGACGACCCGGCGATCTACACCTTGTCGATGCATGGCGAGAAAAATTTCCCATTTCGCAAAGAGGCGAGCAACTGCGATGTGGAATTGCCCGACGGTTGCGGCGACGATGCGTATTTGCAGGCGTTGGACGCTGCGCTGCACCGGCTTTGGCAACACCATGCCAATACGGGTGACGGCAGTGCGCCCGGGTTGGTGTTTTATTTGGCCGGTGCCGACCCGCATGAAGGCGATCGACTCGGCCGCTTGAAACTCACCGCGGCGGGTTTGGCCGAGCGTGACCGTCGGGTCTTCAGCGCTGCACTGGCGCGCCGCATTCCGGTGGCAGTGTCGATGGCCGGTGGCTATGGCCGGGTGATCGACGACACCGTGGCGTTGCAGGTCACCACGCTGCGCTTGGCGCTGCAACACAGCTTCGCATGGCGTGCTGCCAGGCCCGCGCCGCAGTGCGACTGAGACAATTCGGCGATGGAAAACATGGCTTGGATCACCCTCGTATTGGCCGTGGTCACGCTGCTCGTCATCTTGTGGTTGGCATGGCGGCCGGCGGATGGCGCGGCGTCTGGAGTGCGCTTCGAGGCGTTGACCCACACGGTAGGCAACGCGTCTGAGCGACTCGAACGTGAGCTGCGCGACGAGCTGGGCCGCAGCGCGCAAGGCACGCGGGTCGAGCTCGGCACCGCGCTCGGCACGTTTCAGCTCACGCTGCTGAACCAGCAGGGTGATGTGGCGCGCACGCAAAACGAACAGATCGATAGTTTTCGCACGCAGCTGGCATCGATGCAAACCTTGGTGGGTCAGTCGCTGCAGGCCGCCACCAGCGCGCAAACCGCGCAAGCGCAGGCCTCGCGCGAGGCGCAAGACATGGCGCTCAAGCGTTTTTCCGACGTGTTGGGCGCGCAACTGCGCGACATGGCCGACGCCAATGAGCGGCGCTTGAATGAAGTCAAGGCCAGCGTCGAACAGCGGTTGACCGCGCTGCAGCAAGGCAACGAGCTGAAGCTGGAGCAAATGCGCGCCACCGTCGATGAAAAACTGCACGCCACGTTGGAGGCCCGACTCGGAGAAAGCTTCAAACAAGTTGCCGACCGGCTGGAACAAGTGCACCGCGGTTTGGGCGAAATGCAGGGCTTGGCGAAAGACGTGGGTTCACTGAACCGGGTGCTGACCAATGTGAAAACCCGCGGCATTTTTGGCGAGGTCCAACTGGCCGGTTTGCTCGAACAGGTGTTCACGCCCGAGCAATACGCGACCAACGTCGAAACCGTGCCCGGCAGCGGCGCGCGGGTCGAATTCGCGATCAAGTTGCCGGGCCGTCGCGACGACGGTGCGCCGCTGTGGTTGCCGATCGATGCGAAGTTTCCGCGCGAAGACTACGAGCGGCTGCTCGATGCACAAGAGCGCGCCGACAAGCCCGAAGCCGAAGCCGCCGGTCGCGCGATCGAGCAGCGGCTGCGCGCCGAGGCGAAAACCATCCGCGACAAATACGTGGCCTCGCCACACACCACCGAATTCGCGATTTTGTTTGTGCCGACCGAAGGGTTGTACGCCGAAGCATTGCGCCGTCCAGGTTTGATGGAGGCGTTGCAGCGCGAACACCGCGTCACCCTGTGCGGCCCGACCACCTTGCTGGCCACCTTGAACAGTTTGCAAATGGGCTTTCGCACGCTGGCGCTCGAGCAACGTTCGACCGAGGTGTGGGAGGTGCTGGGCGCAGTGAAAACCGAATTCAGCAAGTTCGGCGAAGTGTTGGCCAAAACCAAAAAGAAGCTCGACGAAGCCAGCAGCACGATCGACCTGGCGCAAACGCGCACCAATGTCATGACGCGCAAATTGAAAGCGGTCGAAGGCTTGTCTGAGCCGCGCGCTAAAGCATTGCTCGGTGCGGTCGATGCGTCGAACGATGCTGACAGTGACGCCGCGCCGCTGCGCACGGCGCAAGCGTTGCCGGGTTGGGTCGACACCGACGAGCCATGAGGTTTTCGCGCCCGCTGCTGGCGTTGATCGTCGCGCAGGTTTTTTTGCATTCGTGCATGACCGGTGTGCGGGTGGCCGCGCCGTTGTTGATGCTGCGTGCCGGGCACGACACCTGGTCGGTCGGCGTGTTGCTCGGGTTGTTTGCTGCCGCACCGGTGGCCACTTCGTTGCGGGTCGGGCGCATGGCCGACCGCCACGGAGCCCACCGGCCGATGCGGCTGGCGGTGGCGTTGACGGTGGCCGGGGCGCTGTTGGCGGCGACCGCTTACGCGCTGATGGCGGCCGGTCCACGCGGTGGCTGGGTCGCAGTCGCGGTGCTGTGCATTGCGGCCATGCTGTGCGGCGTCGGTGCCAACATGGGCTTGATCACCATCCAGCGCAGCGCGGGAAAGCTGGCGGCGGGCGGCGCTATAGACCTGACCCGCATCTTCAGCTGGTTGGGTTTGGCCCCGGCGGTATCGAACATGATTGGTCCGGTGATCGCCGGTGTGGTGATCGATGCGTCGGGGTTCGGCAGCGCCTTCATGGCGCTTGCGTTGCTGCCGTTGGGCAGCTTGGTGTGCATGCGTTGGGTGCGTGCGGAGGTGCCGGTGTCGCGCGCTGCTGCGGGGGCATCAGCCAGCGCCTGGAGCCTCTTGCACACGCCCGGTTTGCGCCGGCTGCTGGTGGTGAACTGGCTGCTGTCGTCGAGCTGGGACCTGCACGCTTTTCTGGTGCCGGTGCTGGGCCATGAGCGCGGGCTCAGCGCATCGGCCATCGGTTTGATTTTGGGTACCTTCGCAGCGTCGGTGGCGTCGGTGCGTGTGTTCATTCCGTGGGTGGCGCACCGGCTGCGCGATGCGCGGGCGCAGTCGCGGGTGCTGGTCGGCGCGATGCTGACTACTGCGGTGGTGTTTGTGCTGTACCCGCTGGCCACCCGCGCGCCGGCGATGGCTGCATGCGGTGCGCTGTTGGGTGTGGCGCTGGGCAGCGTGCAACCGATGGTCATGAGCCAACTGCACCGACTCACACCCGCGCCGCGCCATGGTGAGGCGCTGGCGTTGCGCTCAATGGTGATCAACGCGACCAGCACGGTGATGCCGTTGCTGTTCGGCGCGATAGGCACGGCGTTGGGTGCCGCAGCGTTGTTTTGGCTGATGGCGGCGGTGGTGACTGCAGGCAGTTCGGTGGCCGCCAAAGTGGGGCGCAACAGCGGGCCCGGCGGCGCCGGCTCGGGCGGCTGATCGGGCCGCGGGCTAACTCACTGACCACCGAGCACCTGTCGGCAACTCAGAAGGCAGCAGCTCAGAGATCAGCAACTCAAAGATCGGCAACTCAGAACTTGAAGCCCGAACTGGCCGGTGTGGGCGGGGTGTTGGGCCGCAGCTCTTGCGCCTCATTGAGCAGCGGCGGTGGTCGGGCCGATTTTTCCGGGCGCACCGCATCGCGCCGTTCGGTCAGCGGCGTGGCTGCCGCGAACTGGTAATTGGCCGGCAGCTTCGATGCTTTGGGGTAGCCGGCCGCGTCGAGGTACGACGCCCAGCTTTCGGTCGACAGACCGCGCACCACCTGCGCGCCGATGGTTGCGGCCGGCGCATCGCGCCCGCCGGTCACCCGCAGCAGCGCTTCACCGTCTTCGGCAGTGGCCACGGTTTTTTCGGTGTGTGGAATGCCCCGCTGGCGTAAAAACTGACGCGCTGAATCGCACGGCGCGCAATTGCCGGTGACGAACAACGTCACCGGATAACGCTGCACGGCCTGGCGCACTTCCAGCGGCAGTGCGGCGTCGGCTGGGTTCGCTGACGATGGGCCGGGTGACTTCAGTGGCGATACGCGGTCGCCGGCCACCACCGGCGGTCGGTCGGTGTAGGTCACCTTGCCATTGGCACCGATGACTTTGTATTGCTGCGCCTGCGTTGGCAGGGCGCACACGACGAGCGCCGCCCACACGACACACACGGTCGGCACGCGCGCGCGCACCGCGTTGCTGAACGCAATCCGAAATGAACTCAACAAGCGGGTCATGGCAGGTTCTCCTGAAAATCAATGCACGAGGTCGGCGCTCACGCCATGCCCTGGTGGCGCAGCAGCGCGTCGATGGTCGGCTCGCGGCCGCGAAATGCTTTGAAGCTTTCCATCGCGGGACGGCTGCCACCGGCTTCGAGCACGCTGGTGCGATAGCGGCGGCCGGTCGCCACATCCAGCACGCCGTCGGCATCGACAGCGGCTTCTTCGAACGCGGCCCATGCATCAGCCGACAACACCTCAGCCCACTTGTAGCTGTAGTAACCGGCCGAATAACCACCGGCAAAAATGTGCGAAAAACTGTGCTGAAAACGATTGAACGCGGGTGGCCTGAATACCGCCACTTCATCGCGCAATTCGGCCAGCAACTCGTCGACCCGGTCTTCGCTGCCGGGCTCGGCATGCAAGCGCATATCGAACAACGACAACTCGACTTGCCGCAAGGTTTGCATGCCGCTTTGAAAATTTTTCGCCGCCAGCATGCGGTCGAATAGTTCACGTGGCAGTGACTCGCCGGTGCCGGCGTGTGCGGTGAGGCGCTTGACCACATCCCACTCCCAGCAAAAGTTTTCCATGAACTGGCTGGGCAACTCCACCGCGTCCCACTCGACACCAGAAATGCCCGACACGCCGAGGTCGTCGACCCGCGTCAGCAGGTGGTGCAAGCCGTGGCCGAACTCATGGAACAGCGTGGTCACGTCGTCGTGGCTGAGCAGTGCAGGCTGACCCGGCAATGGCGGCGTGAAGTTGCATACCAACTGCGCCACCGGTGTTTGCAGCCGCCCGTCGGGGCGCGCCCAGCGGCCACGCACGTCGTCCATCCAGGCACCGGGTCGCTTGCCGGGTCGCGCATACAAATCGAGGTAGAACTGGCCGACCAGTTCGGGCGCTTGCGCACTGGCGTCGCCGCGAGCGCGCTCGATGCGATAGAACCCTACGGTGGGGTGCCACACCGCCGCGCTGTCGGGCCGAATGCGGACTTCAAACAGCACTTCGATGATGTGGAACAAACCTTCCAGCACTTTCGGTTCGGTGAAATACGGCCGCACCTCCTGGTCGCTGAAGGCGTAGCGGGCGGCTTTCAATTTTTCGCTGGCGTAGGCCACATCCCAGGCCTGCAGCGCGTCGATTCCGAGCGTGTCGCGGGCGAACTGGCGCAGCTCGGCGAGGTCTTTTTCTGCATGCGGGCGGGCGCGGCGCGCCAGGTCACGCAAGAAGTCCATCACCTGCGTGGGTGAGGTCGCCATCTTCGGCACCAACGACACGTCGGCATACGTCGGGTAGCCGAGCAACGCCGCTTCTTGCTGGCGCAGCACCATCAGTTCGTGCATCACTGCGGTGTTGTCTTGCGCAGCCGGGCCGCGTTCGCTGGCGCGGGTGCTGTTGGCGGTGTACAGCCGCTCGCGCAGCGCGCGGTCATCGGCGTACTGCATGACCGGAAAGTAGCTCGGGTAGTGCAGGGTGACCTTGTGGCCGGGCTTGCCTTCGGCCTCGGCGGCGGCGCGCGACGCCTGCAATGCGTCGGCAGGCACACCGGCCAATTCAGCCGCGCTCGCGTAGTACGCGTAGCTGTCGGTGGCATCGAGCACATGTTCAGAAAACTGCTGCTGTAAATCGGCCTGGCGTTCTTGCAATTGCTGAAATTGGTCGATGGCCGCGCCTTGCAGTTCGGCACCGGACAACACGAAGTCGCGTATCGCATTGCCGAGTGCTTGCTGCCGTGCGGCGCTCAGTTGGCGGCCTGGCGCGGTGGCGGCCAATGCGATGGCTTTGTACTTGGCGTACAGCCGCTCGTCAGATGCGTGGCGGCTGGCATGTTCGGTGACGATGGGCAGCGCGGCGGTGTAAGCCGCACGCAGCGCAGGCGTGTCGGCCACACCGTTCAGGTGCCCGATCACGCTCCAGATGTAGCGCAGGTTTTCGCCTGAGGTGTCGAGCACCGCCGACATCGCGTCGTAGTCGGCGGGCACCTCGTCGCCCACCGCGCGCTCGAGCGCGGCGTCGTCGGCCGCCAGCAGCGCGGCAATCGCCGGCGCGATGTGCTCGGGTTGGATAACGTCGAACGCAGGCAGGCCGTCGAACTGGAGCAAGGGATTCGTCATGGAGTAATGCAATTCAAAGGACGCGGGTGGCGGGGCGCAATCAGCGCTGCAAATGAAAGCCTGACCACGTGCGCGTAAACGTCGGCTCGGCAAGACATCGATTCAAACTTGCGGTGCGGCGTTCCCACCATCAACCAAACCACACCGTGACGCTGGCCACACGGCCATCCCGCGAACACAGGTGCGGTGCGGCCGCGCAGGTGCTGCAACGTGACTTCGGCCACACAACCCGAGGCTGGATTACGTTTTTGCGGGCGAGGCCAGCGCAATCTTCAGCAAGTCGGCCACGGTGTTGGCATCGAGCTTGTCCATGATGTTGGCGCGGTGCGCTTCCACCGTCTTGATGCTGATACCCAGGTCGTCGGCAATTTGTTTGTTCAAGCGGCCGGCCACGATGCGTTCGAGCACCTGGTTTTCACGGCTGGTCAGCGCCGATAACAACGCGTCGCGGTTGGCGGTTTGTTGCTTCAGCGAAAACGCCACCTTGGCTTGCTCGAGCATGCGCTCGACCAGTCGCACCAACTCGTCTTCGTTGAACGGCTTTTCGATGAAATCGGTCGCGCCTTTTTTCATCGAAGCCACCGCCATCGGCACGTCGCCGTGGCCGGTGATGAACGTCATCGGCAGCGGGCTGTTGCGCTCGAGTAGCTTGTCTTGCAGCTCGAGGCCGCTCATGCCGTTCATGCGAATGTCGACCACCAGGCAGGCGACTTCTTTGATGTCGAAGCGGGCCAAAAATGATTCGGCTGAATCAAACCCTTTGACCCGGTAGTCCTTGCCCTCGAGCAGCCATTGCAACGAGTCACGAACGGCTTCGTCGTCATCGACCACGTACACCGTGCCTTTTTTGGGAATCAAGCTCATGAGGTGACCGCCGAGTGAGGTAGTGGAAGGGGTTCGGTGCGACCGGCATGCACCGGCAGCGTGAAGGAAAAACAGCAGCCAGAAATCGCGCTGGCAGTGTAGAGGTTCTCGGCCCTGATGCGGCCGCGGTGTGACTCGATGATCGAGCGACACAAGCTCAGTCCGATGCCCAAACCTTCGAGCTTGGTCGAGAAGAATGCTTCGTACAAACGCGCCAAGACTTCGGGCCGGATGCCGGGGCCGCGGTCGGTCACGCTGAACTCGACGACCAGTCCGTCTTCGGTGCTGCGCTTGGGCACCACGCGCAATTCGATGCTGCGCCGCGCTGGCGGCAGCTGCGCCGCATCAATCGCCTCGGCGGCGTTTTTCAGCAAGTTGAGCAGCACCTGCTCGATCAAGATCGGGTCGATCATCAGGATGGGCAATCGCTGCGCCACATAGGTTTGAATCGACACGCGCCGCCGCCGCAGTTCGATGCCGGCCAAATCGACCGCATCGTCGACGATGGTTTTCGGGTCGGCGGGCGACCGCTGGGGCTCGCTGCGTTTCACGAACGCACGTATGCGGTGAATGATTTGGCCGGCCCGCTGCGCTTGCTTCGCGGTTTTTTCCAACGCGGCGATCAGGTCTTCTTTTTCGATCGTGCCGCCTTTGACGCGCGACACCATGCCGTTGCAGTAATTTGAAATCGCGGTCAGCGGCTGGTTCAATTCATGCGCCACCGACGACGCCATTTCGCCCATCGTGACCAGGCGGCTCGTCACCTGCGCCTTGTCGGCCTGGTTGGCCGCCAGCGTTTCGGCGTGGCGCCGCGCGGTCACATCGGTGGCGATCAGCATTTGCGCCAAGCGCCCGTCGGTCCATTGCAAATAGCGCACCCGCACGTCGAACCATTTGTTCAGCGACTCGATCAGCACCTCACGCGGTGCCGAGCCGGACTCGGTGAGTTGCTGCGTAGGCAGGCCGCCGAAGTGATCGACCGAATCATCGGCATCGACCAGCGGCGCGGTGGCGGCGTTGTCGCCCGCCAGCAGCGCATGGCCCAGCGCATCAGAGTCAAACCACACGCGGTAGGAACGGTTCGCAAACAGCAGCTCGCCGTGTTGTACCGACAGCACCGAGACTGCCGCGTCCAGGCCTTCCAGCACGGTGGTGAAACGCTCGTGCGACGCCGACAGCTGGTCGCGTATGCGCTTGGCCTCGGTGATGTTGGTCATCGAGGTGACCCAGCCGCTTTGCTGACCTTTCATATCGATCAGCGGCGACACATACATGCGCGCATCGAACCGCTCGGCGTCCTTGCGCATCACCTTGACTTCGACACCGCCCGACGGGCTGCGGCCTTGCAGCTCTTGCTGCAGCAGGCGGTTGATTTCTTCGACGCGCTCGGGTGGCCAATAAGGAAACGGTGGCAGCAGGCCGACCAACTCGGCCTCGCCGAAGCCGGTCATGGCACAAAACGCCGGGTTGACGTAGGTGATGCGGCCGTTCATGTCCATCGCGCGCATGCCGGTCAGCATCGAGTTTTCCATCGCGCGGCGAAAGTTCGCCTCGGTGACCAGTTCGCCCTGCATGCGCGAGCGCGTGCGCAGGTGCCGCCAGGTGCCCAGCAGCGTCCACACCGTGAGTACGCTCAGGCCCACCAGCAGCCAAAAAAGCGTGGTGCCCACCAGGCCGACCGAGCTGCGAAAACCTTCGCCACGCAACGTCAGCGCGTAGTCGGCGGGCGGCACCGGCGTGTTGAATGCCAGCGTGGCTGGTGGGCTGGTTTGCCCCGGCTTGGCGAACACCGTGCTGGCCAGTAAGCGGCCCTGCGGGTTAAGCAGGCTGATGGTGCGGCGCTCGCCGATTTCAGTCGGCACCAAAAAGCGGATCAGGTTGTCGGTCGAGTACTCGGCCACCACCATGCCGATGAACGCATTGCGCATCACCAGCGGCACATGGACTTGCAGCACCTCGACCGCAGCGTTGTCGGCAAACGCCGCGCTGTAGGCCGGTTGCTGCGCGTCGCGGGCGCGAACGAACGCGCCTTCCGCGGCGTTGCCGGCACCTTCTTTGGGCAGCGAGGCCGACTGCTTGGCAGCCGCCTGGGCGGGGTCGTTGCCAGTGCGGTAGGCGTTGGCCGATTGCGTTGCCACCAAAGTGCGGTCGGCCGCCAACCAATACACGTGGGTGATTTCCGGTCGGTCGCGAATCAGCTCTGCCGCGTCGCGCAAAAACGCATCGCGGTCGGTGTCGCGCATCAGCAGTGCGTGCGCGATGCGTCCCAGCTGCTCTTCGTTTTCGATCAGCCGCAGCCGCATGCGCTGTTGGGCGATTTCGGTATCTCGCCGCAGGCCTTCGCCTTCGCGTGCCAGGTCGGCGCTGCGCAGGTACCAAAAAGCCAACACCATCGCGCTTAAAAACAGCAGCACCGATGCCAACGGTGCCAGCGCCGCATAACGGTCTTGCCGGGTGATCGACTGCCTGCGCCACCACTGGCCAAAGACGCGCCAGGTGCCCGCCAGCGGCAAGCGGTGCGAAGACGGTTGGAGCGGTGCGGCCATCGGCGGATTATCGAGGCCGCGCCGGCTGCCAGCGGCAGCAAAGCGGGTCGAGTCGGCTGCAGGAACGTGGATTGCCGCACTGCGCAAGCACCGGCGTGTCGGGCAAGATGCACGCAGAAGGCGGCAATGCAGCCGCGATACCTTCGTTCGACCTGCTACGCCCACTGCACCCGTCCAGCCCCAGGAGACACCATGTCTGCGATGCCCGCCACGAATGAGACTCCGCCCGGCCCTGAGCGCGCTGATGAGCCCGACGCTGCGCAAACCGCCGCGCCGGCGACCGTGCCGAACGCGGCACCAGTCGCCACGCCCGACGCCGACCGCGAAGAAACCCGCGAGTGGCTCGATGCGTTGTCGGCAGTGATTGGCGTCGATGCGTCGGACGAGGGCAAAGCGCGGGCGCATTTTTTGATCTCGCAGCTGATCGACCATGCGCGCCAGGCCGGCATCGAGCTGCCGTTTTCGGCCACCACCGCCTACCTCAACACCATCCCCACCGACCAGGAAGAGCGCTGCCCCGGCAACCTCGAGATCGAAGAACGCCTGCGCGCCTGCATGCGCTGGAACGCGATGGCGATGGTGGTCAAGGCCAACCGCTTGCACCCCGACGACGGCGGCGATTTGGGCGGCCACATCAGCAGCTTTGCCTCGTTGGCAACGATGTTCGGTGCGGGCTTCAACCACTTCTGGCACGCCGACGACAGCGCAACGGGCGGCAGCCACGGTGGCGACTTGCTCTACATCCAGGGCCACTCGTCGCCAGGCATCTATGCGCGCGCTTTTTTGGAAGGCCGCATCACCGAAGAGCAGCTGCTCCACTTCCGGCAAGAAGTCGGCGGCAAAGGCATCAGCAGTTATCCGCACCCAAAATTGATGCCCGAGTTTTGGCAGTTCCCCACGGTGTCGATGGGCCTGGGCCCGCTGATGGCGATTTACCAGGCGCGGTTTTTGAAATACCTGCATGCACGCGGCATTGCCGACACCTCGAAGCGCAAGGTGTGGGTGTTTTGCGGCGACGGCGAAATGGACGAGCCCGAATCGCTGGGTGCCATCGGCATGGCCGCGCGTGAAAAGCTCGACAACCTGATCTTCGTCGTCAACTGCAATTTGCAGCGGCTCGATGGCCCGGTGCGCGGCAACGGCAAGATCATCCAAGAGCTGGAGGGCGAGTTCCGCGGCTCGGGCTGGAACGTCATCAAGCTGATTTGGGGCGGCTACTGGGACCCGTTGCTGGCGCGCGACCACGCCGGCGTGCTGCGCAAAGTGATGATGGACACGGTAGACGGCGACTACCAGGCCTACAAAGCCAACGACGGCGCATTCGTGCGCGAGCACTTTTTCGGCAAGCACCCGCAGCTGCGCGAAATGGTCGCGAAGATGAGCGACGCCGAGCTGTGGCGCTTGAACCGCGGCGGCCACGATCCGCAAAAGGTGTACGCCGCGTACCACCGCGCGGTCAACCACCAGGGCCAGCCGACGGTGCTGTTGATCAAAACCGTCAAAGGCTTCGGCATGGGCAAAAGCGGTGAGGGAAAAAACACCGCGCACCAAACCAAAAAGCTCACCGACGACGACATCAAAAGTTTTCGCGACCGCTTCAACATTCCGGTCGGCGACGCCGACATCGCCGCAGGCATACCGTTTTACAAACCGGCCGAAGATTCGGTCGAAATGCGCTACCTGCATGGGCGCCGCAAAGCGCTCGGCGGCTACCTGCCGCACCGCCGCACGCGTGCCGACGAGTCGCTGGCGGTGCCGCCGCTCGATACCTTCAAAGCGGTGCTCGAGCCGACCGCGCCGGGCCGCGAGATCAGCACCACACAAGCATTCGTGCGCTTTTTATCGCAGCTGCTGCGCGACAAAACCTTGGGCCCGCGCGCGGTGCCGATCCTGGTCGATGAGGCACGCACCTTCGGCATGGAAGGCCTGTTTCGCCAAATCGGCATCTACAACCCCGATGGCCAGAAGTACACGCCGGTCGATAAAGACCAGGTCATGTACTACAAGGAAGACGTGAAGGGCCAGATCCTGCAGGAAGGCATCAACGAAGCCGGCGGCATGTCAAGCTGGATTGCGGCCGCTACTTCTTACAGCACGAACAACCGGATCATGATTCCGTTTTACGTGTACTACTCGATGTTCGGCTTTCAGCGCGTCGGTGATCTGGCCTGGGCGGCGGGCGACATGCAGGCGCGCGGCTTTTTGCTGGGTGGTACGTCGGGGCGCACCACGCTGAACGGCGAAGGCCTACAGCACGAAGACGGCCACAGCCACATCATGGCCGGTACGATTCCAAATTGCATTTCATACGACCCGACCTTTGCGCATGAAGTCGGCGTGATCCTGCACCACGGCCTCAAGCGCATGGTGGAAAAGCAGGACAACGTGTATTTCTACATCACGCTGCTCAACGAAAACTACGCCATGCCAGGCCTGAAGCCTGGCACCGAAGAGCAGATCATCAAGGGCATGTATTTGTGCAAGCCAGGCAGTGACACCGCAGCAGCGAATGCCCCACGCGTTCAGTTGCTAGGCTCGGGCACCATACTGCGCGAATCCATTGCCGCCCAAGAGCTACTCGAAAAAGACTGGGGCGTGACTGCCAACGTCTGGAGCTGCCCAAGCTTCAACGAACTCGCGCGCGATGGCCAGGACGCCGAGCGCTGGAATCTGTTGCACCCCCTTGAGACGCCGCGCGTGTGCTTTGTCGGTCAGCAGCTTGAAAAACACACCGGCCCGGTGGTCGCATCCACCGACTACATGAAGGCTTATGCCGATCAGATACGCTCTTTCATTCCTAAGGGGCGCACCTTCAAGGTGCTGGGCACCGATGGTTTTGGCCGCAGTGACTTCCGAAGCAAGCTGCGCGAGCACTTTGAAATCAACCGTCACTACATCGTGGTGGCAGCCTTGAAGGCGTTGAGTGAAGAAGGCACGGTGCCCGCAACCCGGGTGGCGGAGGCCATCAAGAAATACGGCATTCAGGCCGACAAAATCAATCCGCTGCACGCTTAAAAATAACTTTGTTGGGCAGGCTGCTGCGCAGCCAGGCGCCGTACTCAACCGATTGGAGACAACATGGCAATGGTAGATATTCAGGTTCCCGACATTGGTGACTTCGATGAGGTGACCGTGATCGAACTGCTGGTGAAGACGGGCGACAGCGTCAAGGCCGAGCAGTCACTGATCACGGTTGAATCCGACAAGGCGTCGATGGAAATTCCGTCCAGCCAGGCCGGTGTCGTCAAAGAAGTCAGGATCAAGATCGGTGACAAGGTCAAGCAGGGCTCAATCGTGTTGACGCTTGAAAGCGCGGATGCGGCTATTGCACCCCCTTCAGAGCAAAAACCGGCTCCAGCCCCCGAAGAACGTGCGCAAGCAGCTACTAAATCGATAGCGCCCGATACGGCTTCCGCAGCGACGCCCGCGCCGGGCGGCGGCAGTGCAGTTGAAGTCCGTATTCCCGACATCGGCGACTTCAAGGACGTGTCTGTCATTGAGCTGCTGGTCAAGGTCGGCGACACCATCAAGGCCGAGCAGTC
>JAYUGJ010000141.1:0-11866 GCA_043738425.1 Burkholderiales bacterium
GATGACGCTGTTCCAGGAGTCCTCCAGCCTGGCATCAGGCACGGCGCCGGGCACGTCGAGTGCCGGGCCGACCACCAACAAGCGCTCGATCGAATCGACGGTGGTGGTCGATGACGGGCAGATCATCGTGCTCGGCGGCCTGATCGAGGACACCATCACGGTTGACAAATCGCAGGTGCCGATCCTCGGCGACATCCCGTACCTCGGCGCGCTGTTCCGCAGCGAGTCGCGCACCAAGAAGCGCACCAACCAGATGGTGTTCTTGCGCCCGGTCGTGATGCGCGATGCATCGGCGTCGAACAGCCTGTCGATCGACCGCTACGAGCTGCTGCGCAGCGAGCAAAAGGATGTGCGAATCCCGGACAACCCGCTGCTGCCGCTCAATGGCGTGCCGGTGATGCCGCCGCTGAAGACGGTCGAGGACCCGACGCAGCCGATCTCGCCGCCGTCGACCCGTCCGCCTCCCACCGGTCCGGCATCGGGCGGGCCAGCCGGCACCAACTGACACGAGCCACGCAACACCATGGCCAGCCGTCATCCCCTGCCCTACACCTACGCACGGGCGCATACCGTGCTGCTCGAGGACGAAGGCGACCGCCTGGTGCTGTGGGCACCCGAAACCGTGTCGCTGTCGGCGCTGGCCGAGGTGCTGCGGCTTTACGACGTCGATGCGCTGGAGCGCGAAGCCGCGGCCACGCTCGCCAACCGCATCGCGGTGGCCTATGCCGGCAGCGAGTCGAGCGCCGCCACAGTGATCGGCGAGGTGGAAAGCGCCGTCGATCTGAGCCGCATGATGCAGGAGCTGCCGGCCATCGAAGACCTGCTCGAAGCCTCCAACGACGCGCCGATCATCCGCATGCTGAACGCCTTGCTGACGCAGGCCGCGAAGGACGGCGCCAGCGACATCCACATCGAACCGTACGAGCGCTCAAGCTCGGTGCGCTTCCGCGTCGACGGCACGCTGCGCGAGGTGGTGCAGCCGAACAAGGCGCTGCACGCCGCGCTGATATCGCGCCTGAAGATCATGGCCGAGCTCGATATTTCGGAGAAACGGTTGCCGCAAGACGGGCGCATTTCGCTGCGCATTGGCGGCCGCGCGGTCGATGTGCGGGTCAGCACGCTGCCGTCGTCGCATGGCGAACGTGCGGTGCTGCGGCTGCTCGACAAGGGCGAATCGAAGTTCACACTGGAAGGCCTCGGCATGAGCGGCGACGTGCTCACCAGCTTCGACCGATTGGTGCAGCAACCGCACGGCATTTTGTTGGTCACCGGGCCGACCGGCTCGGGCAAAACCACCACGCTGTACGCATCGCTCGGCCGGGTCGACACCGCCACCACCAACGTGCTGACGGTCGAAGACCCGGTGGAATACGAGCTCGGCGGCATCGGCCAAACGCAGGTCAATCCGAAGATCGATCTGACGTTTGCGAAAGCACTGCGCGCCATCCTGCGCCAAGACCCCGACGTGATCATGATCGGCGAGATACGCGATTTCGAGACTGCGCAGATCGCTATTCAGGCCTCCCTCACCGGCCACCTGGTGCTGGCCACGCTGCACACCAACGACGCGCCCAGCGCGGTCACCCGCCTCACGGACATGGGCGTCGAGCCTTTCTTGCTGAGCTCGAGTTTGCTCGGCGTGCTGGCGCAGCGGCTGGTGCGCAAGCTGTGCGCGGCGTGCAAAAAGGTCGATGAGCGCGGCCGCTACCACCCGGTGGGTTGCCCCGAGTGCGGCAACAGCGGCTACAAAGGCCGCACCGGCGTGTACGAAATGATGGTGGCCGACGACAAGGTGCGCGGCTTGATCCACAGCCGCGCCGCCGAATCGCAACTGTTCGTCGCCGCCGAACAAGCCGGCCTGCGCTCGATGCGCGAGGACGGTGAACGCCTGGTCGAAGAAGGCATTACTTCCCCTGAAGAAGTGATGCGGGTGACAAGAGAATGAATCGCCGCATCGTCCACGAAGCCGGGATTCAGGCTGGCTTGATGGGCGCATCGCCGCGCTGGCTTTTCGCGGTTCGGTAAATGCCTGCCTACAAATTTGAAGCGCTGACGGCGGCCGGTAAATCGACCACTGGCTTGGTCGAAGCCGACAACCCGCGCGCTGCACGCGCACAGCTGCGCTTGCAGGCGTTGGTGCCGCTGGACGTGACGCAGGTTGCCGCAGCGGGCACCCACGGACAGGGGCTGCGGTTTACCCAGCGGGTTTTCTCAACCACCGGTTTGGCGGTGTGGACGCGGCAGCTGGCCGGCTTGGTCGGCAGTGGCTTGCCGCTGGAGCGCGCGCTGACGGCACTCAGCGATGAAGCCGAAGACCCACGGCAGCGCGAGTTGGTGGCGCATTTGCGCTCCGAGGTGAATGCCGGATCGGCCTTTGCCCGCGCGCTGGGCAGCGCCGATCGCGAGTTCGACGAGGTCTACCGCGGCGTGGTCGCAGCGGGCGAGCAAAGCGGCGCGTTGGGGCAGGTGCTGGAACGCCTGGCCGACGACCTGGAAGAACGCCAGGCGCTCAAAGCCAAGTTGATCGGAGCGACGCTGTACCCCGCCATCGTGTCGGTGATCGCGGTGGTCATCGTGATTTTTCTGGTCACCTATGTGGTGCCGCAAGTTGCTTCGGTGTTCACCAGTTCAAAGCGCGCGCTGCCGTGGTTGACCACCGCGATGCTGTCGATCAGCAGCTTTTTGCGCAGCTATGGCTGGCTGCTGCTGCTGGCCGTCGGGGCCGGTCTGGGCTTGCTGCTGTTGGCGCTGCGCAGCCCGGCGTTTCGTGAGCGCTTTGATGCGGCGTGGCTCAACCTGCCGTTGATCGGCAAGCTGACGCGCGGCTACAACGCAGCGCGTTTTGCGGGCACGTTGGCGATGCTGGCCAGTGCGGGCGTGCCGATCCTGAAAGCATTGCAAGCTGCTGCTGAAACACTGTCCAACCGGGCCATGCGCGCCGATGCACTCGATGCGCTGGTGCAGGTACGTGAAGGCGCGCCGCTGGCCTCGGCACTGGCAGGCAAAAAGCGCTTTCCGGGATTGCTGGCCATGTTTGCCCGGCTCGGCGAACAAACCGGCCAGTTGCCCCAGATGCTCGACCGCGCCGCCAAACAACTGGCCACCGAAGTGCAGCGCCGCGCCATGCAAATGGCCACCATCCTCGAGCCGCTGTTGATCGTCGCGATGGGCGGCGTGGTGATGCTGATCGTGCTGGCGGTGTTGCTGCCGATCATTCAGCTCAATACCTGGATCAAGTAGTTAGCCCCCCAGTCGCTGCGCTCCTGCCCCCAAGGGGCGTCACCCGGCTTCGGGCGGCCGGGCGCTCGGGTGGCAAGCCCCCCGGTCGCTGCGCTGCCGCCCCTCAGGCCGCGCAGGGGCGGCGGCCCAGGGGCGCGACCTATGATTGATCGCATGCCGGTCTCACTCGATGGTCAATTGGTGGTCGCGATTTCTTCGCGGGCTTTGTTTGACTTCGAAGAGGAAAACCAGGTTTTCGAAGCAGCCGACGACCGCGCCTACATGCGGCTGCAACTGCAGCGGCTGGAGGTGATGGCCAAGCCAGGGGTCGCGTTTTCGTTGGTGAAAAAGCTCTTGGCGTTCAACCATGCGCCGACACCCACGCAGCGGGTCGAGGTGGTGATCTTGTCGCGCAACGATCCGGTCTCGGGCATGCGGGTGTTTCGCTCGGCCAAGCAACATGGGCTGCCGATTCAGCGCGGCGTGTTCACGCGCGGCGGGCCACCGTGGCGCTATTTGCAACCGTTGAACGCGAACCTGTTTTTGTCGACCAACGAAGCCGATGTGCGCTCAGCGCTGGACGCCGGCGTGCCTGCAGCGCGGGTGTATCCGCACTCGGCGCGCGCATCGGCGGCACACCCGAACGAAGTGCGCATTGCGTTCGACGGCGACGCGGTGCTGTTCTCCGACGAGGCTGAGCAGGTTTTTCAACGGGCCGGGCTGGATGCGTTCCAAGCGCACGAACGCGAGCGCGCTGAAAAGCCGCTGGCGGCCGGCCCGTTCAAGCCGCTGCTGGAAGCGCTGCAACGGTTGCAACACGCAGCCAGCCCGGTGATGCGCATACGCACGGCGCTGGTCACTGCGCGCAGCGCGCCAGCGCATGAACGCGCGATCCGCACGCTGATGGACTGGGATATCGAAATCGATGAAGCGATGTTTCTCGGCGGCCTGCCGAAAGGCGAATTTCTGCGCGAATTCGAACCCGATTTTTTCTTCGACGACCAAACCGGGCACATCGAAAACGCGGCACCGCATGTGCCGGCAGGACTGGTCGCATCGGGCGTGTTGAACCGCTGAACTTTGCGCCCGCGCTGTGGCGCTTAGCTCGGTGAATCAGCTCAAAGTCACCCGCGCGAATTTGCGCTTTCCCACCTGCAACACGTAGGTTCCCGCGACCAACTTCATGCCGCGGTCGGTCACCACGCAGCCGTCGACCTTGACGCCACCGCCTTCGACCAGGCGCAGGCCTTCGCTGCTGGAGGGTGCCAACAGCGCGTCGCGCAGCAAGGCACCGATGCCGAGCGGTGCGCCGGCAATCGACAGTTCGGCAATCACATCGGGCACGCCGCCACGCGAACGCAAATTGAAGTCGTGCTCGGCAGTGGCGGCGGCTGCCGCACCGTGAAAGCGGGCGGTAATTTCCTGGGCCAGCATCACTTTTGCGTCTTTCGGGTTGCGGCCGCCATCGACTTCGGCCCGCAGCCTCGCGATGTCGGCTTCCGACTGAAAGCTCAGCAGCGTGAAATAGCGCCACATCGCCACGTCACTGATCGAAAGCAGCTTGGCAAACATGTCGTTCGGCGGTTCGTTGATACCGATGGTGTTGCCTTTGCTCTTCGACATTTTCTCCACTCCGTCGAGCCCTTCCAGCAGCGGCATCGTCAGCACACATTGCGGCTCTTGGCCGTATTCGCTTTGCAGCGCGCGGCCCACGAGCAGGTTGAACTTCTGGTCGGTGCCACCGAGTTCGAGGTCGCTTTTCAACGCGACCGAGTCGTAGCCCTGCATCAGCGGGTACAAAAACTCATGCACGCTGATGGGTGTGTTGGCTTTGTAGCGATTGGTGAAATCGTCGCGTTCCATCATCCGCGCCACGGTGTAGCGCGACGCCAGTTGAATCAAGCCGCGCGCGCCGAGCGGGTCGCACCACTCCGAGTTGTTGCGCACCTCGGTTTTGTCCAGATCGAGCACCAAACCCGCTTGCTGGCGATAGGTCAGCGCGTTGACCTCGATTTGCTCGCGGGTCAGTGGCGGGCGGGTGGCGTTGCGTCCCGACGGGTCACCAATCATCGAGGTGAAGTCACCAATCAAGAAAATCACGGTGTGACCCAGGTCTTGCAGCTGCCGCAGCTTGTTGAGGACCACCGTGTGGCCGATATGGATGTCGGGCGCGGTCGGGTCGAGCCCGAGCTTGATGCGCAACGGCACGCCGGTGGCTTCCGAACGCGCCAACTTGCGCAGCCACTGCGCCTCGGGCAGCAGCTCGTCGCAGCCGCGGCGGGTGCGGGCCAACGCGTCGCGTGCGCGGTCGGACGGGATGTACTCGACCTCAGTGGGTTGGGGGGGCGAGGCAGCGCGATCAGAAGTCGACATAAAGGGAGGTCAGCGGGCTGAAAGTGGTTGAATTGGCATGCGCTGTGTGACAAATCAAGCGAAACCCGTCGGTATACTGCAACCTCCCATTTATTTGAGGGATTGACTCGGTCGAAATCGGGTCTGATGGGTACCGCAACATGGCCCCGAAGAAGTCTACGGGACAGGCCGTTGCAAAAGTTTCAACCGGGTTGGCCTTGAGCGAACCCTCCAACCGAGCTTAGGCTCCGAGCATCTTGAATCCATCCGAATTCATCGACCGTATTGCGATTCAAACGGGTCGGCGCACCGGCGCACTGGTACGGCAGTATCCAAAACGCGTGTATTCGGCAGTGCTGTTGGCACTGGTCGGCTTCGGTGCTACCGCATTTGGTGTTGCGCCGCTGGCCACTGGTAACCCGATACCTCAACGTTGGGTGACGGCATCGGTCGCCCCAACCGGGCTGGTCGAGCAGGTCACTTCACTGTCCGCGCTCGAGTTGTCGCTGTTTCGTAATGACGTAACCCGCCGCGGCGACACTGCAGACAGCTTGCTGCGTCGTTTAAACGTTGCCGACGTTCAAGCCAGCGGTTTTTTGCGCAGCAACCTGATCGCGAAAGAAATTTTCACCGGGAAAGTTTCAAAAATGATCCAGGTGCGCACCGACGTATCCGGTGGTATGGAAGAGCTGATAGCGCGCTACCCGGCGATGGCTGCCGAACAACTCACGACGCATTTCACCCGCTTGCGGGTAACCAAAGAAAACGGTCAGTTTGTGGCGCGCATTGAAAACGCACCGTTGGTTGCGCAAAGCCGCATGGGCTCTGGCGTGGTGCGCAATTCGTTTTTTACCGCCACCGATGACGCAGGCGTTCCGGACTCGGTTGCCGCACAGCTGCCAGAAATATTCTCAACAGAAGTGAATTTCCACCGCCAGCTGCGTCGGGGCGACACCTTCTCCATCTTGTATGAAGTCCTGACCGCGGATGGCGAGCCGCTGACCTGGAACGAATCCGCTGGTCGCGTACTGGCAGCAGAATTTGTCAACAAAGGCCAGTCGCACTCGGCGGTCTGGTTTGGCGGCTCCGACGGTAGCTCGGGTGCGTACTTCGACCTGAGTGGACAAAGCAAACAGCGCTCGTTTTTGGCCAGCCCACTCGAGTTCTCGCGCATCACCTCGGGCTTCGCGAT
Organism: Burkholderiales bacterium; assembly: GCA_043738425.1. GTDB lineage: Bacteria > Pseudomonadota > Gammaproteobacteria > Burkholderiales > Burkholderiaceae_C > PBB1. Next base: position 6,764 of record JAYUGJ010000141.1, read on the forward strand.
GCGCATGCATCCGATTTTTCAGACCTGGCGTCAGCACGCGGGCGTCGACTACGCCGCCCCAATCGGCACACCGGTACGCACGGTCAGTGACGGCGTAGTGGAGTTCGACGGCGTGCAAAGCGGCTACGGCAATGTGGTAGTCGTCAAACACAGCGGCGAGCGCAGCACGGTGTATGCACACCTGAGCCGCATCGACGTGAAAAAAGGCCAGCAGATAACGCAAGGCATGACCATAGGCGCGGTCGGAGCCACTGGTTGGGCCACCGGGCCACACCTGCATTTCGAATTCAAAGTTGCCGGCGTTCAGCGTGATCCGATAGAGATCGCCAGCATGACCGGCACCGGCGGGCTACCAGACGGCCACCGCTCGCAGTTTTCGCAGTTTGCCAAGTCCGTCAAAGTGCAATTGAACCTGGCCGACGCGGTGAATCAGTCACGCACCCACTTCGAATGATTTGAGGCGATGGATCGGCGACTCGATCGTCAGCCGGGCCCGCTCTAGCGGGCCTTTTTATTTTCAAACTCTTGAACGCATGGCAAACCTGTTTATCGGTTTGATGTCGGGCACCTCGCTGGACGGTGTCGATGGCGTGCTGGTAGCTTTTGCCGGCGCAGCACCAGCGTTATCGATCCGGGTGCACGCGCATGTACACCGCGCGTTTGCGCCTGAACTTGCGCGCGAGCTGCTGGCCTTGAACAGCTCCGGCGGCGATGAAATTCACCGCGCTGCAGTGGCAGCCAATGCATTAGCGCGCAGCTACGCCGAGGTAGTGGCCGCCGTGCTGGAGCAGGCGCACATCACTGCCGCAGAGGTGATCGCTATCGGGGCACACGGTCAAACCCTGCGCCACTGCCCTGGTGAATTCGACGGCCTCGGCTACACGGTGCAGCTGAACCAGCCTGCGTTGTTGGCCGAGCTGACCGGCATTGACGTCATCGCAGACTTCCGCTCGCGCGATGTCGCCGCTGGCGGCCAGGGCGCGCCGTTGGTGCCGGCCTTTCACCGCGCCGCATGGGGTCGACCCGATCACACCATCGTCGTGCTCAACCTTGGCGGCATAGGCAACATATCAGTGCTCGCACGCGACGGCAGCACCAGCGGTTTCGATTGCGGTCCGGCCAATGTGTTGCTGGACCACTGGTGCGCCGTCCACCAAGGCAAGCCTTATGACCACGATGGCGAATGGGCTGCGACGGGAACAGTGCATGCAGACTTGTTGGCGTTGATGCAGAGCGACGCGTTTTTTGCGTTGCCGCCACCGAAAAGCACTGGCCGCGATTGGTTCAACGCCCGCTGGCTCGATCGCTGCGTGCAGCGAACAACTACTGCTTCCGCCATCAGCGCGCCCGACATCCAGGCCACGCTTGCCGAACTCACCGCCTGGTGCTGCCAGCAAGCGGTGACGCACCATGCGCCCGACGCGACGCTTTTATTAGTCTGTGGGGGTGGCGCGCGAAATGGGTGTTTGATGCGACGGCTTTCGGCTCTGTTGCCGCAACTCCGTGTGGAGTCGACCGACCGCCACGGGCTGCCGGTTGATCAGGTCGAAGCGGTGGCGTTTGCGTGGTTGGCGCAAAGGTGGATCAGCCGGCGTGCGGGCAACCTGCCCGCTGTGACCGGTGCGTGCGGCCCGCGCGTACTCGGGGCGCTGTATCCCGCCGCCTGAACGTGCGGCCGGCTAGCTGCAGTAACCGAAAAAAGCCGCCTCAGGGGCGGCTTTGGTCGGTGTGTCGGTGTGGGGCAAATTACACCGAGAAACTGGACCCGCAACCGCAGGTTGTTGTCGCATTGGGATTCTTGATGACGAACTGTGCTCCCTGCAAATCATCCTTGTAGTCGATCTCTGCGCCCATCAGGTACTGCAGGCTCATCGCGTCGATCAACAGGGTGACGCCGTTTTTGTCCATGCGGCTGTCGTCTTCGTTCATCACTTCGTCGAACGTGAAGCCGTATTGAAAGCCCGAACAACCGCCGCCCTGCACGAAGACACGCAACTTCAAATCTGGGTTGCCTTCTTCATCAACCAATTCTTTGACCTTTGCAGCTGCGCTGTCGGTAAACACCAAAGGCGGAGGCGGCTCGTCGTGTAACGGCGCGATGACGATTTGTTGCGTGGCAGCAGTCATGAGGTTTCCTTAAAACGTGTGACCACTGATTATGGGTGTTGACTCAAAAGCCCGGCTCGCAAAAGTCACTTCCACGCCCATCGATGGCAACGGTGGGCGAGTCCGAACAAAGCAAACAAATCGAGAAAACAAAAAGCCGCCCAGCGGCGGCTTTTTTGCACCAGCGAGACCGACCTCAGCGCTTGCTGAACTGCTTACGGCGACGCGCACCGTGAAAGCCGACCTTTTTGCGTTCGACTTCACGCGCGTCACGCGTCACGAAGCCCGCGTGCTTCAGCGCCGGTTTCAGCGCCTCGTCATAGTCAATCAGGGCACGGGTGATGCCGTGGCGAACCGCACCGGCTTGACCCGATTCACCACCACCATGCACGTTGACTTTAATGTCGAACGCAGCGTCGTTGGCGGTCAACATCAGCGGCTGCTTCACGACCATGATCGAGGTTTGACGGCCGAAATATTGCTCGACCGACTTGCCATTAACGAGTATTTGACCCGTGCCTTTTTTCATGAAGACACGTGCCACCGACGATTTGCGGCGGCCGGTTCCGTAGTTCCAATTACCAATCATCAGGTGTCCCCTTAAATCTCGAGCGCTTTGGGCTGCTGTGCAGTGTGCGGGTGAGTGTTCCCGGCGTACACCTTCAACTTTTTGACCATGGCGTAACCCAGTGGACCCTTCGGAAGCATGCCTTTGACAGCTTTCTCAAGCGCGCGACCAGGGTGCTTGGCCTGCATGTCTTTGAATTTTGTTGCGTGAATACCGCCTGGGTACCCAGAGTGCCGGTAGTAAATCTTGTCGTTGGCTTTGTTGCCAGTGACGCGGATCTTGTCGGCGTTAACGATGACGATGAAATCGCCGGTGTCGACGTGAGGCGTGTAGATGGCTTTGTGTTTACCGCGTAACCGAAGGGCGACTTCACTGGCCACCCGTCCGAGGACTTTGTCGGTCACGTCGATCACAAACCACTCATGCGTCACTTCGGCCGGTTTGGCGCTGAAGGTTTTCATGTTTTTTCCATTGCGTAATGGAGTCGAATAAAGATGAGAAAAATGTTTTGCTCACCCAGACTGGGCTCGGAACCGCTTCTTGAATTGGCGGCCTCTCGCACAGTGTTCGAACCGCACCGCACTGCCGCTGGGGCGCGTGGGCAAAGTCGCTGGCCTGTCGACGCCTTTCCAGACCAGCCATCGACTTTAGCAGACAGTGCGCACGACCCATCGACGATCTGTCGCGTCGAAACCCTCGCGGCGTTTGCCGAGTTGTGGCGAAAACATCGTGGCACCCCCGCACCTGGGGGGGTGGTTGCAAGTGCGTTACTTCACTGTTGCGGCGTTAACGTCATTTATCGGGCGTTCGTTGGTTGTACGGCCGCTTTACGATGCAAATGGATCACCCCATGCAACCGTGTGCATGGCAGCCTAATGACCTTTGACGATGTACCCAGTGAACCCTGCTTCTACATTTTTCCTCTTGATTCTTGCCGTGCTTGCGGGCTCGGTGCTGGGTGGTTTGATGGTTTGGGCATGGATCCCGCCGGGCAAACAAACCTTGTCGCTGCCCAGCGAGTGGGCGATATCAGCACGGCCGGTTTTCAACGCGGGCGAGCGCCGCCTGTACCGGCAGCTGCGGGACGCATTTCCGCAATACATCGTGCTGCCCAAGTTGCCGCTCGTGCGGTTTTGCCAGCCCGATGATTTGGCTCAGGTCGGTTATTGGTACGGCCTTCTGGGCTCGATCCATGTCAGCTTTGCGGTGTGCACACCGAGCGGACGTGTCGTCTTGGCCGTCGACCTGCTGGGCCGCCGTGAACGCTCGAAGCGTGCGACGCAAATCAAAGAGGCGGTGTTAGCAGCATGCCGAGTCAAGCACCTCACCAGCAGCGTCGATCAATTGCCGACGCTGGCCGAACTGAAATCATTGATACCCGCGGGCAGCGGCGGTGCGGCGGCACTGCCCGTAGACAACACGGTAGCGAAGTCGCTCACGTCTGCACGCGAAAACTTGGCGTCGACCGTGGCGTCACGCCGCGCGGAGCGCTCTGCCAAGGGATCCGATTCAGGTCTGTTCCTCGACTCGTTTTTTTCGCCCGATAGCCGAATGGACACGCAAAGCGACGGCGACTCATTGCAAGGACCGCTGAATGCCAGCGACTCCACTGCGAAGCGCTCGTCAGCAAGACCGAACTCAGCTGCGTCGGCTGCGCACTACCCGGTACTCGATGAACCAGCCTCAGGCGCGGACTGGGGAGGTGGTGCAGGCGACGGCGGTGTCGTAATCGACGATCCGATACCGCCCGCACGCGCACCACGCCCTGCACCGCGCCATCAACCCGGCCGTTAAAGCGCCGCTTACGATGCGCGGGTGAATCTGCCCCGCGACACCAAAGCCAGCGCACCTGCCGATGCGCTGCAAACACCGTTTGCGGGACTGACTCCGGCGGTCATCCTGGACGCGCTCGACAGTGTTGGCCTGCGCGGCGATGGCCGCCTGCTGCAACTCAACTCCTACGAAAACCGCGTTTTTCAGGTTTTTTTGACCGATGGCCGAGCGGTCGTCGCCAAGTTTTACCGACCCCACCGGTGGAGCGACGACCAGCTTTTGGAAGAACACACCTTTTCTGCGGAGCTGGCGGCAGAGGAAATTCCGATTGCTGCGCCGCTGGTGCTGGTCGCTGATGCCACCTCGCCGATGCAAGCGATGCTGAGTGGCACACCGCCCACGCTGGCACAAGTTTGTATCGACGGCGCGGCCTATCGATTCGCGGTGGCCGACCGCAAAGCCGGCCGCGCTCCGGAGCTGGAGCAACCTGCCACTTTGGAATGGATTGGCCGCTTCATCGGCCGCATGCACGCGGTCGGCGCGCGCAAACCTTTCAGCTTTCGGCGCAGCCTGACGGTGCATGAATTCGGCTGGGACTGCCGCGATTGGTTGCTGGCAAACGCCAACATCCCGTCGGACATTGCACCCGCATGGAA
>JAYUGJ010000142.1:0-5654 GCA_043738425.1 Burkholderiales bacterium
AAGGCCGTGACGCTGGCCCAGCGTGTAGTAGGCCAGGCCGTCGTGGCGCCCCACCGTGACGCCTTCCGGCGTGACCACCGGTCCCGGCGTGCGCGGCAGGTAGCGCGCCAGGAAATCGCGAAACGGGCGCTCGCCGATGAAGCAGATGCCGGTCGAGTCCTTCTTCGCCGCGTTCGGCAGGCCGATCTCGGCGGCGATGCGCCGGACCTCGGTCTTCTCCAGCTCGCCGACCGGGAACAGGGTGCGCGCGAGCTGCGCCTGGCTCAGGCGGTGCAGGAAGTAGCTCTGGTCCTTGCGCCCGTCGAGCCCCTTGAGCAGCTCGAAGCGACCGGCCCCGGCTTCGCGTACCCGCGCGTAGTGGCCGGTCGCGATCTTCTCCGCGCCGAGCCGCACGGCGTGGTCGAGGAAGGCCTTGAACTTGATCTCGGCGTTGCACAGCACGTCGGGGTTGGGCGTGCGCCCGGCCTGGTACTCGCGCAAAAAATCGGCGAACACCCGGTCCTTGTAGTCGGCGGCAAAGTTGACATGCTCGATCTCGATGCCCAACACATCGGCGACCGATGCGGCGTCGATGAAGTCTTGCCGTGAGGTGCAATGGCCGGCAGCGTCATCCGGCGCACCGGCGGGCCGGTCGTCGTCCTCCCAGTTCTTCATGAACACGCCCACCACCTCGTGCCCCTGCTGCCGGAGCAGGTACGCGCTGACTGCCGAATCGACGCCGCCGCTCAAGCCGACGACGATGCGCTGCTTGGTCGTCATCGGTTTGGTCCTGGTGCCTGCGTCATGCAACCACCATCAGCGCTTCAGCTCGGGCAGGTACACGCTGGCGTCGGTGGTGATCAGCGCCAATGGAAAGCGGGTGCCCGCCACATAGTCTTCGATGCTGCGCAGCACCAGACTGCTGCGGTGGCGCGCGCTGGTGGCCCGCAATTCAGCCAGCGTGAGCCACAGCGTGCGAACGATGCCTTGGTCGAGCGCGCGGCCCGCTTGCGGCTCGCCCACCGTGCCGGCAAACGCGATCCGGACGTAGGTGACGTCTTCGTTGCGCCCGGGCCGCTGAAAACGGCTCAGATAAACACCCACCACCGATTGCGGCGTGAACACGCAGGCGGTTTCTTCCAGGGTCTCGCGCACCACGCCTTCCAGCGGCGACTCGGCCGGATCCAGATGGCCGGCCGGGTTGTTCAGCCGCAGGCCTTCGGGCGTGTGTTCCTCGACCAGCAAAAAGCGGCCGTCGCGCTCGATGATGGCGGCCACGGTGACCGATGGTTTCCAGCGTTGACTCATGGCGTGTGATGGTATCTGCCGGGGCCCGGCAAGCGGCCGACCAGCCCCAAGTTGTGTAAGCTCCTCGGAGTCGGTTGACCGCCGAGGTGCCGCATGTTGTGCGCACCCGTGGGCCCGAGGAGGCAAGCATGCTGATAGGGGTTCCGCTCGAAACCAGCGCCGGTGAAACCCGGGTCGCGGTCACGCCCGAGACCGCGAAAAAACTCATCGCCATGGGCCACGTGGTGAGGTTGCAAGCCGGTGCCGGTGTCGCGGCCAGCGCCACCGATGCGGCCTACAGCGCGGTCGGCGTCGAGATCACCGACGCGGCTGGTTCGTTCGGCTGCGAGTTGGTGTTGAAAGTACGCGCACCATCGGCCGCCGAGTTGCCGCACCTGCAGTCGGGTGCCGCGCTGGTCGGCATGTTGAACCCGTTCGATGCCGCCGGGCTGCAACACCTCGCCGCAGCAGGCTTGACCAGCTTTGCCCTGGAAGCCGCGCCGCGCACCACGCGGGCCCAAGGCATGGACGTGCTGAGCTCGCAAGCCAACATCGCCGGCTACAAGTCGGTCATGGTGGCCGCTGATAAGTACCAGCGTTTTTTCCCGATGCTGATGACCGCTGCCGGCACCGTAAAAGCCGCGCGTGTGGTGGTGCTCGGCGTCGGCGTGGCGGGCTTGCAAGCCATTGCCACCGCCAAGCGATTGGGCGCGGTAATCGAAGCCAGCGATGTGCGGCCGAGCGTGAAAGAGCAGGTCGAGTCGCTGGGCGGCAAATTCATCGAGGTGCCGTACGAGACCGACGAAGAACGCGAAGCCGCAGTCGGCGTAGGCGGTTACGCCAAACCGATGCCGCCGAGCTGGCTGGCGCGCCAAAAAATCGAGGTCGCCAAACGGGTGGCGGCAGCCGACATCGTGATTTCCACCGCGCTGATTCCCGGCCGCGCCGCACCCACGCTGGTCACCGAAGACATGGTCAAGTCGATGAAGCCGGGCTCGGTCATCGTCGACCTGGCCGCCGGCAAAGGCGCCGGCCTGGATGGTGCGATGACTGGCGGCAACTGCCCGCTGTCGGAAGCCGACCGCACCGTGGTCAAGCACGGTGTGACGATCGTCGGTGAAACCAATTTGCCCGCGTTGGTGGCGGCCGATGCGTCGGCGCTGTATGCACGCAACGTGCTCGATTTTTTGAAGCTGGTGATCACCAAAGAAGGCACGTTCCATGTGCCGATGGACGACGACATCGTGGCCGCCTGTTTGATGACGCAAGGCGGCGAAGTGAAGACCAAGACATGACCCACCGCGTAATGCTGCGCGCGAAATTGCACCGCGCCAAAGTGACCGAAGCCGACCTGCACTACGAGGGCTCGTGCGGTATCGACAGTGACTTGATGGCGCTGGCCGACATGCGCGAGTTCGAGCGCATCGAGCTCTACAACATCAACAACGGCGAGCGTTTTGCCACCTACATCATCAAGGCGCCTGCGGGCTCGGGCGCGATCTCGCTCAACGGCGCGGCGGCGCGCAAGGCCCATGTCGGCGACCTGCTGATCATCTGCACCTACGCGACGATGGCCGATGCCGATGCCGCCGCGTACACGCCGAAGGTGGTACTGCTCGACGATGACAACCGCGTCAAAACCGTGCGCACGCTCTGACCTGACCACTGACCCAACCACTGACGCACCCGCTAACCCGAGCGGCTAACCCTGGCCACTCACCGAGTCGCTGAACCAACTGGAGTCCAACCGATGGAACTCATCTCGCCCACCATCACCAACCTGATCATCTTCGTGCTGGCCATCTACGTCGGTTACCACGTGGTGTGGACGGTGACGCCGGCGCTGCACACGCCGCTGATGGCGGTGACCAACGCGATCTCGGCCATCGTCATCGTCGGCGCCATGTTGGCCGCCGCACTGACCGAAACCACACTCGGTAAAACCATGGGGGTGCTGGCGGTGGCATTGGCGGCGGTGAATGTGTTCGGCGGTTTTTTGGTTACGCGCCGCATGCTCGAAATGTTCAAAAAGAAGGAAAAAAAGGCCGTGGCCAAGGACGCGACATGAGCCTCAGCCTGGTCACGCTGCTATACCTGGCTGCCAGCGTGTGTTTCATTCAGGCGCTCAAGGGCCTGAGCCACCCGACCACCTCGATACGCGGCAACCTGTTCGGCATGGCGGGCATGGCGATCGCGGTGCTGACCACGGTGGCGCTGATCGTCAAATTGGCCGCCGCCGGGGGTGTCAGCAGCGCCAGCGGACTGGGCTACGTGTTGGCGGCATTGGTGGTCGGCGGCGCGGTCGGCGCCACGATGGCGCAGCGCGTCGAGATGACCAAGATGCCCGAGCTGGTCGCCTTCATGCACAGCATGATCGGCTTGGCCGCGGTGTTCATTGCGGTGGCCGCGGTGGCCGAGCCGCATGCATTCCAGATCGTCGCCAAAGGCGAGCCGATTCCGTCCGGCAACCGGCTCGAATTGTTCCTCGGTGCGGCCATTGGTGCGGTCACCTTCAGCGGCTCGGTCATCGCCTTCGGCAAACTGAGCGGCAAGTACAAATTCAGGCTGTTTCAGGGCGCGCCGGTGCAGTTCGCCGGTCAGCACAAATTGAATTTGATTTTGGGTTTGAGCCTGCTCGCGCTCGGTTTGGTATTCACCTTTACCGGCAGCTGGACCGCGTTTTTCGCGATGCTCGCGCTGGCATTCGTGATGGGCGTGCTGATCATCATCCCGATCGGCGGGGCCGACATGCCGGTAGTCGTCAGCATGCTCAACAGCTACTCCGGCTGGGCCGCAGCCGGCATCGGCTTCAGCCTGAACAACGCGATGCTGATCGTCGCCGGCAGCCTGGTCGGCAGCTCGGGCGCGATCCTCAGCTACATCATGTGCAAGGCGATGAACCGGTCGTTTTTCAACGTGATCGGTGGCGGCTTCGGCGGTGAAGCCGCCGGTGCTGCCGCGGCTGGTAAGGCCGAAGCGCGGCCGGTCAAAACCGGCAGCGCCGACGACGCCGCGTTTGTGCTCGGCAACGCCGAAACCGTCGTCATCGTGCCCGGCTACGGCTTGGCAGTGGCACGCGCGCAGCACGCCGTCAAAGAATTGGCCGCCAAGCTGACCGAAAAAGGCATCACCGTGAAATACGCCATCCACCCAGTGGCCGGCCGCATGCCCGGCCACATGAACGTGCTGCTGGCCGAGGCCGAAGTGCCGTACGACCAGGTGTTCGAGATGGACGACATCAACGGCGAATTCGGCCAGGCCGACGTGGCCATCATCCTGGGTGCGAACGACGTGGTGAACCCTGCGGCGCACACCAAAGGCAGCGCCATCTACGGCATGCCGATCCTGGAGGCCTACAAGGCCAAGACCATCATCGTCAACAAGCGCTCGATGGCCGCAGGCTACGCCGGCCTGGACAACGAACTGTTCTACATGGACAAGACCATGATGGTGTTCGGCGACGCGAAGAAGGTGATCGAGGACATGGTCAAAGCGGTGGAGTGAGAGTGCGGGTTCTCTGCGCGTGGCTGTTGTAATACAATCTGCAAACTTGTATTCTCAAGCGCCCGCTATGACCCTGACCGTTCGCCTCGACTCAGCCGTTGAATCCGCGCTCGAACGCTATTGCACCGATCACGGTGTGAACAAAAGCCTGGTTGTCCGCGAATCGCTGGCGGTCTACTTGCTGGCCAAGCAGGCCGAGCCAGCGCGGTCGGCTGCCCAGCCTCGCACCCACGTCAGCGCCAACTACAAGGCTTTTGTCGAGGCCGGATTCATCGGTGGCGGTGAGCTGGGCGGTGGATCGGCTGACAAAGCGGCCGTTCGCGAGCGCGCGATGCAGCGCATTCGCCGCAACGAAAAGTGACAGCCAAGGTGCCGCCTCCCGGCGGCCGGGCGCAGGGTGTTGCGGTTCCGCGCTCGAGAACGGCTGCAGGGGGCGTCTTGCTCGACACAGGTGTGCTCGTCGCCATGTATGCGCGCGACGATCCGAAGCACGCTGGCGTTGCGCGCTGGTTGGCCACGTTTCGCGGCGAGCTGCACACCGTCGCGTCGGTATTGACCGAGGCTGCCTACTTCCTGCCGGTGCGCATGCGGGCCGTGCTGGCGGAGTTGGCCATGAGCGGCAACCTGCAGTTGCACCAGCCTGACGCGGACGGCTATGCCCGCATCGCCAGCTTGCTTCGCAAGTACGCCGATATCGACCCCGACTGGGCCGACATCGAACTCATCTGGCTCGCCGAAACCACTGGCATCACGCGCATCGCCACGCTGGATGTCGCCGACTTCAGCGTCTACCGCATCCACGGGCGCAAGCGCTTCGAGCTCGAGTTGCTGCGGTGAACGCGGGCACGCCCGCGATGGCGGCGCGCCGAGGCCTGTTTCATAGG
>JAYUGJ010000143.1:0-11766 GCA_043738425.1 Burkholderiales bacterium
CATGCGGGTGAGCGCGGTTGCAATGAAGAATCCCGAGCCTGGGACACATGACGTGCCTTGCAACGCTCCTCGGAACAGACAGAAAGTGTAATCGGCGACCTGCAATGCGGTGCAACCGTTTGCGGCTTGAAAGGTCTTGTTTGTCACGCCAGCTCGGTAGGCGTTGACGTCTAACCAACTATCAGGTCAAGCCGCTTGCCGTGCTCGAAGGCCAGCCCGAGGCGCTGGCGACGAACCGCGACACCTTCACCCGCAACACGCGCAATCAGATGGAACAGGTCTTCGACGCGCTGCGTGAACTGGTAACGCCGCCCGAGCCGCCTGCATCGCCCGAGCGTCCCATCGGGTTCGTGACCCCTGTGGACAAACCAAACAAACATCGGCACGGGCTCGCAAGGTGTAACTGGCGGTTGATGCCCGCAAATACTGGGCGGCTCGAGTGGTAGCCGGCCCTGCATCCAGCTTGACACCGTCAGTTCGTGAAATTTTGTGAAAAATGAAAGACGTGACCCCAATACCCCATGACCCCAATACCCCAGGTGTAACTGGCGGTTGATGCCCGCAAATACTGGGCGGCTCGAGTGGGAGCCGGCCCTGGATCTAGCTTGGCACCGTCAGTTCGTGAAATGTTGTGAAAAATGAAAGACGTGACCCCAGCACCCCAGGATCCCCACCCACATATGCGTAGGTATTCAACCCCCCAGCCAACCCAATCGGGTCCGAAGCAATAAACCGCTTCAACACTGCACGGTAGTACCGCGCCCGGTAGTAGTTCAACCCCGTGCCGTCGTTTTCTCGGCTGGTGTACTGGATCGGGTTGCCGCTGTTACCCGACCCCGCATCGGGCCCCACGGTGTTGGCTTCGCCGTAGGGGCTGTAGCCGTAGCTGTTGGTGACGTTGCCTGCAGCTGCGGGCTCGTCTGCCAGTTGGGCGATGACGCTGTTCAGTGCGTCGGTCAGGTAGATGCGGCTGTTGGCGGCGTCTTTGTTGCCGGTCGTATTGATGGCAATGCGCGCGATGGTCTCGTCGAGGCTGAGGCCGGTGAGTAGCCGGTGGGTCAGTGTGCCGCCGCGGATTTCACCGAGTGCTTGTGCGCCTTCGTAGAGGTATTGCACGGTCTGTGGTGCTTGCCCACCTTGGGAGATGCTGGTCTGGATGCGGCGGCCGAGGGCGTCGTAGGTGACTGACATTCAAGCGGCTGGCGCTGGGTGCTTTGGTTGCGATGGCACGGTGCGGTGGGAATATGACTCCATCACCCTCAAGACTTATCGGCGCGTGGATAGCGCTGCCAGCTGGCGGTCATGCCAGCGGCGCAGCAACGCTTGCGCTGCCATGGCACCCAGCCAGGCGCAAAACATGTCTTTTTGGGTGTCGAACACGTCGCCCTGCGTACCTAAAAAATCGGTGGCACCGGCTCCCATGGCCTCGGCCGCACCCCATTCAATCAGCTCATACAACGCGCTGAATGCCAGGCAAATCGAGGTCACCAACAGAAACAGCCAACCGCCGCGCATCGCGGGTGCTGCCAGCGTCGTGCGGCGCAGCAAGATTTCGCGCGCGGCAATCGCCGGCACCGCGCCTTGCATCAGGTGGCCGATGCGGTCGTAGTGGTTGCGTGTGAAGCCGAACGCGTCTTCCATCCAGAAGCCCAGCGGCACGCGGGCGTAGGTGTAGTGCCCGCCGAGCATCAGCACCGCCATGTGCAGTGCGATCACGCCGTAGAGCAACGGCGTCAGCGGAAAGCGCCCGTGCGTTGCCAGCAGCAGCGGCAGCACGATGAAGACCGGTGCGACCTCCATCGCCCAAGTGCCGGTTTCGTGCGCGCCGATGCCCGAAGCCGTCAGCAGCACGGCGATCGCTGCGGCGTAGGCGAAAAGCGCTGGGCGGTTCATTGCAAAGCGTCAGCGCAGCAGGTCCATGCCGAGCCGCTTCGCAGCTTTTGAATCGAAGGTCACGACACGCGCAGCGCGTTGTTCCGCCAGGCTCACGATCAGGCAGTGGTGCCAATCGACGCCGCCCTCCCGATAGCGCTGCAATGCGGTTCGCACCGCTGCTGGGTCTTGCAGTTCCAGTACGTCCGTATCGAGCAGGTCGGCCAGGATGTTGGCGATGAGCGTTGCATCTGCCGCGTAACGGCTTTGCATCACCCACACGGTTTCGAGCAACGCCACCAGACTCACGAAGCCACGCTCGTTCGGGCTCAGCCGCCGCTCGATCAGCCGTGTGGCGGCGGCCGATTGCTTCACATCGTCCTGCGCCAGGTATCGCACCAAAACGTTGGTGTCGAGCGCCAGCATCAGCGCTTTCCGATGCGCGCGCGTTGTTCGCCGATAGCCGCGTTCATGTCGTCCACCGATACCGGCGAGGCCGGGGTGCCCAGCCGCCCTTTCAACCGACGCACGTCACCAGCTGGGGGCAGCAGACGCACCGCGTCTGCGTCGAGCACGAAGCGCAGCACCGATCCCTGAACGAGGCCCAGCCGCTTGCGCACATCGCCCGGGATAACCACCTGCCCTTTGCTCGACACAGTGGCGGAAAGCTCTTGTTTCATCCGCGGCCTCCTTGGCTCAAACGGTGTGGGTAAGTCAGCATGCCTTACTGCGTCTGATGAACCAGCCTGGATCCGCCTTCGAAACGTGATTGCCCGACTGCGCAGCGCAGCGCCTGCACCTTGTGGCTGCGCCGCAAACTCACTGATCGCGTTGCGACTGCCTGTTTCACAGGCCCGCTGCGTTCCGCAGCGCCGTGACCTTGTGGAGGCTGCGCCTCCCAACGTGCAGCATGCGCACAGCGCATGGGGGCTTACAGCCCCGCCGCTGCGCGCAGCGCCTGCACCTTGTCCGTGGCTTCCCAGCTGAACTCGGGCTCTTCGCGGCCGAAGTGGCCGTAGGCTGCGGTTTTCTCGTAGATTGGGCGCAGCAGGTCGAGCATTTGGATGATGCCTTTCGGGCGCAGGTCGAAATGTGCATTGACCAGCTCGGCGATTTTTTCGTCGGGGATCACGCCGGTGCCTTCGGTGTACACGGTGACGTTCATCGGCTTGGCGACACCGATCGCGTAGGCGACTTGAATCTGGCATTGCTTGGCCAGGCCCGCAGCAACGATGTTTTTCGCCACGTAGCGCGCGGCATACGCAGCCGACCGGTCGACCTTGGTCGGGTCTTTGCCGCTGAAGGCACCACCGCCGTGCGGGCAGGCACCGCCATAGGTGTCCACGATGATCTTGCGGCCGGTCAAACCGCAATCACCTTGCGGGCCGCCGATGACAAAACGGCCGGTCGGGTTGACCAAATAGCGGGTGTCTTTCAGCCACGCTTTGGGCAACACCGGTTTGATGATCATCTCGATCACCGCCTCGATGAACTCGGGCTTCATCTTGCTGCCGTCGCTCATCTCGGGCGCGTGCTGGCTGGACAACACCACGGTGTCGATGCTGTGCGGCTTGCCATCGACATAACGCATCGTGACCTGGCTTTTCGCGTCGGGCCGCAAGAACGGCAGGCGGCCGTCTTTGCGCAGCTGGGCCTGGCGTTCGACCAGGCGGTGCGCGAAATAAATAGGCGCGGGCATCAGCTCGGGCGTCTCGTCGCAGGCATAGCCGAACATCAGTCCCTGGTCGCCTGCGCCCAAATTCAGGTAGTCGTCGCTGGCGCGGTCGACGCCTTGCGCGATGTCGTTGCTCTGCTTGTCGTAGCAGACCATCACCGCGCAGCCTTTGTAGTCGATGCCGTAGTCGGAGTTGTCGTAGCCGATGCGCTTGATGGTGTCGCGTGCGACCTGGATGTAGTCGACGTTGGCTTGCGTGGTGATCTCACCGGCCAGCACCACCAAACCGGTGTTGCACAGCGTTTCGGCGGCCACGCGCGACAGCGGGTCTTGCGCAAATATGGCGTCCAGGATGGCGTCGGATATTTGATCCGCCACTTTGTCAGGATGGCCCTCGGACACCGATTCAGATGTGAATAAAAAGTCGTTCGCCACTCTTAAACTCCCGGTTGGTTGCAACTTGCGTTGCCGGTCCAGCCCCTGGAAGTTCGGCGAACGCTTTAGCGGTTGGTTGGGCGACTGCTGCCCGGCAACGCACATTCGGTGTGGCAAACAGCGAACGTGCCCTGCAATCGCCCCGCAAGTAGTTCATTAACTCGGCGACCCGTGAATCTTAGCGATCCGACTACCCGCTTAGGCGCATTTTTGTTATCCAAATGCGTGCGCCTTTTAGCCAAGGTTCCATTGCGCTGGCTGCACGGGTGCGGCGCGCCGCTGGGCTGGCTGGTGTATGTCGCGTCGCCCGCCTACCGCCAGCGGTTTCAAGCCAATGCAGCACGTGCTGGTGTGCCGTGGCCGCAAGCGCGATTGGGCATTGCCGCCGCCGGCCGCGCGTTGATGGAGTTGCCGCCGCTGTGGTCGCGCCCGCCCGCGGCACCGCTGCCGATGCCGGTGCACTGGCTGGGCGGCGAGTTGATCGACGCGGCCCAGGCAGCCGGCCGCGGGCTGGTCATGTTGACGCCGCACCTGGGCTGCTTCGAAGCCATCGGCCAGTCGTATGCGGCGCGCTACGGCGGCGGCCGCGGTGCGATGACGGTGCTGTACCGGTCGGCGCGCAAGGTCTGGCTGCGCGACCTGGTCGAGTCGGCGCGCCGCCGCCCCGGCCTGGATGCGGCACCGGCCACGCTCGGCGGCGTGCGCCAAATGATCCGTGCGTTGCGGCGCGGCGAGGTGGTGGGCTTGCTGCCCGACCAGGTGCCGCCCGACGGGCTGGGCGTGTGGGCTCCGTTTTTCGGCGCACCGGCCTACACCATGACACTGGCGGCGCGGTTGGTGCAGCAAACCGGCGCGGCGCTGTTGTTGGTGTGGGGTGAGCGGCTGCCCAAAGGTGCCGGGTATTGCGTGCGCGTCAGCGAGCTCGCTGGTCCCTTGCCTACCGACAGCAGCGACGCGGCCGTTGCCATCAACCGCGCCATGGAAACGCTGATATTGCAGTGTCCGCAGCAGTACCTGTGGGGCTACCACCGTTATAAAAAACCGCGCAGCAGCAGGCCGGTTGCCGCCGACCGCCGCACCGAATGAAGCAAGCGCTGTTGCATGGAACGACCCGCTGCGTGCTGGCGCTGCTGTGGTTGCTGCACTGGCTGCCACTCGATTTGTTGGCACCGCTGGGCCGCGGCCTGGGGCGCGTGTTGTGGTCGACGGCCGGCGCGCGTCGGCGTGTCGCTTTGCGCAATTTGCAGCTGTGCATGCCTGAACTCAGCGAAGCCGCGCGCCGGGCGATTGCGCTCGAACATTTCAAATGCCTGGGCCGCAGCTTGCTCGAGCGCGGATTGCTGTGGCATGCGTCTGAGGCGCGACTGCGGCGGCTGATCCAGATCGACGGCCCGGCAGACTTCGGCGACACGCATGCGGGCGCGCTGATGTGGCTGGTGCCGCACTTCGTGGCGCTGGATGTGGCGGCAGTCGCGGCGCGGTTTTCGTTTGCGCGGCCGGGCTGCACGGTGTACCAGACGCAAAGCAACGCGGTGTTCGACAGGGCGGTGCGGCGCGGTCGGCTGCGCTTCGGTGCGATACGGCTTTTTTCGCGGCGCGAAACCGCCAAGCCGCTGCTGCGCGCGATCAAGGAGGGCGATGGTTTTTTCAATCTGCCCGACATGGATTTCGGCCGCAAAGATGCGGCGTTCGTGCCGTTTTTCGGCGTGCCCGCAGCGACGCTGCTTACGCCATCGCGCATGGCCCGCTTGCTGAAGATGACGGTGCAGCCGGTGGTGGCCGACATGCTGCCGGGCGGCCAGGGCTACAGGGTCAGGTTTTTAGATCCGTGGACGCATTTCCCGACCGACGACGCACTGGCCGACACCGCTGCAATGAACCGCTGGATCGAAGCCGAAGTGCGGCGCAACCCGGCACAGTATTTGTGGGTGCACAAGCGCTTCAAAACCCGACCGCTCGGCGAGCCGTCGCTGTATTGATCGGTGGCGCGGCGCGCGGGCCGGCCGCACAGCGGCGGCGGTGATCGGGCGTCGGTGTGGGCAGCCGACATGCGCTGCGACCGCCACCTGCGCGCCGCCGAGTCCCTTCGCACCCACCGATAATTCGGTGATGAAAATTCGCTTCACCAAGATGCACGGCGCGGGCAACGACTTTGTCGTGCTCGATGCCACGCGCGAGCCGCTGGCGCTGCTGCCGGCGCAGTTGCGCCTGCTTGCTGACCGCCGCTTTGGTGTCGGGGCGGATCAAATTTTGGTGGTCGGGCGCAGCACCACGCCAGGGATTGATTTCAACTACCGCATCTTCAACGCCACTGGCGACGAAGTCGAGCATTGCGGTAATGGCGCGCGTTGCTTGATGCGCTATGTGCGTGAGCACGGGCTGTCTGAAGCGGCCACGCTGCGCATCGAAACCGTCAACAACCTGATCGAGCTGCGCCTGCAAGCCGACGGGCGCGTGCAGGTCGATATGAATGCGCCGGTGTTCGAGCTGTCGCGGGTACCGTTTCGTGCCATCGGATTGCGCCCGCGCATCGTGACGCCGAACCAGACCAGCGGCCCAGCCAGCATGCACACGAACGCGGCCACCGGGGATCGCATCGCGTGGTGGCCGTTGAATCTGCAGGGCCGCACGGTCGAGGTCGCGGTGCTGTCGATGGGCAACCCGCATGCGGTGCAGCTGGTGGCCGATGTCGACACCGCGCCGGTCGAAACCGACGGCCCGCTGATCGAACAGCACCCGTGTTTTCCGCAACAGGTGAATGCGGGTTTCATGCAGATTGTTTCGCGCCGCCACATTCGGCTGCGGGTGTTCGAGCGCGGTGCCGGCGAAACACTGGCCTGCGGCACCGGCGCATGCGCGGCCGTGGTGGCCGGCATCCGGCTCGGGCTGCTCGACGCGGTGGTCGATGTCGATGCCCGCGGCGGGCAGCTGACCATCGAATGGCAGGGCGACACGCACCACGTGCTGATGACCGGCCCGGCGGTCACGGTGTTCGAAGGCGAGATTGAGTTATAAACCTGACCCCGCTGGCCGCCGCCCGTCTTGCGCGCGGTGTATTTCCAGTTATGCGCCCCGACCGAGGGTCCCCCCATGCAACCCAACCCACTGAAAAAGCGAGCCACGCCGTGAGCAATCCCACCGGAGTCCAAGGCATCACCGAAGCCGACATCGCCAACTACCTGGCCAACACGCCGGGTTTTTTTGAACGGCATGCCGAGCTGTTGAGCTCGATCCAGCTCAGCAACCCACACGGCACCCGCGCGGTGTCGCTGCAAGAACGGCAAATGGACATGCTGCGCGAGCGCCACAAAGGCCTCGAACAAAAGATCATGGAAATGATCCGCCACGGCCAGGAAAACACCGCCATCGCCGACCGGCTGCACCGCTTTACCCGTGCGCTGATGTTGACCACCGACGCGGCTGATTTGCCTGACGTGCTGCTGCGTGAGTTGAAGCACCAGTTCATGATTCCGCAGGCCGGCGTGCGCATTTGGGGCGCGGCAGCCGAGCATGCCGCGCTGCCGTTTGCGCGCAGCGTCAGCGCCGATGCGCAAAGCTTCTCATCGAGTTTGACGCTGCCGTACTGCGGTGCCAACTCGGGCTTCGAAGCCGTTCATTGGCTCGACGACGCGGGCACCGTCGCGTCGCTGGCGTTGATTCCGCTGCGCCACGGCACCACCACCGACGCGTTCGGCTTGCTGGTGCTCGGCTCGCCCGACCCGACCCGATTCGGCGCCGACATGGGCACCGAATTCCTGATGCGGATCGGCGAAATCGCCAGTGCCGGCTTGTCGCGCCTGGTGCGCACTTGATTTGCGCTTGAAATTAATTAAACACCTGGCACCCGATCGCTGACCTTGACTGCACCCCACCCCGCCGCTGTGGATTTGACACCGTCGGCTGCAACGCCTGCGGGCTGTGCGCTGCCGGCTGATTTGGTCGCCCACCTGCAGCACCTGCGGGTTGAACGCCGGCTGGCCGACCGCACACTGGCGATGTACGCACAGGCTTTGCGCCGGCTCAGCGGTTTCGCCGACGCAGCCGCCGTGCCGCTGCGCGCGGTGCAGACACACCATGTGCGTCGCTGGGCCGGGCAACTGCATGCGCAGGGTTTGGCCAGCGGCAGCATCGCGATCGAGCTGTCGGCGTGGCGCGGCTTGTACCGCTGGCTGGGTCGCGACGGGCTGGTCGCGCTGAACCCGGTGGCCGGCGTGCGCGCACCGCGGGCACCGAAGCCGTTGCCCAAAGCGCTGTCGGTGGACCAGGCGGTGGCGCTGGCCGACTTTGATGCAGCCACACCGCCGGCAGCCGGCACACCGGGGCGCGACCGCCGCGACCGTGCGGTGTTGATGGCCCGCGACCATTGCATCACCGAGCTGCTGTACGGCTGCGGTTTGCGCGTGGGCGAACTGGTGGCGCTCGACGTGCACGCCGGGCCCGACGCCACCGGCTGGATCGACATGGCCGACGCCAGCGCACACGTGCTGGGCAAGGGACAAAAGCGGCGCAGCGTGCCGGTCGGCGCGGCCGCGTTACGCGCGCTGCACGCGTGGTTGGCGTTGCGGGTGCAGTTGGCACATGCGGATGAACCGGCGCTGTTCGCGAGCAACCGCGGTGGCCGCATCACCGCCAACCAGGTGCGCACCCGCCTGCAGCTGCTGGCACTGCAAGCGGGCGTGCCCACGCACGTGCACCCGCACATGCTGCGGCACTCGTTTGCATCGCACCTGTTGCAGTCCAGCGGTGACTTGCGCGCGGTGCAAGAACTGCTCGGCCACGCCAACATCACCACCACCCAGGTTTACACCAAGCTCGACTTCGGCCACCTGAGCAAGGTGTACGACGCGGCGCATCCACGAGCCAAGCGCAAATGAAAGTCGTCAAGTTGCGCGACGGCAAAGAACGCTCGCTGCGCAAGCGCCACCCGTGGGTGTTCGAAGGCAGCATCGCCAGCGGCCGCGCAGATGCAGGTGAAACCGTGCGGGTGGAGTCGCATGGCGGCGAATTTTTGGCGTGGGGTGCGTACAGCCCGGCGTCATCGATTCGTGTGCGCGCCTGGAGCTTTGATGAAGCCGAGCGCATCGATGCCGCGTTTTTCGAACGCCGCATCGCCCGCGCGGTGGCGGTGCGCACGCGCTTGGCGGTGGCCAGCAATGCGATGCGGCTGGTTCACGGCGAGGCCGACGGCCTGCCCGGCCTGGTGGTCGACCGCTATGCCGACACGCTGAGCGCGCAATTCAATGCGACCGGCGTGGAGCGTTGGAAAGACGTGATCGCCGACGCACTGTTGAAAGTCACCGGCCTGCAGCGGTTGTATGAACGCAGCGATGCCAGCGTGCGCGCACTTGAAGGCCTGCAGCCGGTCACCGGCTGGCTGCGCGGCGCGCCTGCCGGTGCCAGGTCTATAGGCGCGGGGACGCGGCTGGAAGCCACCGGTGACCCATCAGCCGAAACAACCGCGGATACAACCGCGGCGGCCACCGCCGACGCCACCACGGAAGTCCAAATCGAAGAACACGGCTGGCGCTTGACCGTCGATGTGGCGCACGGTCACAAAACCGGCTTCTACCTCGACCAGCGCGACAGCCGCAAGTTGTTCGCCGATTGCGTCAAACACTTTGATTGCCAGCGCGTACTCAACTGCTACAGCTACACCGGCGGCTTCAGCATTGCCGCACTGGCCGGTGGCGCAGCCGAAGTCACCAGCGTCGATTCATCGGGCCCTGCACTCGCGCGTGCCACCGTCCATGTCGCGCTGAACGGCTTCGATGCCGCGCGCCACACCACCATCGACGCCGATGTCAACGCGACCTTGCGCGGCTTCATCGACGGCGGCCGCCGCTTCGATGCCATCGTGCTCGACCCGCCGAAGTTCGCCTCCACCGCAGCCCAGGCCGAACGCGCCGCGCGGGCCTACAAAGACATCAACCGACTCGCGTTTTTGCTGCTGGAACCCGGCGGCTTGCTGTTCACTTTTTCCTGCTCGGGCGGCATCGGTGCCGACCTGTTCCACAAGATCGTCGCCGGGGCTGGGCTCGATGCCGGCATCGACGGCCAGATTCATGCACGCACCGGTGCCGCACCCGACCACCCGATGACGGTGACGTTTCCGGAGGGCGAATACCTCAAGGGGTTGGTGATCGTGAAGCAAGCACGCTAGCCAGTGCGCCCACCGGCAGAGTGCCATCGTGGCTGCGTACCATCGCCCAACATTCAATTTTTCCGGAGACCCCTATGTGCGGCATCGTCGGCGCTGTCAGCAACCGCAACATCGTGCCGGTGCTGATCGAAGGGCTCAAGCGGCTCGAGTACCGTGGCTATGACTCGTGCGGCGTGGCGGTGCACCAGCACGGCAGCCTGCGCCGCGCGCGCAGCACCGCGCGGGTGGCAGAGCTCGCAGCCCACGTGCTGGCCGACCAGGTCGAAGGCGGCACCGGCATCGGCCACACCCGCTGGGCCACCCACGGCGCACCCGCGGTGCACAACGCGCACCCGCATTTTTCAGTCGGCCCGCACACCGCGGCGGGCAACCCGTCGACCGTCGGCCGCATCGCGCTGGTGCACAACGGCATCATTGAAAACCACGACGACTTGCGTGCTGAATTGCAGGCGCTGGGCTATGTGTTCGAAAGCCAAACCGACACCGAGGTCATCGCCCATTTGGTCGACCATTTGTACGCTGGCGATTTGCTCGGTGCGGTGCAACGTGCGCTGCCACGGCTGCGCGGTGCGTATGCGATTGCGGTGTTTTGCCGCGACGAGCCGCAACGCGTGGTCGGCGCGCGTGAAGGCTCGCCGCTGATTCTCGGCGTCGGCTCCGGTGAGCGCGCCGGTGACCACTACCTGGCCAGCGACGCGATGGCACTGGCCGGCGTCACCGATCAAATCGTCTACCTCGAAGAAGGCGATGTGGTCGACCTGCAACTCGGCATGGCCTCGATCACCGCGCGCAACGGGTCAGGTCTATACCGGCCGGTGCAACGCGCGGTGCGCACGGTGCAAGCGTTCAGCGGCGCGGCCGAGCTCGGGCCGTACCGCCACTACATGCAAAAGGAAATTTTCGAGCAACCGCGTGCGATGGCCGACACGCTGGATGGCATCGCCGACGTGTCGCCCGCATTGTTCGGCGACGACGCGGGCCGCATCTTCCACGAGGTGGATTCGGTATTGATCCTCGCCTGCGGTACCAGCTACTACGCCGGGCTGGTGGCCAAATACTGGCTGGAGGGCATCGCCAAGATCCCGACCGCGGTCGAAGTGGCCAGCGAATACCGCTACCGCGACAGCGTGCCGAACGCGCGCACGCTGGTGGTCACCATCACGCAAAGCGGTGAAACCGCCGACACACTGGCCGCACTGAAACACGCCCGCGCACTCGGCATGGCGCACACGCTGACGGTGTGCAATGTGGCCAGCAGCGCGATGGTGCGCGAATGCGCGCTGCCGTTCATCACGCGTGCCGGTGTCGAAATCGGCGTGGCGTCGACCAAGGCATTCACCACCCAACTGGTCGGCCTGTTTTTGCTGGCGCTTACGCTGGCCAAAACACGCGGCCACCTCCGCGCCGATGCACAAGCGCAGCACCTGCATGCGCTGCGCCATCTGCCGGTGGCGGTGCAGGCGGTGCTGGCACTGGAGCCGCAAATCATTGCCTGGGCGGAGGTGTTTGCACGCAAACAAAACGCGCTTTTCCTCGGACGTGGCGCGCACTACCCGATCGCCTTGGAAGGCGCGTTGAAGCTGAAAGAAATCAGCTACATCCACGCCGAAGCCTACCCCGCAGG
>JAYUGJ010000144.1:0-17468 GCA_043738425.1 Burkholderiales bacterium
GTCGCGCCCAGCAATGCAAGCCATATGCGGCCGGCGCGCCAGTCGGCTTGATCGCATTGCAGCGCCAGCACCAGCTCGGCGAAACGCTCGGGGCGGCGCCAGGCATCGCAGCGTTCGAACCGTGCCACGGCCACGTTCGCGTCGATGACATCGTCACGCAGCAAGCCTGCGCCTTCGCGCTCGAGCATCACGGCCAGGGCTTCGCAGTCCTTGGGTGCGCGCAGCCGCAGCGCCAGGCTCGATGGTGTGATGGCATGGCGCGCAAGGGACGCGAAGCGCACGGTCAGCGGCGCGCCAAGCTCGGCGCAGCGGTCGAGCAACATGCCCAGGGCGGCGAGGTCGACGCCGTGCATTTCGGGTAGTAGCCGCGGCAGCGCGCCGCAATCAGCCAACAGCTGCAGCATGCGGCTGGGCCGTGCTTCCATCAGGCCGCGCGCAAGCTCCTGCCACACACGTTCGCTCACCAGCGCGTCGACCTCGCCGTCATCCACCAACTTGCGCAGCAACGCCAGCGTCTCGGGCGCGACACTGAAGGCGTGAAAGCGCGCCGCAAAACGCGCCACGCGCAAGAGCCGCACCGGGTCTTCGGCAAACGCCGGCGACACATGGCGTAGCAGCCGGGCGGCCAGGTCGCGCTGACCGCCGTACGGGTCGATGAGTACACCGGCTGCGTCTTCGGCCATCGCATTGATGGTCAGGTCGCGGCGCTGCAGATCGGCTTCCAGGGTGACGTTCGCGTCGGCGTGAAAAACGAAGCCGTGGTAGCCGGGCGCGGTTTTGCGCTCGGTGCGGGCGAGGGCGTATTCCTGTTTGGTGAGCGGGTGCAAAAACACCGGGAAGTCGCGGCCGACGGGCAAGTACCCTGCCGCCAGCATCGCGTCGGGTGTGCTGCCAGTGACCACCCAATCGATGTCGCTCGCATCGGTTGCCGGACGACCCAGCAGCCGGTCGCGCACCGCACCGCCGACCTGCCAAATTTTCATATCAACGTGGCTTCAGCGCGGCGGGCCAATCAACCGTGGTGCGCCTTGCGCCGCCACGAACCGAAGCGTGCTGCACCGGCGCGGCCCTGTAGCAGCGGCGTCATCACGGTCTCGAGTGACGCCGGCGTGATGCCCAGCGATTCAAGACCTGGCACCACACCGCTCAGCACGTTGGGCACACGCATCGAAGCGACGTTGTCGCGCGACATCAGCGGCTCGCCGGGCATCAGCTCCATCAGCGCGGCTTGCACGCGGGCGATCGGCTCGGGCAGCGCAATCACCATGCGTTCATGCCCGGCGCAGCGGCCGGCAAAACGCACCAGTGCTTCCAGTGTGTAGACGCTCGGCCCGCCGCATTCGTAGGTCTGACCGATCGATGCGGGCTGGTCGATGGCGGCGACGATGGCGGCCGCGACGTCCTCTACCCACACCGGCTGGAAGCGGGCCGCGGCACCTGCCAACGGCATCACCGGCACCACCGCCTGCAGCGAGGCGAACAGGTTCAGGAACTTGTCGTGCTCACCGAAGATGACCGACGGCCGCAGCAGCGTCACGTCCAAGCCGCTGGCCTGCAACACCGCCTCGCCCGCCGCCTTCGAGCGCAGGTAATTCGACGGCGCATCGGCTGCTGCGCCGAGCGCGCTGACATGCACCAGCCGCTTCACGCCGGCGGCTCGGCAGGCCGCCACCAGTTGGCGCGGCAAATCGACGTGGGTGCGTTGAAAGTCGGCTTCGCTGCCGTGCAAGATGGCGATCAAATTGACCACCACATCGTGGCGCGCGACCAGGTTGGCGAGCGCGTGCGGATCGTTCACATCGCAATCGACCAGCTCCACCGTGGGCAGCGTGCGGATGGCGTTGGCGCGCTGCGGTCGTCGGCTCGGCACCGTGATACGGCCGGCCGCACCGCCGGCACGTTCGACCAGTTTTTCGCACAGGCTGCGGCCGACGAAACCGCTGCCACCCAAAACCAGAATGTTCGACATGGGGCGGCTGCTTTCAAAAAGAGGTGCGCGGTGGTGGGTGGGCATCGTTCGATTTTGCGGCGTGCAGCGAGGCTGCGGTTCAGGGCAGCTCCTTGTCGGCGACAGGGGCAGCGGCATCGCGCGGGCCGATCGGCGCGCCCAGCCGCGTGGTCAGCGACACCGCGTCGCCGCCCAACAGCGCGGCGTAATAGGCGCTGTTGGACAGCACCTTTTTCACATAGTCGCGGGTTTCGCTGAATGGAATGTTCTCGGCCCACACCGCGGCTTCCAGCGTGGGGCCGTCGCGCCATTTGCGTGATCGGTTGGGGCCGGCGTTGTAGGCCGCGGCGGCCAGCGGCTGCGAGCCTGCGAAGTCGTCGAGCACGAGTTTCAAATAGCTGGTGCCCAGAAGTAAATTGACATCGCGCGTGGCCAGCAAATCGGCGCTGTAGGCCAGGCCTATGCGCTTAGCGGTCCAGCGTGCGGTGGCCGGCATCACCTGCATCAAACCCGACGCGCCGACGCCCGAACGGGCATCGGTGATGAAGCGCGACTCTTGGCGTATCAGGCCGTACACATAGGCTGCGTCGAGGCCGATGTCTTGTGCGCGTGCCATCACCTGGGTTTTGTAGGGCGTCGGAAAACGCTGCTGCATGTCGATCTCGATGCGGGTGCGTTCGCTGGTGTTGATGCAGCGGTCCCACACCTCGCGGTCGCAGGCGCGCGCGGCGGCGGCCAGCAGCTCGCGGTCGGTCATGCCGCGCAGGCTGTAATTCCATTCGCGTACGCCTTCGCTGCGCAACCCGAGGGCGATCATTTGCAACCCGCGGCTGAGCCCGGCATGCTGATACGCCGCATCACGCTCGGCGCGCGACGGCGCGACCGGACGCGGCGGCAGCGCCACCGGCCGGCCCAGCTGTTCGCTGGCCAGCGTGCCGTAGAAATGCGGCTGCCCGGCGATGCTGGCCAGCAGCTCGCGCGCTTGCTTGCGCAGTGCCTCGCTGGTGGCTGTCGGCCTGGGCTGGGCGGCGGGCAAAGGCGCCGCTGCCGCGTGGTTTGCAACCACCTGGGTTGCCGCGGCGTTGTCGGCCGTTGCCGCGCTGGAGTCGGTTGCCAGCGCAAGTTGCGCCCGCGCCTTCCAGTACAGCCATGCCGGGTCGCGCTGGTCGGTGGTGGCCATTGCGTCGATGCCGTGCAGTACCTGCAGCCAGCGCCCCGCGCCGCGGTCGGCACGCAGTGCGGCGCGCACCTGCCACGCCAGCGTTTCATCGGGCCAGGCGGTGTCGATGGGGCTGTTTGTGGTGGTCGCGGTGGCTGCCGCAGCAAGCGGGGCGGTGTTCGATGCCGGCGCGGCAGCCGCGGCAGATTGCGCAGCGCGCAGCAGCGCCTCGGCGCGGGCGTATTGGTCGGCCGCGGTGTCGAGCAACTTCACTGCCGACTGTTTGGCCGTGGCGGCCCAGGCCCATGCCGCCAAATCGGCGGGCAGGCTGCGTTCCCAGCGCGCGGTCAATGCGGCCGCTGCGGCGTCGGGATCGTTGGCGGCCAGCTTGACCAACGCCAAGGTGGCCAGCTCGGCGTTGTCACGGCCCGGTGCCACCGTGCGCAACGCCAGGTAGCGTGAGGGCCCGCTTTGCAGCGCTTGCAGCGAGGCCGCGGCCTGCGGATTCGCCAGGCTCACCGCATGAGCCACCGCGCGCGGGCGGTTGATTTCCATCGCCAAACGGGCCTTGCGCCACGCGTCGGCGGGCGTCAACACGCGGGCATCGATCAAGGTGCTGGCCATCAAGCTGCAGCCGTCGTCCGCAGCGTCGCGTTGCGCCAGCCAGGCCTGGCGTGCGGCATCACGCACCGGGTGACCGGCCAGGTGATCGACCAGCAATGCATAGCAGGTCACCTCGCGATCGTCGTTCAGCTTGAAGCGCGGAAAGTCGGCCGCAAAGTGCACCCAATCGCGGCGCTTGCCGAGTTCCAGCAGCCAGTCGTTGCGCAGCCGGTCTTCGACGTAGGTGCCGCTCCAGCGCAGGTAAAACGCATCGAGATCGGTTTGCTGCAATTCGGCCAGCCGCAGGTTGGCATCCCAGTAAGCGACCCAGGCTGCCAACGGATGGTCGGTCATGGTGGCGGTATCGGCGGTATTGGCGGCACTGGCAGTGGCCATACCGCGCAGTTCCATCAACCGTGCCGCATCGCGCTTGTTGAATGCGCTGTTTGCGTCAACCACCCACTGCTCGGCCGCCGTGCGCGGTGCACTTGAGGTGCCAGGTTGGGCCCAGGCGCTCGACGTGACCGACAGCGCGCAGGCCAGCGCGCTGCACGCCTTGAGCACACGCCACCATGCCGCGCGCGCCGCGCGGTGTGTCGCACCGTGTGCTGAATCGTGTGCTGAAATTGCCCGTGCGCTGCGGTAGCGCGCCTTGCCCGTTGAACCCATTGCTTGGTGCTCGATGCCTGATTTGTCTGCGGGTGGATTGGAAGCGGCGCGCCGGTCGAGTCGCCAACGCTTGCGTTCGGCGCGCGAGGTTTTTGTGCACGGCCCCGATGGGCTGGCAGCGGCCGGCCACCTCGCCGGGCATCTTATGTCGGTGCTGCAGCAACTCGCGCCCGACCGACTCGGCTTGTACTGGCCGGTGCAGTCGGAGTTCGATGTGGCCGCGTTCTGTACTGCCGCGCAATGGCTTGCCGATACGCCGCTGGCGTTGCCGTTTTCACAACGCGAGCCGCCACGCATGGAGTTTCGGCACTGGGACCGCCGCCCGCCGTTGTTGCGTGACGGGTGTGGCATCTGCGCGCCCGACGGGCCGGTGGTGGTGCCCGATGTGGTGTTGGCACCGTGCGTGGGCTACACCGCAGCGGGTTTTCGGCTGGGCTACGGGGGCGGTTTTTTCGACCGCTGGATGGCCGCGCATCCACACGCCACCGTGGTCGGCGTGGCCTGGTCCGTCGGCTTGATCGATGAGGCCGAATTGCAGCCGCAACCGCACGACCGTGCATTGGCCTGCGTCGTCACCGAGCGCGGGGTTTTTTGATCCGCCGCGGCGTGGCGGTCTTGCACAATCCAAAACATGAGCATCCCCACCGACGCCGAGTTGCCCGCCGCCACGCCCAACGAACCCGATCAACGGGACGCCTTGCGCCCCAGGCTCATCGCGGCTCGCCTGGCGTTGCCCGACCGCCATGAGCGTGCGGTGCAATTGCAAAGCGTGCTGCGCGTGTGGCTGGCGCGGCGGCAGGAAACCGCGATCGGCGGCTACTGGCCGATCAAGGGCGAATTCGATCCACTGCCCGCGTTGTACCGCTGGGCTGAGGCCGACGACCAGCGTCGCATCGGCTTGCCGGTGGTCGACAAAGTGGCACGCAGCTTGAAATTTCATGTGTGGTTTCCCGGCTGCCCGATGGAGCCCGACGCCTACGACATCCCCAAACCCAAAGGCACCGACACCTTTGCGCCGCAGCTGGTATTGCTGCCGTGCCTGGGCTACGGCGTCGAAGGTGTGCGCATCGGCTACGGCGGCGGCTTTTTTGATCGCATCGTCAACGCGATGCAGCCGAAGCCGATCACCGTGGGTCTGTGCTACTCGAACGGCTTCATGCCGATGTTGCGGGCACGTGCACACGACCTGTCACTCGACGCGCTGCTGACTGATGACGGTGTGGCATGGCAGCGCGACTGATCAGCCCAGTGGCGAGCTTGAGGCGGCACCGCTGATGGCGATCGGTTGGTTGAACGCATTGAAAGTGGTGCCGTGGCGCAGCGTGATCGACGCTGCGCCGGGGTTGGCGCAAAGCGCGCGCGGGTTTTTCAAGCGCACCCAAGCGGCGGTGAGCGAGGTCGATGATTCAGCTCCATCGACCCAGCCGTTCGATGACGCAGACGCCGACGCTGCGGCCGCCATGGCGGTGCTCAATCGCCGCATCGTCGCGGTGGAAAGCGGGCTGGTGCAAGCCACCGAACGGCAGCACACCACCGCCCAACTGCTCGATTCACTCGCATCGCAAAACGCCCGTTTGGTCGAGGCCATCGATGCGCTGCAAAAGCGCTGCCGCCTGTTGACCGTCGCGTCGGGCGTTTTACTGGCCGGGCTGCTCGCATTTTTGGTGTGGGCGCTGTGGCGATTCGGTTGACTTTCCCCGCCCGTGCCCATGCCCCTGCCCGCGGCGGCAGGCGCGTTGACAAGTTAGGGATGGCGGGGAATCGGCCGACCGACGACGATGGAAAGCTCCTTCCAACCCATCAAGTGAGCCCACCATGAACCTGCCAAAAAACATCCAGTTCGGCATTGCCACTGCGCTGTGCGCCACCTGGTTCGGCCTCGCGTCGACGCCAGCGGCGGCCCTCGTCCTCGACGACTTCGATGCCCCCGGAATCAGTGTGGATGTGATCGAACTGCGCGTGCCTGGCGGGCCATTCGTCAGGAATACGCTGGGTACGGTGGCAGGCGTCGCCGCGCAGCCCCGCGATGTGAGCGTGCTGTTGGCTTCGGACCGCCGGTTTGACGGTGCGTTGGTCACGATGGGCGGTGGCAGCACCACAGCAGCGTCCAACCGCGGTCAACTCGAATACGTGTTGTCCTACGGCGCATTCGCCCGGCCACCAGGCTTTCCGGGCGGTGGCGGCCCGAACCTGGGTCTGAACCTGACGGGGCTCGATGACTTCTTGGCCGAGTTTTCCAGCGTCGACCGGGTCGTGAATCTGAATGTGACGCTGTACACCAGCGCGCCGCGCCTGGGCAGTGATGGCATCAACCCGCTGTTCTATTTGTCCTCAGGCATCAATATCGCACCGGCAACCTTGGGTGGAGCGGTGAATGCCCATTTGCTGCTCAACAGCTTCAATTCGATTGCCGCGCCCGAAGCCGCGTTTTTCAACTTCGCGCAGGTCGACGGCGTCCAGTTTTTGATCGATCGCTCGAACGACACCAACATCGCCACCGGCAACCGGTACACCCTGGACCGGCTGTCGTTCATTCCAACCGCCGTGCCCGAGCCCGCCGAGTACGCGCTGATGTTGGTGGGCTTGGCTGGTGTGGCGGGCGTGGCACGTCGCCGACGGGGCTGATTTTTCATTGCTTGAATCGAGCCCAGCGCCGCGCCGCTACACCGTCACCATCGCGCCGCAGGGGCTGGCCTTCGAGGCCCGCGGTGATGTGTCGCTGGTGCAGTCGGCGCGCGAGGCCGGCATCGTGTTGCCGACCTCGTGCCGCAACGGCACTTGTCGCGCATGCCTGTGTCGGGTGGTCAGCGGCCGGGCGCGTCACCTGATTGACTGGCCTGGCCTGAGCGCCGATGAAAAGCGTGACGGCTGCATCTTGCCGTGCGTTGCTGCACCAGAAACTGCGCTGTTGATCGAGGCACCGCGTGCGCTGGTGCCGGGTGTTTAATCGTCGGCCAACTCGACCGGCGTCGCCAGGATTACCAATGCCGCGAGCAGCGCGTCTTCGGCTTCGTCGACCAAGTTGAGGTGGCGGTCGTTGTTCGGACGATTGGTGCGATCGATCGCGCCACCACGGACCGCAGCGGCGGCTTGCGGTGTTGCCAATGCGGGGGTCATGCGCAGCTTCAGACTTTCGCCGGTAGCACCGAACTGATCGCGCATGGTGACCGCCCACACCCGCCGCGCCGCACTGGCCAACGCGCGATGCGCTGCATCGCGAGGTTCGTCGAAGGCAATCGCCGCCGGGGGTGAATGCGCATGCGCCTGTTCCTGCGCCGACGCGCTGCGTTCGGTGGCGCTGCGCAACACGTCATTGGCCGCACGCCAGGCGCTGCGCAGCGCGGTGGCCAGCTGCATCGCGGGGTCGGTGGCCGCGGTGGTGGCCGCGGTGGCTGCATCTGTGGACGCGCTTGTGGCCCCTTTGATGACCGCACCGGAGGTCGCAACCCCAGTGGCCACCGGATGCGGTGGCACCACATCCGGTGGTGATGTTTGCGCTGCCGACGCGTCAGTAGCGTCGTCGGCACCTTGCGTGAACGGAAACTGACCTGCGCGATTGACGCGCAAATGCCAGTCGAGCTGCTCGCCCCAATCGCGTTCGACGCTGACCCCGCCCCCGACCCCGGTGCTGGTGCCAGAGTCGATGTCGACGTGGTGCAGCGGGTCCAGCGCAGCTTGTTCGGCACCGGCCAGCCAGGCCCGAGACGCCACCGTCAGCAACACGGCGTGGCGCGCCGAAATGTGTTTGATCGCCTCGACCGCGCGGTTTTTGTCCGGCCGGTCTTCGAACAACAGGCGCGCTGCGGTGCGCAGGTGTTGAATCTCGCGCACGCGCTGCGCGTCGTGCCGCACCTGCGCGCGAAACCGGCGCACGCAGGCCAGCACATCGGCCAGCAACTGGCAGTCCATCGCGGCTGCGACGGGGTCGAGGCGGGCTCGGTCGGTCATACGACTTTCAATTTGTCCAGCGCCGGGTTGGCCGCCGGTGGTTGCAGCTTCAACGCCTTGAGTGCGTCGGCCACCAGCGTGGCGATCATCAAATTGCGGTGGGTTTTCGAGTCGGCGGGCACCACTGCCCACGGTGCATAGGCGGTGCCGGTGGCGGAAATCAAATCGGCGTAGGCCCGTTGGTACGCGTCCCACTGCTTGCGCACTTCGAGGTCGCCCAAGCTGAATTTCCAGTGCTTGGCCGGGTCGTCGATGCGTTCTTGCAAACGCACCCGTTGCTCGTCTTTCGAGATGTGCAGCATGAACTTCAGCACGGTGGTGCCGGTGTCGACCAGCAGCCGTTCGAAGTCATTGATCTGCGCATAGCGTTGTGTGGTTTGCGCCGGACTGATCCAGCCATTGACCACCGGTACCAGCACGTCTTCATAGTGGCTGCGGTTGAACACCACGATCTCGCCTGCAGCCGGCACGCGCTGGTGCAGGCGCCACAAAAAGTCGTGCGCCAACTCGTCTTCGGTCGGTGCCTTCCAGCCAATCGCGTGCACGCCCAGCGGGCTGGCGCTGCCGAACACACCGCGCACGGTGCCGTCTTTCCCGCTGGTGTCGAGCCCCTGCAGCACCACCAGCAGCCGCTGTTTACGGTTCGCGTACAGCAGGTTTTGCAACCCATCGATATCCAACGCCAATTGGCTGACTGCGCTTTTGTCCGCCGCTTTGTCGTCGCTGGCGTACGGCTTGCTGGCGGGATCGATGCGCTTCAGATTGAACGGCTTGCCTTTGTCAGCGGCGCTGAATCGGTAGGCATCGAGGTCTGGTTCAGGCTTGGCCATGGCGATAAAACCGGCGCGCGGGCCAGCGTCAGCAAAGGGTACGAAGTCAGTGTAGCGGCGGCCCCTGATTGCTATGAATGCACAATCGCGCTCCGATGAATGGGTTGCCTCACTGCCTTGTTGCGCCGCTTGCGTGGAGCTGCCTGCGCAGTGGCCCGCCGTCCACTCAACAGCTGCCACCGGGCAACGTGCGATGAGTTTTTTGGCAGTCGATGTGGGCAACACGCGGCTCAAGTGGGCGCTGTACGCGGCCGCGCGTCCGGGTGCTGCGTTGCTCACCCAAGGCGCGGTGTTTTTGGAAACCATCGACCGGTTGGCCGATACCGATTGGCAGGCGTTACCCGCCCCGTCCAGCATGTTGGGCTGCGTGGTTGCCGGTGAAGGCGTCAAGCGCCGCGTCTCGGAACAAATCGAAGACCTGTGGAATCTGGAGCCGGGCTGGGTCGTGTCGGGTGCGCATGCCGCGGGTGTGCACAGCGGCTACGACCACCCCAACCGCCTTGGCACCGACCGCTGGGTCGCGTTGATTGCGGCGCGCCAGCGTGCATTGGCAGGTACGGGCAACGGCATCGGCATCGGCAACGGCAACGGCAACGGCACGCCACGCCCGGCGCTGGTGGTGATGGTCGGCACCGCCGTCACGGTAGACGCGCTCGATGCGGACGGCCGCTTCATTGGCGGGCTGATCTTGCCCGGCTTCGGTCTGATGCAGCGCGCGCTGGAAATGGGCACCGCCGGTTTGAAAGCACCGACCGGCGAGGTGTGCGATTTCCCGACCAACACCAGCGACGCGCTGATGAGCGGCGGTGCGCATGCGATTGCCGGTGCGGTGGAGCGCATGCACCGCCAGCTGTTGGCGCGCACCGGTGCCGAACCGTTGTTGTTGATGACGGGTGGTGCGGCAGTCAAGCTGGCACCGATCACCGACCTGCCGTTCGAGACAGTCGACACGCTGTTGTTCGAAGGGTTGCTGACGTTGCAAGCACAACGCCTTGCGGCCTAGGCATCGAAGCGCGGGACCGCTGCGGTGCCGGCCGCAGCAGGGCGGTTTCGGCAGCCGCACCCAGCCACCTGTCAGACGGTGCGCACCTTTACTGCCGCATGTTCATTGATGCCCATCGCGCCGAAGAACAACGCCACCAGCCGGTGGGCATCGACAAAGCTGACCGCACGGTTTTCGCCGCGCCGCGACAACACCCAATTCAACAGGTCGCCCGCGGCGATGAAGTCGACCCGAATCAGCGTCAAACACGACACCGTGATCATCGGTGCGGTTCCCAGCTGCGCGGTCAGGTCGCGCAACAAGTCGCCGATGTCACCGACCAGTTGACCTGACAGCTCGACGGTAGACATCTCGACCAGCGCGTTGTCGTCGAGCAGTTGCGACTCGACAAAGCTGGTCGCCACATCGCCGAATGCGGACAACGGCGGCGCAATGGTGCTGGCACTGGCACCGCTGAAGCGCACGCTGCACACCGCGCGTTCCCACGATGGCGGCGACACCTCGTAGGTTACGCAATAGTCCATCGCCGCTTCGTCGAATTGGTCAGGCCGATTCGCTACCCGCAGCACATCGAGGCGCAGCTGCCAGTACACCGGGTCGGCGTCGCGCGAACCGGTGGGCGCGGCTTCCTGAATGCATTCCAGCAGGCGGGTGCCGTTAAGCCAACGCATATCGAGCTGTTGCGGCATCCAAATGCGCAACAACTCGCTCAGGCGCGCGCTGCCTTCAGCGTCAATGCTGCGCAGCGCAGCCCAGTCGAATACCCAGGGCAGCGGCATTTGCAGGGTTTGCGACCGCAAGGCAGCGACCGCATCCGCATCGATACGCTCCGGGCTAGACCAGCCGGTCTGGCCTTGAATTTTTGCCCGCGGCCGCTCCTGAACCACCGCATCCGCGACCCGCTGCGGCATCGAAAACCATTGCGGTGCCGACCAGCCGAAGCGTTGCGCGTATTCAACTGCCAGCGCTTCGAACTTGGGCAACTGACCGGTGGCACGGTGCATATCGAACAGCGCCAACCAGGTCTCCGCGTGTTGCGACCGTGGACCGTTCGCGTGGGTGAGCTGGATCAACGACTGTTCGCACAACTCGAAATCTGCGTTGGCAAAAGCGATGACGGCTTCGTCGAGCTCGGGGTCGTGGGTGACCTCGTTGACCGACGCCGAGGCGAATGCGGTGTCGAACACCGACACCGCGCCACCGTCGTTGTAGGTCAGCGGCCCGCGCTCAGAGATGATGCCACTCGGCAGCTGCGAGTCGACTGCTGCGGCCTGCCGCGCTGCGGGTCCGGCCGAGGCACCCAGCGCAGCTCCCGGGCGTGGCGATGCGTACGGGTCGGACGTGCCGCGCAGTGCGCCTGCACGGCTGTGGTTGCCGACCATTTCTTGCTCGATCTCGTCGATCTTCGCGCGCATGCCCGGGCGCGCGTCGCTGTTCGGCATGCGCGGCAGCGAGTCACCGCCCATTTGCGACGCGCTGCCCAATGCGGCCAGCTGTTCCGGCGTCAAACCTTCGCGGCGCACTTTTCGCAGCATGTCGAATTCGCGCTTGCGCACGAAATCGTTGCGCCGCTTGCGCTCGATCATCGCCTTCAGCTCCGACTTTTCCAGCTCGTTTTCTAT
Source organism: Burkholderiales bacterium (assembly GCA_043738425.1). Taxonomy (GTDB): domain Bacteria; phylum Pseudomonadota; class Gammaproteobacteria; order Burkholderiales; family Burkholderiaceae_C; genus PBB1. Next base: position 11,783 of record JAYUGJ010000144.1, read on the forward strand.
CGAGCCGGGCGCGCCCGGCGTCAACTCGCTCCACTCGGTGGACGGGTTGGCGACGAACTTCACCACCTTGCGGAAGAAGCTGGTTTGGTCTTTGGGGTCTGCCATCGGGTGAAAGTTGGGGCGATGAGGCGAGCGGGGTCGGCTGGCAGTATGACGCTCAGTCGCCGAACATTTTTTGCTTCAGCTCACGGCGTTGCTGGGCTTCGAGCGACAGCGTAGCGGTCGGTCGCGCAATCAGCCGCCCGAGGCCGATCGGCTCGCCGGTTTCGTCGCAAAAACCGTATTCGCCGCTTTCGACCCGGTTCAGCGATTGGGCAATTTTCTTCAGCAGCTTGCGTTCGCGGTCGCGGGTGCGCAGCTCGAGCGCGTGCTCTTCTTCAATCGTTGCGCGGTCCGCCGGGTCGGGCACGATGGAGGTGTCTTCACGCAGGTGTTCGGTCGTCTCGCCGGCGTTGCTGAGCAGGTCGTCTTTGAGTTTTTTCAAGGTCGCCCGAAAGAAATCGAGCTGCTTGTCGTTCATGTACTCGCTCTCGGGCATGGCCAAGATTTCGGCATCGGACAAATCCGGGCCGGCCTTGGTTTTCCACGCGTTGGCCAATTTCGGGTCCGACTTCGTCGGCACGCGCGGCGTGTCGACTTCGACGTAATTCATTTGCCGGGTCGGCGGGCGCGGTGGCGCAAAGCGGTCGGCAAAACGCGAGGTCGCAGGCGGCAGTGGCGCAATCGGCATCGGCATGCCGTAGCGCGACTTGGCCGACGACTTGCGCGGCGCTTTGGTCGGAATGACGGCGGCCACAACGCCCGCCGCAGCGACTGGGCCGGGCGCCGGTGAGGTGACGTCTACTGCGGGAGTGGTGGCGGGTTTCGGGACAGTTTTCAATGGGGAATTCAGTGCAGGTTTCTCGGCCACCGCAACGACGCGGGTGGCCTTGGCGGGTGTGCCGCCCGCGCTCGGCGGGCTGGGCAAGGGATGGGCTGCTGCGGATTTCGCCGGCAGTGCCGCCGCGGCTGCTTTTGGCGCGGGCGCTTTCGATACCGTTGACTTGGAGAGCGGTGATTTAACCAGCGGTAATTTAGACAGCGGCGCTTTGGCCGCTGGTGCGGCAGATTTTTTGGCGACCGGGTTTTTCGCTGCGGCGGTGGTGATCGTTTTTTGGGGTGCCGCTTTCACGGTGCTTTTCAGCGGGGTTTTGGCCGCCGGTTGGGCGTGCACTTTCGCGCTGCCGGCGGCTTTGACCGGGGTCGTGGCTTTGCTCCGTGCGGACACGGGTGCGGGTTTGGCCGGGGCTCGAGTCACTGCAATCTCCTGACTACCTGTTGGGGCCGCGTGGCTGCGTGATGCGCTGAATCGATCGATCGCCGCCGCCGTAAGGTGGCTGGCGATTGTCAAAGCGCGGCGGATTGTAGCCACGCCACGCGGCCCATCAGATCAGCGCACCAAACACTGCTCCAGCCCCTGCAGAAAAATGTCACGCGGCAGGTCGATGCCTATGAAAACCATCTTGCTGGTCTTCTTTTCGCCCGGCCCCCAGGCCGCGCCCAAGTCGCTGCCCATCATTTGGTGCACGCCCTGAAAAATCACCTTCTTCGGTGAACCTTTCATGAACAGCACGCCTTTGTAGCGCAGCAGTTTCGGGCCGTAGACCTGCACGATCGAGGCTAAAAAGTCTTCCAGCTTTTCCGGGTTGAAGGCTTTGTCGGAGCGAAATACAAACGACTTCACGTCATCGTCGTGGACGTGGTGTGCCGCATGCCCCGCGGCGTGGCTCGGGTGGTCGCAGGCTTCGCCCGGCGCATGGTCGTGGCCGGCGTGGTCGTCATGGCTTTGGTCGTGCGCGTGCGCGTGCGCCTGGGGATTCAAAAAGTCGGGGTCGATGTCGAGCTTGGCATTCAGGTTGAAGCCGCGCAGGTCGAACACGTTGGCCAGCGGCACCTCGCCGAAGTGCACCCGCGACTGCGGCGCGCGCGGGTTCATCTGCTTGATGCGCTGCGCCAGTGCGTCGACGCTGGCGCTGTCGACCAGATCGGTCTTGCTGATGAATATCTGGTCGGCAAAGCCGATTTGCATGCGGGCTTCTTGCCGGTCGTCGAGTTGCTGGTTGCCGTGCTTCGCATCGACCAGCGTCAGTATCGAATCGAGCAGGTAGCTTTCGGCAATCTCGTCGTCCATGAAAAACGTTTGCGCCACCGGGCCGGGGTCGGCCAAGCCGGTGGTTTCGATCACCACCCGGTCGAACTGCAATTCGCCTTTGCGCTTTTTTTCCGCCAGATCGCTCAGCGTGGTGCGCAAGTCTTCGCGGATCGAGCAGCACACGCAGCCGTTGTTGAGCTGAATGATTTGTTCGGTGCTGTCGCGCACCAAAATTTCGTTGTCGATGTTTTCGTCACCGAATTCGTTTTCGATGACGGCGATTTTTTGGCCGTGCGCCTCGGTCAGCACGCGCTTGAGCAGCGTGGTTTTGCCTGAGCCCAGAAAGCCGGTGAGGATGGTCGCGGGAATGAGTGCCATGGGGCGAGGTCCTAAAAAACATCAAAAAAAGGCTGGTTGCACTGCGGCGATAGCACCGCAGTGCAACCATTGGGCGGTGCAGCACACGCATCGGGTAAGCTGGTGCGGTGACCAACTTTTCGCCCCAGCGCGATGCCTGATCCTCAACCGGCGCCCACCGCGCTCAATACCAATCGCAGCCGGAATTCTGCGCGACGACCTGAATCTGCCGACAAACGTAATTTGTTTCAACGGCTGATCGAGTTTGTCTCACCAGGCGTCGACTCCACCGACGAGTTGATCGAAAGCCTGGCCGACGCCGAGCACCGTGAGCTGATCGCGCCCGAGTCGCGCATGATGCTCGAAGGCGTGATCCGCATGGCCGACATGACGGCCGGCGACGTGATGGTGGCCGCGCCGCACATGGACCACCTCGATATCGATGCCGACTACGACGAGTTGCTGCACCTGGTGATCGACACCGCGCATTCGCGCTTTCCGGTATTCGAAGGCCAGCGCGACAACATCATCGGCATCTTGATGGCGAAGGACTTGTTGAAGCTGCAGCGCTCGCCGGATTTGAATTTGCGCACGCTGCTGCGCCCTGCGGCGTTTGTGCCTGAATCGAAAGGGCTGAACGAGCTGCTGCGCGACTTTCGCTCGAACCGAAACCACCTGGCCATCGTTATCGACGAGTTCGGCACCACCGCGGGGCTGATCACGATCGAGGACGTGCTCGAAGAGATCGTCGGCGAAATCGAAGATGAGTTCGACGACAAAGACGGCGAGTCCAGCGTCTACACACTGGCCGACGGCAGCCACCGGGTCGCTGGCGACGCCGAGATCGGTGCGGTCAACGAAGCCTTCGGTGCCGCACTGCCGCACGCAGATTTCGCCACCATCGGCGGGCTGATTGCGCACGAGATGGGTCGCGTGCCGCGCCGTGGCGAGTCGATGGCGATGGGCGGCTTGGTGTTCAGCGTGATGCTGACGCGCGGTGGCGCGGTGCGCTGGTTCAAAGTCACCCGCTCTGCCGAAGAAGCCATCGCGTCCGACGGCGCTTGAGCGGGTGAGCGGCGCCCGCACCGCCACCCGCTGGCTCGCCAGTGTTCCGGCCGTGCTGCTGGCCGGGGCGCTGCACACACTGTCGTTTTCACCGTTCGGGTGGTGGTGGTTGCAGCTGCTGTCACTCGCGGTGTTGGCCCACGCCACCGCGCGCGCTGCGCCGCGCCGCGCCGCGCTGCTCGGCTGGTGGTTTGCGGTCGGCTGGCTGGTGTCGGGGTTGTGGTGGCTCTACATCAGCATGCACGACTACGGCGGGCTGCATGCGGCGTTGGCTGCGTCGGCCGTGCTGGTGTTGGCGGCGCTGTTGGGTTTGTATTACGCAGCGGCCATGGCGCTTTGGGCCACGCTGCGCACTGACCGGCTGGGGTGCGACATGCTGTTGTGGCCGGCCTGCTGGTTGGCCGCCGAGTTGGCGCGTGGCCTCATCTTTACCGGCTTCCCGTGGATCGCCTCGGGCTACGCGCATGCGGTGGGGCCACTCGCCGCATGGGCACCGTATGTCGGGGTGTACGGGCTGTGCACGTTGGCGGCCGCGCTCGCATTCGTTGCCGCGCTGTGGCTGCGCAGCGCGCCGGTGCCCGGTCGCTGGCTGGTCACGGAGGCGGTGGTGGCGATCGCACTGCTGGCGCTGCTGCTGCCGCAGCAGTTCACCCAATCGACCGGCAGCCTGCGCGTCAGTTTGTTGCAGCCCAACGTGGCGCAAAGCGTCAAGTTCGATGCGGCGCGGCTGCAATCGCAGCTCGGCGGCTTGCTGCGCCAAATGGCGACCGCCGAAGGTGCCCTGGTGGTCACGCCGGAATCGGTGGTGCCGCTGGTGCGCGCGCAGCTCAGTGACGACTACTGGAGCAGCTTGCAGCGCAGCTTGCAACGCACGCCGCCGCCACACGTACCCGGCGCTGCCGAGGTGGCTACCTCGGCAGCGCCGTCGCGTGCCGCACTCGTGGGCATTTTTATCGGCGACAACGCGTCCGGCTACGTCAACTCGGTGGTCGCGATGTCGGACGGTGCAGCCACCACAGACGCTGAAACGGGTCAGGTCTATAGCTATGGCAAGCGCCACCTGCTGCCGTTCGGTGAAATCATTCCGCCCGGTTTTCACTGGTTCGTGCGACTGATGAACATACCGCTGGCCGACCAGGCGCGTGGCCGCACCACCGCAGCATTTGCGTTTGCCGGCCAACGCCTGCGCCCGCTGGTGTGCTACGAAGATTTGTTCGGCGAAGACATCGTGTCGAGCGTGGTCGGCCCGCAAAGCGCCACCGTGCTGGTCAACCTCAGCAACCTCGCCTGGTTTGGTGCGCTGCTGGTGCAAGACCAGCACCTGCAGTTTTCGCAAATGCGCGCGCTTGAATTCCAACGGCCGGTGATCCGCTCGACCAACACCGGGGCCACCGCGGTGGTCGATCACCGGGGTCGCATCACGGCGCGCCTGCCGCCGCAGGTCGAAGCCATTTTGGAAACCAGCGTCGAAGGCCGCAGCGGCGAGACGCCGTACGCGCGTTGGTTGTCGGCCTACGGTCTGTGGCCGCTGATCGGCGCCGCAGCGCTGGTGATGCTGTGGTGTGCGGTGTGGGCGCGGGCGCTTCGGCGCAAGTCGCCACACGGCGCGACACCCCGCCGGTAAACTGCGGCGCTTTGTCGTCGTGCCGATCCGCCGCGCGGGTTGCCGCACTGAGCCTTCTTACCGAACCTCGCCACCATGCTGACTTTCCAGCAAATTATTTTGCGCCTGCAACAGTATTGGGACGCCCAAGGCTGCGCTTTGCTGCAACCGTACGACATGGAAGTCGGGGCCGGCACCAGCCATACCGCTACATTCTTGCGCGCGCTCGGCCCCGAGCCGTGGAAGGCGGCATATGTGCAGCCCAGCCGCCGGCCGAAAGACGGCCGCTACGGCAATAACCCGAATCGGCTGCAGCACTATTACCAATTCCAGGTGGTGCAAAAACCCGCGCCCGCCAACATTCTCGAGCTGTATCTGGGTTCGCTCGAGGCGTTGGGCTTCGATCTGAAAGCCAACGACGTGCGCTTCGTCGAAGACGATTGGGAAAACCCGACGCTCGGCGCGTGGGGCCTGGGGTGGGAGGTCTGGTTGAACGGCATGGAAGTCACGCAGTTCACCTACTTCCAGCA
>JAYUGJ010000145.1:0-58324 GCA_043738425.1 Burkholderiales bacterium
TGTCTGACAACAGGCTGGGCAACATCACCACAATGACGGCGCCAATCAGAGCGCCAGAGCGGGTTTTGCGCCCACCCATGATGACCGCCAGCAGGAACAACACCGTCAGTTCGAAGTTGTAGGTGTTGGGCGAGATGTACTGCTCGGAATAGGCGTACAGCGCCCCAGCCAGGCCCGCCAACGCCGCGCTGATGACGAAGGCATAGACCTTGTAGCGGTAGACCGACACGCCCATGCAGTCGGACGCCACCGGGCTGCCACGCAGTGCCTCGAACGCGCGGCCGAGGTGGCTCTTCAAAATGCGGTGCACGACGATCAAGGTGAACACCAGCACACCGGCAACGACCCAGAAGAACTGCTGCTTTTCCAGAGTCAGGCCGAACGCCTGCGGCTTGCCCATCGTGATGCCCATCGGGCCTTCGGTGAGGAACGTCATCTCGTTGATGAGGATTTGGATGATGGTGCCGAAGGCCAGCGTGACCATCGCCAAATACGGTCCGGTAACCTTCAACGCGGGCAGCGCCAGCAACGCGCCGAACAACGCGGTGACGGCCATTGCGGCGGGCACGGCCAGCCAAATCGGCGCGGCCAGTTTCATCACCAACACACCGGCGGTGTATGAGCCCACGCCGAACAAACCGGCGTGCCCGAGTGACACCTGGCCGGTGTAGCCGACCACGATGTCGAGGCCGAACAGCACGATCGCGTAGATCATGATGGTTTCGACCAGATGGATGTAATACGGGTTGCCGACGGCCAGCGGAAACGCTGCGAGCGCGGCAATGGCTGCTGCATAGAACGCGAGGTGACCCAGCTTCATGCGCGTCACACCTTTTTGATCGCCGACTTGCCGAACAGGCCTGCCGGTTTGACTGCCAGCACCAGCAGCAGCAGCACCAGGCCGGGTACGTCTTTGTATCCGGTGGACAGGTAATAGCCGGTGGTTGTTTCTGCAATGCCGAGGATCAAGCCGCCGACCACGATGCCCAGCCCGCTGTTCAAGCCGCCGATGATCGCCACCGCAAATGCCTTCAGGCCGAGCACCGCGCCCATGGTGGCGCCGGTCAAGGTGAGCGGTGCGATCAATACACCGGCAAACGCGGCAGTCATCGACGACAGCGCGTACGAAAACGTGATCACCAGGCTGGTGTTGATGCCCATCAGCTTGGCCGCGTCGCGGTCGTTGAAGGTGGCGACAACCGCTTTGCCGTAGATCGATTTGCGGTTGAACACCTCGACCGCCAACATCATCGCGAGCGCGCCGCCGACCACCAAAATCTCCATCGGCAGCACATTGGCACCGAGCAACTTCAACGGCGACTCCGGCAGCGGCGACGGGAATTTCAAATCGTCGCGGCCCCAGACGTTTTCAGCGACGTTTTTAAAAATGATGCCGAGCGCGATGGTCGACATGATCCAGCCGAATTCGCTTTTGATCTTGATGGCCGGTCGCACGCCGATGCGTTCCACCAGCGCGCCTTGCAATGCGCCGAATACGCACACGATCGGAATCATCAACCAGTAATTGACGCCCGCCAGCACCAGCGTCAGGCCCACCAGCGCGCCCAGCATCAACGCATCGCCCTGGCCGAAGTTCAGCGTATCGGAGGTGGCGAAAGTGAGCTGGTAGCCGAACGCGATGACCGCGTAAATCATGCCCAGCGCGATGCCGCTGAAGACGAGTTGGGTAAGGATTTGCATGGCGTGCCCCAGAAGAGAGGTCCCAGTGTCAGGCTCCCTCGCCCCAATGGGGAGAGGGCAGGGGTAAGGGCCCGAACGCAACCGCTATCGCCCCGCGCTGCCCCCACCCAGCCCGCTCCCAGAGGAAGCGGACGTTCAGACCAGGTGATGGTTGCTTGTTGCGGTGGCGTCGTGCGGTGGCGTCGTGCGATTACTTCTTGCCTGGCAGCGCGCCCTTCGCGTTGACATCTTTCAGCCGCACCTGAGAGGCCTTGTTCAAGTCGGCCTCGTAGGCGTAGACCACGCGCTGGCCTTTGACTTCGCCGAACACCGGAATGTTGGCGGTGATGGCTTCGTGGTCGTCTTTGGTGAATGGCTTGTTGTAGGTCGTCACCACGCCTTCAACCGGCGTGCGCAGGTCTTCCAGCGCGGCTTTGATTTTCGGGCCGTCGGTTGAGTTGGCCTGCTTGATGGCGGCGGCTAGCAAATAGATCGAGTCGTAGCCCTGCGCGGCCGACACCGGCGAATCCATCCGGTTCGCTTTGGGCTTGAAGGTGCGCAAAAACGCGATGATGAAAGACTGGCGCTTCGGTGTGGTCGGCTCTTGGATGAAGGTTTGCGGCATGCGCGCGCCTTCGCCGCCCGGGCCGGCGTTGTCGATGAAGTTGGCCATCGACAGCGTCCAGCTACCGATCATCGGCACCTTCCACCCCAGCTTGGTCATGCCGTTCGCGATTTGTGCCAGTTCGGGCCCGATGGCGTAGGTCAACACCACTTCTGCGCCGGCCTCTTTGGCTTTCAACAACTGCGCGGTCATGTCGACGTCTTTGGTGTTGAACTTTTCTACCGCAACCGCCTTGACGCCTTTCAAGTCGAGTGCTTTTTCCAGGTCAGCGCGGCCGAGTTGGCCGTAATTGCTCGAGTCGGCCAGGATCGCGACCTTCTTGAAGCCACGCCGTACCACCGCTTCTTCCACGATCATTGGTGCCTGAATGCTGTCGCTGGCGGAATTGCGAAAAACGTAGTTTTCGGGCTGGTCCTTGAACTGCTGCGTGATCGCCGATCCGGTGGCCACGTTGTTCATCACCGGGATCTTTGCTTCTTGGTAGAAGCGCTGCGAGGCCAGCGCCACGCCGGTGTTGATGTAGCCCACCGTGGCGACTACTTTTTCCTTGTTGATGAGCTCTTGCGCAATTTGCACTCCGCGCTCGTTTTTGGCTTCATCGTCGCGCTCGATCAGCTCGAGTTTGCGGCCGCCCATCACGCCGCCTGCCGCGTTGATTTCTTCAACCGCCAGTTTCACGCCGTCGCGCATGCTGACGCCCATCGACGATGAGCCGCCGGTGAACGGGCCCGACAAGCCGATCTTGATCGACTCGGCAGCAAACGCACCGCCTGCAGCGGCCACGGCAATGGCAGCTACCAAAGATTTCAATTTCATGTTCATCAATTACTCCTGAGGGAAAAACATGGGTGTCGCCTGCGCTGGCACCGTGTAGCCAGCGCGGCGCGCTCGGTGCCGCTGACTCTAGTGGTTGCCGCCACGCAAAAAATCGAATGCCGACCGGGGATAACCCGCAAACCGCAGCCCGCTGAAGGCCTGCCTGACGCGGTGTTGACGCGAGGCTTACGCGCAAATTACGCGTGGCGTTTTTTGGGCGCGCGGTGCGCCACGCTGATGTGTCGTGCTGATGTGTCGTGCCGATGCGTGACGCGCAAGCGGTCAATGCATCAGCGAGTCGCATGACCAAGCCGCAGCCACACGCCCCAGACACCGGCTACCGGCCGCTGCAGCCGACCACTACCGCGGCGCAAAGAAGCACGCGGATTCCCCCGTTTCATTCGCTCAAGTCCGGCAGTGGGCTGGGAACAATCGATTCACGCAACGGTTGCGCACACGCGCAATGCGCTGGTCCGGCGCGCCGCGCTTCGCTACCCACCACCCCGACACCGCACCACCGCACCACCGCATGGCCGACCACAACGCCCAAGACCGCAACCTGCCGGCATCCGTACGCAAGCTGAAAAAAGCGCGTGCCGATGGGCATGTGCCGCGCTCGCGCGACCTCGGGCATTTCGCCTCGCTTACTGCCGGCGGCGTGGGTCTGGTGCTGATGGCACCGACGCTGATCGACTGGATCCGCGCGGGTCTGGCGCGCAGCCTGAGCTTCAACGCCAACAGCCGCAACGCACCTGAGGCCATGTTTGCGCAGCTGGCCGACTTGACCGTGATGCTGCTGTGGATCGTCGTGCCGATGGGCGTGACGATGATGTGCATCGGCATTGCCAGCGGCCTGGCCGTGGGCGGCTGGAATTGGACGCTGACGCCGCTGGTGCCGAAGGCCACGCCGTTCAAATTGCTCGCCGGCGTGGGCCGCTTGTTTGCAAAGCAGCAACTGGTCGATGCGATCAAGGCGTCGGTGTTGGCGCTGTTGCTGGGCGCGGTCGGCGCGGTGTATTTGGTTCGCCATGCCGACGAATTTCGCGGCCTGGTGGCGATGCCGCTGGCCGCCGGTTTGACGCATGCGGGCAGCGCGCTGCAAGGCGGGCTGTGGTTGCTGCTCGGCGTGCTGGCACTGTTTGCGTTGGTCGATGCGCCGCTGCAGCACTACCTGAACGCCAACCAAATGAAGATGAGCGCCCAAGAGGTCAAGCAAGAAAACAAAGAAACCGAAGGCAACCAGGAAATCAAAGGCCGCCGCCGCCAGCTGATGCGCGAGATGTCGCGCCGCCGCATGCTGGCCGCGGTGCCCACTGCTGATTTGGTGGTGATGAACCCGACCCACTATGCGGTCGCACTCAAATACGACGAAGCGAAGATGGGCGCGCCGCGGGTGGTGGCCAAAGGTGCCGATTTGCTGGCGCTGACGATCCGCGACAGCGCCCGCGGCGCACAGGTGCCGGTGCTGCAGTCGCCGGTGTTGGCCCGTGCGCTGTATGCGCATGCCGAGATCGATCGCGAAATTCCTCCGGCACTGTTTGCCGCGGTGGCGCAGGTGCTGGCGTATGTGTACCAGCTGCGCGCAGCACTCAGCGGCCGCGCCGCGATGCCTGACGTACCCGGCGATTTGCCGGTGCCGCCCGAGCTCGATCCCCACCACGACCCAGCTCCCGCAGCGCAGCCCGAGGCCCGCCCATGAAAGCGTTGATCCCATTCAAGTCATGGCTGGGGCCGCAGGCCGGCGCCCAAGCCACCGCCGTGAAGGCGCTGATGGCACCGCTGTTCATCGTGCTGGTGCTGGCGATGATGGTGCTGCCGCTGCCGCCGTTCGCGCTCGATGTGCTGTTCACTTTCAACATCGCGATGGCGCTGATGGTGATGATGGTGGCGTCGACCATGGTGCGTCCGCTCGACTTCGCGGCATTCCCGGCCGTCATTTTGTTGACCACCTTGCTGCGCTTGTCGCTCAACGTCGCATCGACCCGCGTGGTGCTGATGGAGGGCCACACCGGGCCGGGTGCGGCCGGCGCGGTGATCGAATCATTCGGCCACTTTTTGGTCGGCGGCAACTTCGCGGTCGGCCTGATCGTGTTTGCGATTTTGGTGGTCATCAACTTCGTGGTGGTGACCAAAGGCGCGGAGCGCATCGCCGAGGTCGGCGCGCGCTTCACGCTGGACGCGATGCCGGGCAAACAAATGGCGATCGACGCCGACCTGAACGCCGGCCTGATCGACGAAAAACAGGCCAAGCAGCGCCGCGCCGAAGTCGGCGACGAGGCCGAGTTTTTCGGCTCGATGGACGGTGCCAGCAAATTCGTTCGCGGTGACGCGATGGCGGGTTTGCTGATCCTGGTCATCAACCTCATCGGCGGCTTCGTGATCGGCGTGGCGCAGCACGGTTTATCGGCTGCCGAAGCGGCTGACAGCTACATCGTGCTGGCGGTCGGCGACGCGCTGGTCGCACAAATTCCGGGGCTGCTGATTTCGGTGGCGGCCGCGATGGTGGTCTCGCGCGTGGGCAAAGACAACGACGTCGGCACGCAGATCGCGCAACAGATGTTCAACTCGCCGCGCGCACTCGCCATCACCGCTGCAGTGATCGGCACGCTGGGCCTGATACCCGGCATGCCGCACCTGGTGTTTTTGTTGATCGCCAGCGCGTTGGGCTATGCCGCCTACTGGATGCGCGAACGCGATGCGAAGGCACGCGCCGCCCCGCCGCCATTACCCAGCGTGGCCGCCGAACCCCACGCCGAAGCCAGCTGGGACGACTTGCTGCCGGTCGATACCTTGGGTCTGGAAGTGGGCTACCGGCTGATCGCGCTGGTCGATAAAGCGCGTGAAGGCGACCTGCTGGTGCGCATCAAAGGCGTGCGCAAAAAGTTTGCGCAAGACGTCGGCTTTTTGCCGCCACCGGTGCACATACGCGACAACCTCGAGCTCAAACCGAGCATGTACCGCTTCACGTTGCGTGGTGCGGTGGTCGGCGAAGGCGAGGCGTTTCCGGGCATGTGGCTGGCCATCAATCCGGGCGGTGCCAGCGCCGGTTTGATCGGCACCAGCACCGTCGACCCGGCGTTCGGTTTGCCCGCGGTGTGGATTGAAGAACGCCAGCGCGAGTCGGCCCAAATGAGTGGATTTACGGTGGTTGATTGCTCGACTGTGGTGGCGACCCATCTTTCACACTTGATGCAACTGCACGCGGCCAAATTACTGGGTCGGGTGGAGGTCCAGCAACTGGTCGAACACGTGACCAAACTGGCTCCCCGAATGATTGAGGATGTGGTGCCCAAGATGGTCGCGATTCCGGCGTTGCAAAAGGTGCTCCAGCTATTGCTGGAAGAAGGCGTGCACATCCGCGACATGCGCTCGATTGTGGAAAGCCTGGCCGAACATGCATCCACCGCAACCGACCCCGCCGAGCTGTCGCGGCGCATCCGCGTGCACCTTGCGCCCAGCATCGTGCAGCAGATTTACGGGCCGACCAAAGAGCTCGACGTGATCGCGCTGGAACCCGATCTAGAGCGGCTGGTCACCCAGGCGCTGACCTCGCCGCACGGCGCGGTGCTCGACCCCGGCGTGGCCGACACCTTGAGTCGCCACGCCGCCGAGTCGGCCAAGCGCCAGGAAGACCTCGGCCTGCCCGCATGTTTGCTGGTGCCCGATTTGATCCGTGCGCCGATGGCGCGCTTGCTCAAACGCGCTGCACCGCGGCTGCGGGTGCTGGCGCACAGTGAAATTCCAGAAACCCATTCGATCCGCATCGGGTCGGTGATCGGAGCCGTCGCATGAACCCGCAACGATTCACTGCGCGCACCGCGCGCGACGCCCTGGCGCAGGTGCGCCAGATGTTGGGCGACGACGCGGTGGTCTGGTCGACCCGACCGTGCGCTGAAGGCATCGAGGTGCTGGCCATGGAACCGGCCAGTGCACCTAGCCGTACCGGCGCGCCAGCCGCCGAAGTAAAAAACCACCTGACCACCGATGCATTCGTGACCGCCCGCGCCGCCGACTTAACACCTGACACCACGGCACCGCCCGCTGCACGCGTGTCAGCCACCACGACGGTGGCGCAAGACGTCGAGCGCCTGTCGGGCACCGCGCTGTCGTTTCAGGACTATGTGCGTGAACGCATGTTGAAGCGCCGCCAGGTCGCGCTGCGCGCGGATGCGACCGTGCTGACTTCCTCTTTGAATTCAGCGCCGAATGCACTGCTGGACTCGCGGCCGAATTCAATGTCGGCTTCGTTGCCGACTTCACTGCCAGGCCCGTTGTCGGAACGCACTGCGTTGGTGGTGCCGGCGTCACCGCCTGTCGCGTCACCGCTTGTCGCGTCACCGTTACGTGTGCCGCTGCACCGGCCAGGCCACCTGCCACTGCGCCACGCATTGCCAGATGCGCAGCACCACGCTGCACTGCCGCTGGCGCGTGCGCCGGCAGGGGCCGCGGCAAGCGATATCGATGCACACGCGGCGCGCGAAATCCATGCGGTCCACGAGGCCACTGCGCCGACCGTACCGACCGCGCAGCCGACTGAGCCGGGCCTGACGCGGCGCGACCAGCAAGCCATGCTCGATGAATTGCGCAGCATGAAAGGCTTGATCGAAGACCGCTTCGGCGCGCTTGCCTTCATCGACAAACTGCAACGCCAGCCAGCGCAGGCGCGGCTTACGCAAAAGCTGCTCGACTGCGGCTTTTCGCCCGCATTGACCCGCAAGTTGGCCGAGGCGATGGACGGCGGTGTGACCAACGAAATGGACTGGGCCGCGCAGGTGCTGGAACACAACCTGCGCAGCGCCGAAGCCGAACCGGCACTGGAACACGCCGGCGGCGTGTTTGCATTGATTGGTGCCACCGGCGTTGGCAAAACCACCACCACCGCGAAACTGGCTGCGGCCTTTGCCACCCGCTACGGCGCGGCTGATTTGGCGCTGATCACGCTCGATGCCTACCGCGTCGGCGCGCATGAGCAAATTCGCGCCTACGGTCGCATCTTGGGTGTGCCGGTGCACACCGCGCACGACCGGGCATCGCTCGATGCGCTGCTCGAATTACTGTCGGCGAAAAAAATGGTGCTGATCGACACCGCCGGCATGGCGCAACGTGACAGCCGTACCGCCGAGCTGCTCGACATGCTGGGCCATCCGTCGATCAAAAAACTGTTGGTCGTCAACGCCGCTGCGCAGGGCGAAACGATTGAAGATGTGCTGCTGTCGTACCGCGCGCAGTTGTGCTGCGGTGTGGTGTTGTCGAAGCTGGACGAAGCGGTGAAGCTGGCCCCGGCGCTCGACGCGTTGATTCGCCACAAGCTCGCGGTGGTTGGCGTGTCGAACGGTCAGCGCGTGCCCGAAGACTGGCACCGCATGTCGGCGCAGGCGCTGGTGCACCGCGCGCTGCGGCCCACGGCGGGCCACGCTTACCGCATCGACGCGAGCGTGGTGAATTTGATATTCGCTGCAGCGCAGCACCAACCGCCACATCAACCGCCACATCAACCCCCACACCAGCCGCAGCCCGCCCACGCAGTGCCTGCGCGCGCCGTGCGCCACGACGCAACCGCTGCGCACGCCTGATGTCACGCCACGTCCATTTGCATTCCTACGCGCCGCTGTTTCAGGCGTCGACGGCTGCGCTGCCGGCCGCCGCGCGACTGCCCGCGGGGCAATCTGCGCCGCTGTTTATTTCATCGACGCCGCTGGCCGCAACCGATCACCAAGCGCACACCCAAGCGCACACGCAAGCGCACGCCAAAGCAGACACCCCGGCAGACCAGGCCGCCGGCCTGCGACGTTTGTTTGCGCATACCCAGGTGCGTTTTGTGCCGCTTGCAGCCAATCCGCATGTCGCGTTTGCAGGCGTGGTGCGTGAGCGCTTGTGTGCGGCTTTGGCCGAGCAGGGCGCGCAGGTGCTGGTGGTCGATGCGAGTGAGCAGGCAGCACCGCCGGGCGACGACGCGCCGGCCGCATTGGTTGCGCGTATTGCGCCTTTCGCGCCGGGTGTGTCGGTGTTGTCAGCGCGCGGCTTGCCGCTGCGTTACCTCGATGCGCACGGCTGCACCACCGGCTTCCTCGATGCGGTTTCGGCCGCAGCACCGCATGCCGATGTGGTGCTGGTGCACGCCAGCGCGGCCGATTTGTGCCGCATGTTCATGCGTTTTTATGGCCGCTGCGAGCACACTGCGCGGCCGCGCCCGCTGCTGTTGGCCGACGACCATCCGGCCAGCGTGACGCATGCCTACGCCGCGATGAAGCTGCTGACGCACCGCGCTGGTTTGATGGTGCACGACTTGCTGTTGTGCGCCGCGCCGGCGTCGCCGCGCAGCGAACGCATTGCGATGCAACTGGCCACCTGTGCCGACGATTTTTTGGGCGCGGTACTGCGCGACTGGATGCAAATTGATCCGGCTGGCGAGGTGCCGCGCCACAACGCGCGGGACCTCCGCACTGACACGGTTACCGACACGGTTACCGACACCAACACCGACACCGCGGCCACACAAGCGCTGCGCCGCTGGGTGCGTGACACCTTGAAACCTGACCCCGCGTTGGGTTGGTCGCTGCCAGCCGGCTCGCCAACACACGCATCACTGATACACGCATCACGAATACACGCATCACCCACACCCGCGCCGCCCGCCTACACCGCGCCGGCCGCGCTGCATGCTGCGGCGCATGCAGCACACGCCTGTGCGCTGAACTGATTTTTCCGGAGCCCGATTTCATGTCCACCTACACCGCCAAAGGCCAGCTCGACAGCACGTCGATGCTCAAGCAGTACAGCCCGCTGGTGCGCCGTTTGGCCCACCAGATGATTGCCAAGCTGCCGGCCAACGTCGAACTCGACGACCTGGTGCAGGTCGGCATGATCGGCCTGGCCGATGCGCTGACGCGGTTCGATGCGGCGCAAGGCGTGCAATTCGAAACCTTCGCCACCCAACGCATACGAGGCGCGATGCTCGACGAGCTGCGCGGCAACGACTACCTGTCACGCGGTGTGCGCAAACAGCAGCGCACCATCGAACAAGCGGTGCACCGGCTCGAGCAACGGCTGGGCCGCGCGCCGGCCGAAAGCGAAATCGCCCGCGAAATGGATGTCACCTTGGCCGAATACCAGGAATTGCTGGGCAAAGTGCGCGGCACGCAGCTGGTGTACCTCGAAGACATGTCGGGCGATGAAGGCGACCATGACTTTCTCGATCGCCATGTCGGCGACGACTCGTTCAACCCGCTTGCACAGCTGCAGGACCAACGCATGCGCGAAGCCTTGGTCGCCGGCATCAACGTGCTGCCCGAACGCGAACAGTACGTGATGAGCATGTACTACGAGCACGACATGAACCTGAAGGAAATTGCCGCGGTACTCAAGGTCACCGAGTCGCGCGTGTGCCAACTGCACAGCCAATCTATAGCGCGGCTGCGCGTGAAGCTGCGCGAGTATTGAGCCACGCGTGGCGTGGCGCGCGGTGATCGAAAGCGCCTGCCGGCGTGTTCGTTATTCGGACCTCATTGACTGCGATCAGGAGCACCAGCCATGGCGCGAGACGACCAATCCACCAGCCGCATACACGGCCGATCTGGCGCCCCCAGCGGCATGACGGAAATCGAGATGGTGTCGACGATTTCCGGCTGGCTGGGCGTGGTCGGCGCGGCGGCGTTGCTGGCAGCCGCCGCCTGGTTTTTCCTTGGCGGCGACATCTTCATCGCAATGCCGGCGCTGCTCGGCGCATTTTTCTTGTTCAAAGGCGTGTTGGTGCTGCAGCCGAACGAGGCGGTCGCGTTGGTGTTGTTCGGCGAGTACCGCGCCACGTTGCGCCGCGATGGATTTTTTGGGTCAACCCGTTTTACAAACGGGAGCGCATCACCCTGAAAACCCGCAACTTCAACACGCCCACCTTGAAGGTAAACGACGCCAGCGGCAACCCGATCGAGGTTGCTGCGGTCATTACCTGGAAAGTGCGTGACATCGCGCAGGCGCTGTTCGATGTGGAGAGCTACGAAAACTACATGCAGGTGCAAAGCGAAACCGGCTTGCGTGAGGTGGCCGGCAGCGCCGCGTACGACGGTGGCGACCACGAGTTCACGCTGCGCGGCAATTTCGACAAGGTGGCACAACGCTTGAGCGACAAGATTCAGCAACACGTCGAAATTGCCGGCGTCGAAGTGCTCGAGGCCAAATTGACGCATCTCGCGTATGCGCCTGAAATCGCCAGCGTGATGCTGCGCCGCCAGCAAGCCGAAGCCATTGTTCAATCGCGCGAAAAGATGGTGCAGGGCTCGATCGGCATGATCGCTTTGGCGCTGAAGCGTCTTGAAGACGAGCACATCGTGGCGCTCACCGCCGACCAGAAAGCCGCTATGGCGCTGAACATGATGGCGGTGCTGTTGTCAGAGACCGGAGCACACCCGGTGGTCTCGGTCGGGCACAGCTGAACTAGCGCACTGCGCGGCGCGCGACAGACGCACTGGAATGGTTGGTTGGTTGCCCATTCTGGCGCTGCTCGGCTGCTCGGCTGCTTGTTGGGAATTGCGGGTCTTGTAAAGCCGCAAAACGTTGTCAAGGTCGCCGCACACCAGGTGGATGCGGGTCTTCGTGGGCGCAGTGCGCGTGCGCTGGGTCGGCGCTGCGACAGCAACCATGTCGACAAAATTCGTTATTGCGCTCACGACAACACGACGCGCGGCCAGCGTGGGGAGTTGGGTGACGGCAGCATCGACCTGGCGGTGTTTGAACACCTGCGCAAGCGCGGGGGCTGCTTTGGCGGCACGGGTCTGATACCGCACGGCTGGCTGCGCAGAAAATAGCGCTTGCCAAACCGCCATCACATCCTCGGACCTGCACCCGCATGCGCATCAGCATCGTCATCGACAACTACAACTACGAACACTTCGTTGCGCAAGCGATTGACTCGGCGTTGGCGCAAACGCATGCCGATGTGGAGGTGATCGTCGTCGACGACGGCTCCAAAGACGGCTCGATCGACGCCATTCGCCGCTACGCCGACCGCGTGCTGGTGGTGGAGCAGCCGAACGGCGGCCAAGGCTCGGCCTACAACGCAGGCTTCGCGCGGGCTACCGGTGCACTGGTGGTTTTTCTCGATGCCGACGATTGGCTCTACCCCACCGCGGCGGCCGAGGTGGCTGCCGCGTGGCACGCGGGTGTGAGCAAAGTGCAGTTCCGCCTCGACATGGTCGACAAGGTCGGCGCGCCGCTCGGCCGCCAGCTGCCGCGCGACCTGCACGACGACAACGCACGGGCGCTGATGTGCGAGTTCGGTGCTTACGGTTCGCCGCCGGGATCGGGCAACGTGTTCGATGCCGACTTCTTGCGCGAGGTGCTGCCGTTGGACGCCGCCGCGTGGCGCATTGCCGCCGACTCGGTGCCGATTTTGTTGGCACCGGCCTACGGCCAGGTGGTGTCGATCGCGCATGCGCTGGGTGCCTACCGATTGCACCGCCCACTGAACGACGGTGCGCTGGTGTTCAACAACTCACCCAGTGGTTTGGTGGCCGAGTACCGGCGCATCACTGACGGCAAACGCATGGTCGAGGCGGGTTTGCGCCGCGCCGGCATAGCGCACCGCGTGCCGCTGGCGTGGGCTCCCTGGGAGGCGCGCACGTTGGCGTTGTGCATGCGTTTCGGTGGTGTGGAAATGGCCGCGCAATCGGCTGGCAGCGCCGCCTCGCAGTGTCGATTTGCGCTGGCCTCGCTGTGGCGTTGGCCTGCCGCGTCGCTGCGCCGCCGGGTGCTGTTGTCGGTGTGGGTGCTGGCAGTGTGTTGGCTGCCGCTGCCGATGGCGCGCCGGGTCGCGCAGCTGCACCGGCAATCGGCCGGCGCAGTGACCGGATAAAACGGTGGTTTGCAGCCCAACATCAGCCTCCCAACCGGGGCGCGAGGCTGCCGGTCTTGTCAAAATAGAGGCAAGGCAACCGCGGCAGCCGTGGCTGCCATTGGCGCGTTTTGTTTTCACTGGAGCTCACCATGCCTGGCTTGTTACCCGACGTTGATCCCGACGGTTTGCTCGACTATTCGGTGGTCTACACCGACCGCGCGTTGAACCACATGTCGCAGAACTTTCAGCAAGTGATGAAAGACATATCGGCCACGCTGAAAGAGGTCTATCACGCGAAGAGCGCGGTGGTGGTGCCTGGCAGTGGCACTTTTGGCATGGAAGCCGTAGCGCGCCAGTTCGCCACCGGCCGCAACGCGCTGGTGCTGCGCAACGGCTGGTTCAGCTACCGCTGGACGCAAATTTTTGAGATGGGCGGTATCCCATCGCACGCCACCGTGTTGATGGCACGGCGCACCGGCCCTGGCAAGCACGCGCCGTTTGCGCCTGCGCCGATCGGTGAGGTGGTGGCAGCGATTGCGCAGCAGCGGCCCGAGGTGGTGTTTGCGCCGCACGTTGAAACCTCGGCCGGCATGATGCTGCCCGACGCGTACTTGAAAGCGGTGGCCGATGCGGTGCATGCCGTCGGTGGTTTGTTCGTACTCGACTGCGTGGCGTCGGGCACGATGTGGGTCGACATGGCGGCTACCGGAGTCGACGTGCTGATCAGCGCGCCGCAAAAAGGCTGGAGCGGATCGCCCTGCGCCGCGCTGGTGATGCTGAGTGCGCTGGCGCGTGAGCGCATCGACCACACCCAAAGCACCAGTTATGCCTGCGACCTGCGCAAGTGGCTGCAGATCATGGAAACCTACGAGGCCGGCGGCCACGCGTACCACGCCACGCTGCCTACCGATGCGCTGCGCCGCACCCGCGACGTGATGCTCGAGACCCGTGCCTACGGTTTCGCCAAGGTGCGCGACGAACAATTGCAGTTGGGCCAGGCGGTACGCGCAATGCTGGTCGAGCGCGGCTTTGACAGCGTGGCCGCGCCGGGCTTTCAAGCACCTGGGGTCATTGTGAATTTCACCGACGACGCTGCAATGCAGTCGGGTCAGAAGTGGCTGGAGCAGGGCCTGCAAATATCAGCGGGCGTGCCGTTGCAATGCAACGAAGGGCCGGACTACCGATCGTTTCGCATGGGCTTGTTCGGCCTCGACAAGTTGCACCATGCCGATCGCACGCTGCGCAGCCTGGAAGTGGCGCTGGACCGGCTGGCACCGCTGCTGGCCACACACTGACAGCAGGGTTTTCCCAGCAGCGACGTTTAGACTCGAAAAGCTGTACAGCGCGTTTGGAGCCGCGCCGCCGTGCTGTCGGTTGACTGGTTTCGTTCGCCTCGCCGCGCCTCACCCATCGCATACCCACCACACTTATCCCATGGAACAAGCCATCATCTGGTCGATCCCGTTTTTGGCGCTGGCGGTGCTGTTGGAGATGATCGTGGGCCGCATACGCGGGCGCGCTGCCTACCGCACCAACGACACGCTGGCCAGCTTGAGCCAGGGGCTGATCAGCCAACTGGTTTTTGCCTGCACGCCACTGGTACAAATCGGCATCTACGCCATGGTGTTTGCGGCGCTCGGGCACCAAATCAACGCTCCGTTTTGGCACAGCTGGTACGGCGTCGTGATCGCGGTGGTGATGTTCGACTTTTGTGAATATTGGCTGCACCGTGCGGGCCATGAAATTGCTGTTTTTTGGGCAGCACATTCAGTGCACCACCAAGGCGAAAAACTGAACCTGTGCACCGCGCTGCGGCAGGAAAGTCAAAACGCGGTACTCGGCTGGCCGTTCTATTTGCCGATGGCGATTGCCGGCGTGCCACCGGAAATGTTCGGCTTCGTTTTTCTCGGCGTGCAGTACTACCAAATCTGGGCGCACACCGAACAAATCGGCAAGCTGGGTTGGCTGGACCGGGTGGTCACCACGCCGTCGAATCACCGGGTACACCACGCGGTGAACGACGCGTACCTCGACCGCAATTACGGCGGTTTGTTCGTGCTGTGGGACCGATTGTTCGGCACCTACGCTGCCGAAACCGAAACCTGCGTTTTCGGCACCCGCACGCCGCTGCGCAGCTTCCATCCGCTGCGTGCGGTGCTGCAGGTATACGCATTGCTTGCAAGCGATGCATGGCACACGCGGCGTTGGCAAGACAAGCTACGCGTGTGGTTCATGCGACCGGGTTGGCGACCGGCCGATGTGGCCGCGCGGTTTCCACACGCGCCATTTGCTTTGCAGCGCGAGCCGCACGACCCACCGGCCAGCGCGGCCGCGCGGGCCGCAGCCATTGCGCTGTTTTTGGCGACCGCCGTGGGCTGCGGATTTTTTCTGTGGGACGCCGAGGCGATGGATGGACTTACCCGCGTGCTGTGGAGTGCACTGCTGATTGCCGGCCTGTGCGGTGTCGGCTGGCTGATCGAAGGTGCGCACCGTGCAGGCGCGGTGCCGGCAGCGGGCGATGGCCAGCGCGTATCCGGTATGGGTCTCGGCCTTGGCCTGGGCACCGGCACCGGCACCGGCCGGGGCACCGACCCGAATTGAGCTGATCGGCGTCTCAGGCGCGGTATTGCTTCGCCTGCCCGCTGCTGCCGCGGTCGATAGACCGAAAAAATTCGCCCCAGGCGAGTCGACACGCATCGTGACCAAACGCGGCGCGCGCGGCGAACGCAGTGCGTGCCTGGGCTGCACCATCGGCATGGCTTGAATCGCTGGCCACGCGCTGCAACAAAGCCGGCAGCTGAGCGGCCGAATCAAATGCGCACACCCCGTGAAATTGGCTGGCAGCCCAGTCGATAAACGGCGAGCGCCGCGCCACGATCACCGGCACACGACCAATCGCCTCGAAGAACGCGCCGCTTACCAACGCGGTGTTCGATGCGTGCGGCAAGATGAAAACGTCGATCGCATCGATTTGTTGCGCAAACTCGGCGTCGGATAAATGCTTTGGGTACAGCGTGACCGTACGCTGCAGGCCACGTTGCTCGACGATGGCCTGCAGCGTCAGCAGCAACTCGGCGGTACACCGCCCGGCCACCAACAACGGCATGTCGGCGGGCCACGCGCGCAGCACCTGGTCTATCGATTTGTAGGGCCGGATGGCACCCAGCATCGCGCAGCGCAGCGGCGCGCCGGGCGCGCGGCTGCGGCCTTCGCGGCTTGGCATCTTCAGCGGCGGCGCGTTCAGCGGCTCAGGGCGGTCCCAAAACAACGGGTGCGGCAGGTAGCTGGCTTGGTACTTTTGCTGGAACCCCGGGTCGTGCACGATCCGGCGGTCGGCGACACGGCGTGCAGCGAACAAGAAGCACTGCGACAACGCATGCAGCATGCCCTGGGCATCGTTGACTGCGTGGTCGTGAACCACGTACACCACGGTTGCGGGCGTCAGTGCCAGCAGCGCTAAAAACACCACGTACAAACCCAGGCCGATGGGTGACAGCCGCAGCGCCGAGGTGGTGGTGCACGGTGTGAAAGGTCGGGTTTCCAGCCACTGGCACAGCACGATGTTGCGGCGTTTCAGCAGGCCCCACAGGCCGCCTTCGAAGAACAAATGTTTCACCGAAAACGGCCGCGCTTCGAAGCCGCTGTCGTGGACCAACGCTTTTTGCAGCTCCATGTACCGATTGGTCGGCATGCGAAACGGCGTCACGTAGGCCACACGCCGCGCGGCCGGTTTCGGCCTGGCGTGCGATTCGGTGTCGGTGTTCACCGGCAGTCGAGGATCAACTCGATGACGCGTTGCACGTCGTTGTCGTGCAGCGCGGGATAAATCGGTAAGCACAGCACTTCGTTGGCTGCTTTGACCGCATTCGGCAGCCGCTCGCGCGCAGCGGAGGGCAGCCCGCGGTACATCGGCAGGTCGCTGAGCAACGGGTAGAAATAGCGGCGGGCGTACACGTTGTGTTCGCGCAGCCGCTCGTACACGGCGTCGCGGCTGAGCGGGAAGTCGCGGCCGACGAAGACGGGGAAATAAGAGTGGTTCGGCTGGGTGTTGGGCAGCACGTCGGGCACCCGAATCCCCGGCACTGAGCCCAGGCGTTCGGTGTACAGCGCGGCGATGTGGGTGCGTTTGGCGATGAACTCGTCGACATGCTGCAACTGCAGCAAACCGAACGCCGCCTGCACCTCGTTCATCTTGCCGTTGATGCCGGCGGCCATCACCGTCACCTCGTCGGCGATGCCGAAATTTTTCAGGTGGTCGATGCGCTGTTTGGTCTTCGCGTCGGGGCACACGATGGCACCGCCTTCAATGGTCGTGAACACCTTCGTCGCGTGAAAACTCAGCACCGCGAGGTCGCCGCTGTTGAGCAGGCTGTCGCCACGGTGGCGTACGCCAAACGCATGTGCTGCGTCGTAGATCACTTTCAGGCCGTAGGTATCGGCGATGCGTTGAATGCGGTCGACGTCGCACGGCGTGCCGTAGCAATGCACCGGCATGATGGCGGTGGTTTGTGGCGTGATGGCCGCTTCGATGCAGTCGGGGTCGAGGTTGCAGGTGTGCGGGTCGATGTCGGCAAACACCGGCTTCAGGTTGTTCCACAGCACCGAATGCGCGGTGGCGGCAAATGAATACGGTGTGGTGATGACCTCGCCGCTGACGCGCAGCGTTTGCAACGCGGTCAGCAGCCCGATGGTGCCGTTGGTGAACAGGGCCAGGTGTTTAACGCCGAGGTATTCAGCCAGTGCGGACTCGAGCCGTTGGTGAAACTGACCGCCGTTGGTGATGACTTTCGAATCCCAAATGTCACGCAGGTAGGGAATAAATTCTTCGAGTGGCGGCAAGAACGGTTGGGTGACGTAAATCGGTTTGGTATCGCTCACGATCGACTCCAGTGACGATGATTACCGTGGATGAAAATTACAAAAAAACACTTTATCGCAGGGCGGGTGCAATTTGAATCCCTAAGGTGAAGGTGGAATGGCATGCGGATACCGGCGCGCAGCATGAATTCACGGCCGCAGTGATTGGGTGCGCCGCGCCCAGCGCAGAGGGTTCAGCTTCGGGCTTTCGCGCGCTGCGCCACCCGGCGCATTTGCGCCCCGGCCAACACGAACACCACCGATTCAGCCGCCACCACCGCCCAGCCATACGACGCGTGGATATCGGTCAGCAGCAAGACCGCGCAAAACACCACCGACGCCGCGATTTGAATCAGTGCATACACGCGCTCGTGGCCGAACGCGATCAGGCACTGGATGCCGAACAGGTTGGCGACCGCCTGAATCAGTCCGCTGAACGCCAACAGCACGATCAACATCGAGGCGCGTGGCACGTCCGACTTGAAAACGTAGCTGCTGATGACGTCGGCGCCGTAAATGCACACCAGCGCAATCGCTAGCGACGCCAGCACGGTGGGCACCAGCAGCCGCCGGCCGAGCCGCACCGATGCCTGCGGGTCGCTGCGCGCAGTGGCCGACAGCCGCACGAAACCAAGTTGCTGCACCGGCAGCATCACGGCCTGCGACGCCATGCGCACCCGCAGGGCGAGGTTGGCTGCGCCGACAGTTGCGGGATCGGCCAGCACGCCCAGCAGTGCGATACCGCCATTGGTCATCAGTGCGCCGTTCAGGTTGCCGAGCACGATGGCACCTGAGCTGCGCAGCAACTCGCGCGCGTACGCGGGTTCGAACCGTGCGCGTGAGGCCAACTGCTTGCGCGCCAAAAACCACCAGGTGAGTGCGCTGGTCAGCACCGACACCGCGGCATAGGTCCACAGCGCGCTTTCTTTGGTCGCCAGCCGCGCAACCACCACCAGCAAGCCCGCGATACCGACCAGCCGCACGCAGGTGGTGATGAGCAACAACGTGCGGGTGCGCTCCAGTGCCCGCACGTACCAAGACGCATCGAACGCAAAGCCGATCAGGTAGACCGCCGCGGCTGTGCGCATTGCCCATTCGCCCGGTCCGCGCCACTGCCACAACGCGAGGCCCACCGGCAGCAAAACCGCCATGCAAAGCAGCAATTTGGTAGCGGTGATGTTCCACAGCACCCGGTGACATTGCTGCGGCGTGCCGAGGTTTTGCGCCACTGCGCGGGTGCCGTACCAATCAAAACCGAACTCGACGACCACGCCCAAAAAGCCCGCCAGCGCGGCGTAGAACGACACCACGCCATAGTCGTTGATGCCCAGCGTGCGGCCACACACGATCGCAAATACCAGGGGAAAGGCAAAGGTGGCCAGGTGTGTCAGCGCCAGCTCGAATAGCTTGCGCGCGGTTTGACCGAAGGCGGTGCCCGATGCAGCCAAAAGTGATCCCTGTGGCGAGTTGAAGTCGGTGTGCCTGCGGCGCAGTGAGTGCGTCGCAAAGCGCGGTGCAAACAGGGCGCGGCACCAAGTAAAACGGGTCAGCTCCTTTTGAGAGCTGACCCGTTAGGTGTTTGGTGCGGCTGGCAGGAATTGAACCCACGACCCCTTGGTTCGTAGCCAAGTACTCTATCCAACTGAGCTACAGCCGCAACACCAATGAGTATATCAGCGGGCCTCGGCGTTTTACCTCAATGTGGCGGCGCGTTTGTAGCATTCGGCCGCGCGCGCCGGCTGGGTTTCGGTATCGGCCAGACGCGCCAACGACAGCCACGCCATGCGTTTGGCGGCAGTCGACAGTTGGTGGTCTGCAGTAGCGGTTTCCAGCAGCTGGCGTGCTTTGCCCCATAGCTGCCGTTCGGCCAGCGCGGTGCCCACCGCGTGCGCGACCGATGCGTCGCGTGGGAACGCCAGTCGCGCCGATTCCAGGCGCGGCAACCAGTCGGCCCCGATGCCCGATACGGCGCAGGCAAGTGCGTACGACAGCGCGGCGCGTTCGTCTTCATTGCTTTGATCGATGCGGTCCCAGCCAGGCCGCAGCCAGTTGCGTGCGTCCTCGAATGCATCGAGCTGCGCCGCTCGCACGGCGGCCCGCGCGACCACGAACGCATCTTGCCGATCAGACGCATCCAACGACATCCAGGTGCGCCGCAGTTGGTCGCTGTCGTGCGCGGTGTCCAGGCATTCGAACGCCAACGTGCGCAGCAGGCCCTGGGCCGCCGCCTTCGACAGCCCTTGGTGTTTGACCAGCTGCCGTGCGGTTTTCAAGGCTTCCTGGGGTTGCAGGCCGAGCCGGGCGGCCTGCAACTTCAGCCGCAGCGCTTGCGTGCGTCGCGCCACGCCGGGCGCCAGTTCGCCGAGCAAGCCCAGGCTGCGCACGGCGTCGCGGTCATCGAGCGCCCATTCAGCGGCCAGCAGGCGCGCGCCTTCTTCAGCCGGTCGTGTCGATGTGTTGCCATGCGCCAATTGGAATGCGCGTGCCAGGTGTTCATCACGTTGCGTCCGGTCTTGCAGGCGGTGCGCGCTGCCAGCGGCCAGCAGCAACCCGAGCACGCTGAATTCGGCATCGGGCTTCAACTCGGGCGTGTCGTCCTGGATCGCGAGGGCGCGCTGCGCTGCAACTTTGGCGCGGCTGTAGCGCCCGGCGAAATATTGCGCCAGCGATTCACGCAGCGCGGCCTGGGCCGAGCGTTCGCGCCGCGTCACGCGCCACAAGCGGGCCCGCGCGGGCAGGCCGATCAGGCTGTTCAGCGCGCTGAACAACGAGACCAGCGCAAAGCAGGTGCCGAGCAGCAACAGCAGGAACAAGTTCAGCGAGGTGTCGAGCCGCCAGGTGCCGGCGTAGATGCTGACCAGGCCGTCGTTGGCACCCAGTGTCGAGGCGGCAACTACTGCCGCGGCAAACAACAAAACGAACCAGATGACCGAGCGCATGACAGCCGGCCGGGCTCAACGACCGGCACCGGCGGCTGCCAGCGCGACCAGCGTGTCGTCCGGCTTGGGCACCACCACCAGCCGTGCTTGCGCGGTTACCTGGCGTACCAATTCGCTGGCCAACGCGGTGCGCTTCGAGCTGCGATCAAAGTACCTATCGAGCGACGCCTGCACCACCTGCAGATCGCTTTGTGCGGTGTCGAACTGGCGGCTCAGCAAGGCCAGCCGCGCGTTGAGCAGCCGAAGTTTGACGTTCTCGCGGACGAAAAACGCGTTGTCGGGCGACATCAACATCGCCTCGGGGTGATCGATGCGGGTCACGCGGATCAGTGATTTCGCCTCGCCCCACATGCGCTCGGTCGCGGCTTGCCAGCTTCCGTCCCAGGTTTGCCACCACGCGCGTGGTGGCGCAGGCGGCGTGGCAGCGGCCGCACTTGAAAGTGCGGCAGCAGATGGCGCAGCGCCCGGCCTGACTTTGTTCGCGCCTGAGCCTGAGCCTGAGCCCGAGCGTGTCTCGGCGGTCGACAACAGCGGCAGTTCATCGATCAAACGCACGGCTTCATCGAGCTTGATGCTGAGCGTGGGAATGTCGACCAAACCCACCGCTTTGACGCGGTCGAGGTCACGTGCAATGGCACGGCGCACGCCGTCCAGCCGAGGCTGGTTGTAGCGCGCCAGTCGGTCTTCGGCCTGCTTGAGCATCGCCACCAACGGCTCGGCACTGCCGGTGATCGCGGTTTGTTGCATCGCCACGTGGAGGCCGGTGTCCACATCGACCAGCAAGTTCTCATCGCGTGAGCGCGACAGCGACTGCATCAGATCTTCCAGTTGGCTGCGTTGCACCGCGACCTCGGCCACCCGCGCTTCGAGCAGTGCCACCTTGGCCGATGCGGCCAGCACGTTGTCTTGCGATTGCTTGGCCAACAGCCGCGATTCGCCCGACTCCTGGCTGTTGTCGGCCAGCCGCCGCACCAATTCTTTTTCGATCGAGCTGACGTGTGCCTGGGTGCGCCACGCCAACACCAGACTGGCGGTGGCCACGGTGGCCAGTACGGCGGCCAGCACGATCCACCAGCGGGCAGCAGGCCACGGCGTTGCCGGCCCAGCTGCTACCGGCGGCTTGGCGTATTCGTTCGATGGGGGTGGCGCAAGCACCGGATCCGCTGGCACTGCGGCGGTATTGAGGTCGTTCACGATGCGGCAGATTGTAGGCAGGCGACCACGTCGGCGAGCGTCGGTTTGCACGGCTTAACCACTGCAAATCCAGCCTGCTGCGCGGTCGTTGCAATGCGTGGATGCGTGGCCAGCGCGCGTGCACTTTGCACGCTGAGCGGGCTGGCGTGGTCGGTCAGGTAAGTCATCAGGTGATGGATCGACTCCGAGCTGCTGAACAACCACCAGTGCACCGCGGGTTGCGCCAATGCGTTGGTCAGCGTCGACTGCATGGCAGCGTTCCAGGTCGGCGCCGTGCGGCGGTAGGCCGCCACGAAACTGACCTGGGCACCGCGCGAGCGCAGGCTGTCGGCCAACCAGTCGCGCCCGCCGCCGTCACCGCGCACCACCAGCACCGGCGCGGCATGCCAGGCGCTCGGTGCCGCAAACCGCGATTGCAATTGCTGCCACAGCGACTCCGAATCGAACTGCGTGCTGTCGGCGGCCGGTTCGATGATTTGTGCTGGGTGCAGTCCTGCATCCAGCAGCGCCCGCGTGGTGCCCGGGCCGGTCGATGCGGCAAACGTTGCGGCCGGCCAATCGCAGCGGGCAGGGCGCAATGCGAAAAAATGCGCAACCGCATTGGCACTGACGAACGCGACCAGGCGGCTGCGCGCTACCTGCTGCCAAGCTGCCACTACGCTGGTCGTGTCGAGCGGCGCGGCGATCTGTATCAGCGGCAGTGCCAGCGCGTTGATGCCGTGCGATTCGAGCGACTGAACCCACGACGCAGCCTGCGCTGCGGGTCGGGTGACGATCACGCGCATGCGGTCAAACCACAGTGGCGCAGTGATGAGATCGAGACCACCCGGGCTGCGGTCGCTGGACAGGTGACGGGATCGAACCACCGCGCCGCGCAGCGAATCGGCGAACCGCGCGCAATCAGGCGGCGTTCACCGCGCGCAGGTAAGCCGCCGCACCGGAGTCACGCAGCGCGGCCGCGGCGTGCTCGCCCAGCGCACGCGCCTCGGCCTCGGTGGTGACCGGCGCATCGACGGCGGCGCGCAGCAGCGGCGCATCGGCGTCGTCCGGATGGCCTACGGCGGCGCGCAGGTTCAGTGTGTCGCCGTGCCACACCGCATGCGCGGCCAGCGGCATGCTGCAACTGCCGCCCAGTGCACGTGACACCGCACGTTCCGCATGCACCGCCAGCATGGTCGGCTGGTGTACCAATAACGCAAGGCGCGTGCGCAATTCGGTGGCGTCGCTGCGTACCTCCAAACCCAGTGCACCCTGGCCTGCGCACGGCAACATCGCGTCGGTCGCAAATTCACTGCGTATGCGCGCGGCCATGCCCAGTCGCTTGAGCCCGGCGGCAGCCAACACGATGGCGTCGTACTGGCCTTCGTCGAGCTTGCGCAAACGGGTGTCGAGGTTGCCGCGCAGTGGCTCGATCAACAGGTCGGGGCGCAACGCACGAAGTTGCACGACCCGGCGCAAGCTGGATGTGCCCACCCGTGCGCCATGCGGCAAGTCAGCCAGCGCAGCACAGTGGTTCGAGACAAACGCATCGCGCGGATCTTCACGTTCAAGTACCGCCGCCAGCTCGAAGCCTTCCGGCAGATCCATCGGCACGTCTTTCAGCGAATGCACCGCCAGCTGCGCCCGGCCTTCTTCCAACGCGGTTTCGAGTTCCTTGACGAAAAGACCTTTGCCACCAACTTTCGACAGCGTGCGATCGAGTATTTCGTCGCCGCGCGTGGTCATGCCGAGCAGCGTGACACTGAGACCGAAGCGCGCGCTCAGCAGGTCACGCACGTGTTCGGCTTGCCACAATGCGAGGCGGCTTTCGCGGGTGGCGATGGTGATGTTCGAGGTCATCACAAGATGCTAGCAGGCGAGTTCTTGCGGCCCGTCGCGCCCAGCCGTGTGCCACTTCATTCGATTGCGGACCTGCTCACCATGGCTACTCAAACATCCCTCGCCGCGGCACACCAGGCCGCCGCTGACAAAAACCGCCCGCTGGTCGAAGACATCCGACTGCTCGGCCGCATCCTCGGCGACGTGATCCGCGAGCAAGAAGGCAAAGACGCATTCGAGTTGATCGAGCGCGTGCGCCAGTTGTCGGTCGGCTACCGCCTCAAAAGCGATGCGAAAGACGGCCGCGCGCTCGACCGCTTGCTGAAGAATTTATCGATCGACCAAACCGTGAGCGTGATCCGCGCGTTCAGCTACTTTTCGCATCTGGCCAACATTGCCGAAGACCGCCACCACGTGCGCCGCCGCGCGCACCACGAGCGCGAGGGCCGGCTGCACGACGGCTCGCTGGCGATGTCGTTCAAGCGCCTGATGCAGGCCGGTGTGCGCGCGGACGACATCGCCGACATGCTGGCGCACGCGCACATCTCGCCGGTACTCACGGCCCACCCGACCGAAGTGCAGCGCAAAAGCATCCTGGATGCCGAGCGCGCGATTGCCGAATTGGCCGAGCAGCGCGACGGCCTGCGCACCGCCCGCGAACTGGTCGAAAACGAAGCGTCGATCCGCGCCCGGGTAACCCAGCTGTGGCAAACGCGCATGTTGCGCATCGCCAAGCTCACCGTGGCCGATGAAATCGAAAACGCATTGAGTTATTACCACGCGACTTTTTTGCGGCAGATACCAAAGCTGTATGCCGAGATCGAAGCCGCGCTGCCGGGGCATCCGATCGCCAACTTTTTTCGCATGGGCAACTGGATCGGTGGCGACCGTGACGGCAATCCGTTCGTCACCGCCGACACGCTTCAAATGGCGTTCGCGCGGCAATGCGAAACCGTGCTGCGTTTTTATTTGACCGAGGTGCACCAGCTGGGCAGCGAGCTGTCGATATCTGCCTCGCTGGCGTCGGTCACGCCGGCCATGGCCGCGCTGGCCGCTGCCTCGCCCGACCACAACCCACATCGCGACGACGAGCCGTACCGCCGCGCGCTGATCGGCGTTTATGCGCGGCTGGCTGCGACGTTGCTGGCGTTGACCGGTACCGAGGCGTTGCGCCACGCGGTGCCGCCGCAAAACGCGTACGCGTCGGCGGCCGACTTGCTGGCCGATTTGCAGGTCATCGAAGCGTCGCTGGTCACGCACCACGCGCAGGCGCTGGCCTCGGCGCGCCTGCGCCCGTTGATGCGCGCGGTGCAGGTGTTCGGCTTTCACCTTGCCACCGTCGACTTGCGCCAGAGTTCGGACAAACACGAAGCGGTGCTGGCTGAGCTGATGCGGGTGGCGCAGGTCGAGCCCGACTACAGCGCGCTCGACGAATACGAACGGCGCGAACTGCTGCTGCGCCTGCTCGGCGAGGCGCGCGGCCTGCGCGTGCGCGCGGCCCAGTACAGCGAGCTGGCCGCAAGCGAGCTGGCGATTTTTGAGACTGCGTTGCAGATGCGCCAGCGCTTCGGTGCCGACGCGCTGCGCCACTGCATCATTTCGCACACCGAGTCGGCCAGCGACTTACTGGAAGTGCTGCTGCTGATGAAAGAAACCGGTCTGTTGCGTGGCACGTTGGACCACGCCGCGGTGGCCGATTTGATCGTCGTTCCGTTGTTCGAAACCATCGGCGATTTGCGCAACGCGGCACCGATCATGCGGGCGTTTTATGCGATGCCCGGCATCACCGAACTCGTCAAGCGCAGCAAGCACGGCGAGCGGGCCGAGCAAGATGTGATGCTCGGCTACAGCGACAGCAACAAAGACGGCGGCACGTTCACCAGCAACTGGGAGCTGTACCGCACCGAATGCGCGCTGGTGGAGTTGTTTGCCGATCTGGGCCGTGAGCACGGCATCACCTTGCGCCTGTTCCACGGCCGCGGCGGCACCGTGGGTCGCGGCGGCGGGCCGACTTACCAAGCGATCTTGGCCCAGCCGCCGGGCACGGTGAACGGGCAGATCCGTTTGACCGAGCAGGGCGAGGTGATCGCATCGAAATATTCGCACCCCGAAATTGGCCGGCGCAACCTTGAAACGCTGGTCGCCGCGACGCTCGAGGCCACGCTGCTGCACCCGGCGGTCGCCCGTCCCGACAGTCGCCACGGCACCCGCCCCGACACCGGCAAGAGCGGCAGCATGGGCGCGCCGAAAAGCTTCTTGGAAGCTGCCGCGGCGATCAGCGACGCCAGCTACGCGGCCTACCGCAAGCTGGTTTATGAGACGCCGGGCTTCACTGATTACTTTTTTAGCGCCACGCCGATCCGCGAGATCGCCGCGTTGAACATCGGTTCGCGCCCGGCGGCCCGAAAGGCCACCCATGCAATCGAGGATCTGCGCGCCATTCCGTGGGGTTTCAGCTGGGGCCAATGCCGAGTGGCACTGCCCGGTTGGTGCGGTTTCGGCTCGGCGATCGAGGCGTATCTGACCACCGATGCCGCGCTGCGCACGCCACGTTTGGCGCTGTTGCAGCGCATGCACAAACAGTGGCCGTTCTTCCGCACCTTGTTGTCCAACCTCGACATGGTGATCGCGAAAAGCGACCTCGCGATTGCGGCGCGCTACGTCGAGCTGGTCGACGACAAAAAGCTGGGCAAGCGCATCTTCGGATTGATCGAAGCCGAATGGCAGCGCACCAATGACGCGCTGACGCTGATCACCGGCGACGCCGATCGGCTGGCATCGAACCCGTCGCTGGCGCGCTCGATTCAGCACCGCTTTCCTTACCTGGATCCGCTCAACCACCTGCAGGTCGAGTTGATGCGCCGGCACCGCCAGCGCCGCGAAGGCGACCCCGGCAACGAGCGCATGCAGCGCGGCATCCACATCTCGATCAACGGCGTGGCGGCGGGGTTGCGCAATACCGGTTGAGGGCGCGCATCGGAGTTGAGCTGGCGGTGCATCCGGCGGGCCGGTCGTTGCGTAGTGGTGGTGTCGCGTGAGAAATGTCTCACCGGCTGCCCAACCCACCCACCAGGAGCGCTTCCCATGCCACTGACTTCCCACCACACCCGCCTGAGCGCGCTGATTGCGCTGTCGTTCGCGGCGGTTTCAGCCCAGGCCGCCACGCTGGTCGGTTTGACCGACAACAACCGTTTGCTGAGCTTCAACAGCGCATCGTCCGCCACCGTCACCAGCGCCACCATCACCGGTACCGCAGGGGGTGAAAGCATCTTGAGCATCGACTTTCGCAACCCGGACAGCCAGATCTACGGGCTCGGTAGCCTCGGCAACGTGTACAAGCTGAACGCGGCCACGGGTGCTGCGGTGTCGTTTGCCACCGGCGTGGTGCCAGCCGCAACCGGTGGCGCGGGTTACGAGATCGACTTCAATCCGCAAAACAACAACCTGCGGGTGATCGGCAACAACGATGCGCCGAGCAGCAACCGCGCGCTGAACATCGCTACCGGCGTCACCGCGATTCAAACCGCGCTGACCCGCAGTGGCGGCCCAGTCGACATCGTCGGCGCGGCCTACAACCAAAACGCCATCGGCTCGGCGGCCGCGACGCTGAATCTGTACTACATCGACGCCGAAAGCGACGCGCTGTATTTGAACAACAACGCCTTTGCGGGCGGCGTGCTGACCAAGGTCGGCGACCTGACGTTGGGCGGCAGCGCGTTCGCAGTGAACAACGCCACCGGGTTCGACATCGCGGCCTCGGGCGAGGCGTTTGTGTCGTGGAATCAAAACCTGTATTCGATCGACTTGGGCTCGGGCGCGTTGTCGGTGCTCGGCCAAATCGGCGCGGGCGGCAGCAGCAACCTGATTGGCCTGACCACGGTCGGCGCGATTCCTGAGCCGCAAACCTATGCGCTGATGCTGGCGGGCTTGGGGCTGGTCGGCGTGATGGTCAAGCGCCGGCGAGCACGTTGAGTTTCAACACGACGGCCCACTGCCTGCAAGGTGGGCGGCCAGCAGCTACAGGCCGCTGGCTGCCAATGCCTCGCGCACTGCGCTGACCTGTCGGCGCGACACCGCCAGCCATTCACCGACCGGTGCCACCTGCACCGCCCAGCATTCGGTTTTCGCGTCGCTGCCGGGTGCGCTGCCGGCTGCCGTGCGGTTGCCGGAGTCGTCCGCCGTGTCGAAGTCGAATTCGCCGTCTGCATCGCCCATCTTGCGTCGCTCCAACGCGCTGACGGCCGACCGCGCGACCAGCGCGTTGCGGTGCACGCGTAGCAGCCGGGTTCCCAGCCGCTGCTCGAGATCGGTCAGCGCGTCGTCGAGCACGTAGGTATGGCTTGCGGTGCGCAGGGTCACGTACTTCAACTCGGCTTTCAAATACAGCACCTCGGCCAGCGGCACACGCACCACCCGGCCGCGTTCGCTGACCACCAGCACCGCCCACGCATTGGCATCGGTGGCCACAGCGGCCGGTGCCGTGGCGGCCATGCGGGCGGCGACACGTTGCAACGCCAACTGCAGCCGCTCGCGGCGCACCGGCTTGGTCAGGTAATCGACCGCTTGCAGGTCAAACGCCTTGAGCGCGTGCTGCGCATGCGCGGTCACAAATACCACCGCCGGTGGCAGCGGCAGGTCGCACAACGCTTCGGCCAGCTGGGTGCCATCGCGGCCGGGCATTTGGATGTCGAGCAGCACCACGTCGCAGACCCGTTGCGCTGCCACCTCAGCGGGGCCGTGGCCGTGCTGCTGCAGCCAGACCAGTGCCTGCGCAGCATTGGCCGCTTCGCCGACCACGGTGGCGCACGGTTCGGTGCAGTCGCCCAGCAATGTGCGCAGCCGCAGCCGAGCTAGTTCTTCATCGTCGACCAGCAGCACGCGCAGCGCATCGTTCACAGGCATCTCCAAGGTCTTCAGCAGGTCGAACGCCGCGTCGTTGATTTTCCTGCGTCAGGTCTATAGCGGCAGCATGATGTGTACCCGGAAGGTATCACCGTCGCGTCGCGCTTCGAACTGCGCAGCGACGTCGTGCATCAACCGCAGTC
Organism: Burkholderiales bacterium; assembly: GCA_043738425.1. Classification (GTDB taxonomy): domain Bacteria; phylum Pseudomonadota; class Gammaproteobacteria; order Burkholderiales; family Burkholderiaceae_C; genus PBB1. The sequence continues at coordinate 28,804 of JAYUGJ010000145.1, forward strand.
GGTCCTGCACGTTGCGCAGCGCAATGCCATTGCCGGGTTGCGACGGCGTATTCGCCACGCTGTTGGTGATTGCAATCAACGCGCGGCCGTTTTTGACACGCGTGCGAACGCGGATCTCACCACCGTCGGCCGCAGGCTCGACGCCGTGGCGCACCGCGTTTTCTACCAACGGCTGCAGCAGCAACGGTGGCATACGGGCACCACCTGCTGCGGCGTCGATGTCCCAGGTCACCGCCAGTCGGCTGCCGAATCGAATTTGTTCAATCGCCAGGTAACGCTGCGCCAGCTCTATTTCTTCAGTCAACGTCACCGCGGTGGCGGTGTCGGTCAGCGCGACGCGAAACAGCTCGGCCAAATCTTCCAACACCAGCTCGGCGCGTTGTGGGTCGTGGCGCACCAGCGCAAGCGCCGAGTTCAGTGTGTTGAACAAAAAGTGCGGCCGTATGCGCGACTGCAATTCGGCCAGCTTGGCGGTGGTGTCAGCGGGCGTGCGCGTCAGCGTGCGCAGGCGCAACCACTGCACCATCACCAACGCAAATGCGGCACCGGCCGCTGCGGGTGCCCACGGGTTCAAGCGGTCGGCGTCACCCAGGCTGACCTGCGTGGCCAGCGCGTACGACGCAGCAGCGCAGGCCGCACCCAACAGCGCGGTCAGCAACCACTGCGATTGCAGCGATATGCGCGACAGCAACGCCTTCAACGCGCATGCGGCGATCAACCACGCCAGCACCGCAGGCACCGCCACCGCCGCACTCAGCGCGAACTGCAAAGCCCAGGCGCGCACCGTCGGCGCCACAAACAGCGTTCCAACCGCCAGCACCGTGTGCACAAACAAGGTCGCCCGCAGCACCACACCCACGTGGCACACATCGAACAGCGCAGGTGCTGCGGTCGCTGCTTCGCCCGATGTCGTCAGCGGACCCAATTTGGACGGGCCCGCCGTGGTGCGCTCGTCAAGCGAGTTCATTGCGCGAATCGGCCAACAGCAGCAGGGGTCATCGATAGAATTCAAAAGCGGTGTCGGCGCATTGTCACCAACCCCGCCGCCACTGTGATCGCCAGCCAGCCAACCGTCTAACCAACCCAGCGACGACGCGCTCCGCCGCTCGCTTCCCGCGCATGTCTGCACCGTCTAGCAACCAACTCGATAACAAATCTGCCGGCTGGTCGGCATTGTTTTCCGAGCCGATGAGCGAGCTGGTCAAGCGCTACACCGCCAGTGTTTTCTTCGATCAACGGTTGTGGCGCGCTGACATTGCCGGCTCACTGGCACACGCCGAGATGCTGTGTCACCAGGGTGTCATCAGCGCCGATGACGCGGCCAGCATCGAGCGTGGCATGGTGCAAATCACGCAAGACATCGAGGCCGGCCGATTCGAGTGGAAGCTCGATCTCGAAGACGTGCACCTGAACATCGAGGCGCGCCTCACACAACTGGTGGGCGACGCGGGCAAGCGGCTGCATACGGGTCGCTCACGCAACGACCAGGTCGCAACCGACGTGCGGCTGTGGCTGCGCGGCGAGATCGACACGCTGCTGCCGTTGTTGGTCGCAATGCAAACCGCGCTGATCGACGTGGCCGACAAAAACACCGAAACCATTCTGCCCGGATACACCCACATGCAGGTAGCTCAACCAGTGAGCTTTGCGCACCATCTGCTGGCTTACGTGGAAATGTTTGCGCGTGACGCCGAGCGGCTGGCCGATGTGCGCAAGCGTGTGAACCGGCTGCCGCTCGGTGCGGCTGCGCTGGCCGGCACCAGCTACCCGCTGGATCGCGAACGGGTTGCGCGCACCTTGAAATTCAACGGCGTGTGCCAGAACAGCCTCGATGCCGTCAGTGACCGTGACTTCGCCATCGAATTCAGCGCCTTCGCATCGATCACGATGGTGCACATCTCGCGTCTGGCCGAGGAGCTGGTGCTGTGGATGAGCCAGAACTTCGGCTTCGTAGATTTGGCTGATCGGTACTGCACCGGCTCGTCGATCATGCCGCAAAAGCGCAACCCGGACGTGGCCGAACTGGCACGTGGCAAAAGTGGCCGCGTCGTCGGCCATTTGATGGGTTTGATCACGCTGATGAAAGGCCAACCACTGGCCTATAACAAAGACAACCAGGAAGACAAAGAGCCCCTGTTCGACACGGTAGATACGGTGCGCGACACCCTGCGCATCATGGCCGAGATGGTCGCCGGCATCGTGGTGAAACCCGAGGCGATGGAGCGTGCCGCATTGAGGGGGTACGCCACCGCGACCGACCTGGCCGACTACCTGGTGAAAAAAGGCCTGCCGTTTCGCGACGCCCACGAAACCGTGGCCCATGCGGTCAAGCACGCCATTCAGCTGGGCGTTGATCTGAGCGCGCTGCCGTTGGCCACGATGCAGGGCTTCAACGCCAGCATCGACTCCGATGTGTTCGACCTGCTCACGCTGCGCGGCTCGCTGAACGCGCGCAATATCTTGGGCGGCACCGCACCGGATCAAGTTCGCGCGCAGATCGCACGGCATCGGGCGCGGCTGGTGGATGCGACTGACATCTCCGGCTGATTTCCCTGGCTGACCTGCGAAGCGCTCGCCGGCCGTTCTAACCGCGCTAAGTTGCTCAGTTGCTCAGTTGCTCAGGTCGCCGGCCGGCGGTTTGCCCTCGTCCTTGAACTTGATGCTTTTCGCAAAGTACAGACGGCTGTACTCGACCACTGCCGCTTCGAACGCCGCGTCACCGGTTTTCAGGCACGACACGTAGTAGCGCCAAAAATCTTCGGTTTCGGTCATCGCCTGAAGCACCGTGGGCTTCATCGCAAAAAACTCGTCCTCGGCGGTGGTGCGAATTTTCGGTGGCGCGTCGAGTATGTGCACCACGGTGTTGTTAAAAATGGCCTGCGCCATACGCACGCAGCGCCGCGCCGCGTGTGGGCCAATCACGCCGTTGGGCGTAGAAATTTTCGAGCTGTGCGGGTCGATGCCCATGTACACCGCGGGCTCACTGGTGCGCTTCGAGTCGATCAAGCCTTCGATGAACGGCATGACTTCTTCGCGCACCTCGGGGTGCGTTTGCATCCAGTGAAAAACGGCGGCCAACATGCGTTTGGGGTAATCCTCGAAGTTCAGCCGCACCCGTGCCGACACCGCCGGGTCACGCACATTGCGCCCCAATGCGTCGAACGCCTGCATGGCCTTGCCCATTTCTTCGATCGACGTCACCGCTAAAAAATATGCGCGCGCATAGTGGTTGTTGCGCAGCAGCAGTTCCGCCTCGTACTGCAACTCACGCGCGTTGTCGACCGCTGCCTTGCGGTACCCCCGAAGCATCATCGACGAGAGCTGGTAGCCCCGATTCTTTTTGGTCGCCAAAACGGTCACCTCGCAATTGCTAATGTCACCAAATTGTAGGAAAGAACCGGCGCCAGGTGCCGCGCTTTCGGCACGGCAAGCCGGCGATCGCGTCCCGACCTGCGCAAACCATTCAACGCGTTGACTTAATGTGTTGAGGCGTGTTGTCGACAGCGAAAGTCGCGACCTGAGGCGGGAAAGCTGCCCGCAATGCATCGCGCCCGCGTGCCGATGAAGCAATCTGATTTTTGCCGGCGTGTGACGGCGCACATCGGCGCGCGCCGAGTCGAGGCTGGCGCACCGTGGGCGGCACATCGGGCGACCTCGGCGATGTGGTGGATTGCAACTGACCACCTGCGACCCGGAACGGCGCTGCGCCCGTGGCGGGCTGACTACACTCGCGCATCGCAGCCGCGTGAGTGCACTGCGTTCGGTCGCAGTTGGCGCAGTTCACGCTGCCCAACAAACTTTTGTCTTACTTGACGGATCAGCAAGCGCGGCTGCGCAGCGTATTCGCCGACAGCCCACTGGGCGACGACCCACACTGCCTCCGCCAGCCCGCTACCTCACCACCCCAGCGCATGGACATCTTCATCCAGCAAATCATCAATGGCTTGGTGCTCGGCAGCATGTATGCGCTGGTAGCGCTGGGCTACACGATGGTGTACGGAATCATCAACCTGATCAACTTCGCGCACGGTGAGGTGTTGATGGTCGGCGCGCTGACCAGTTGGACGGTGGTGACGGCGTTGGCCGGGCTGGCGCTGCCGGGCTGGTTGCTGCTGCTGATCTCGCTGCTGGCGGCCACCGCGGTGTGTTCGCTGCTGAACTTCACGATTGAGAAAATTGCGTATCGGCCGCTGCGCAGTGCACCGCGGCTGGCACCGTTGATCACCGCGATGGGCGTGAGTTTGCTGCTGCAAACGTTGGCAATGATTATTTGGAAGCCGACCTACAAACCCTATCCGCTGTTGCTGCCGAGTGAGCCGTACGACGTGTTCGGTGCGGTCATCAACACAACGCAGATTTTGATTTTGGTCGTCACCGCGGTCACGTTGGCCGGGCTCATGTTTCTGGTCAACCGAACCCGGCTGGGCCGGGCCATGCGGGCCACTGCCGAGAACCCGCAGGTCGCGTCGTTGATGGGTGTGCGGCCCGACACCGTGATTTCTGCCACCTTCGTGATCGGTGCCGCGCTGGCTGCGCTGGCCGGCGTGATGTACGCCGCCAACTACGGGTCGGTCCATCACGGCATGGGTTTTTTGCCGGGGCTGAAGGCATTCACCGCGGCAGTGTTTGGCGGCATCGGCAACCTCGCTGGTGCGATGCTTGGCGGCGTGCTGCTGGGGCTGATCGAATCCATCGGTGCCGGCTACATCGGCCAACTCACCGGCGACGTGCTCGGCAGCAACTACCAGGACATATTTGCATTCATCGTGCTGATATTGGTGATGACGTTGCGGCCGCAAGGCTTGCTGGGCGAGCGCGTGGCAGACCGCGCTTAAGCCACACCGCACTACGTGTTGACGGCAAAACACAGCAAGCTGGCGACGTTTTTCGCCGCGGGCGTTTTTTTACTGTTGACTCCGCTCGTCGCGCAGCACTTCGGCAACGCGTGGGTGCGCATCATCGACGTGTCGCTGCTGTATGTGTTGCTGGCGCTGGGGTTGAACATCGTGGTCGGCTACGCGGGCCTGCTGGATCTGGGCTACATCGCGTTTTATGCCCTCGGGGCGTATTTGTTCGGCCTGCTGACCAGCCCCCAGCTGACCGAACAGTTTGCCAATCTGCAGGCGATGTATCCCGCCGGAATGCAGTCGCCGTGGTGGTTGACCATACCGATCGCCGCCGCCGTGGCAGCGGTGGCCGGCGTGATGCTGGGCGCGCCCACATTGAAGCTGCGCGGTGACTACCTCGCCATCGTTACGCTCGGCTTTGGCGAGATCGTTCGCGTGTTCCTCAACAACCTCGATGCGCCGGTCAACATCACCAACGGACCGCGCGGCATCTCGCAGATCGGCTCGATCAACTTCTTTGGGCTCGATCTGGGCAAACCGCTGCAGCTCGGTTTCATCGATCTGCCGTCGGTCACGTTGCACTACTACTTTTTCATCGTGGTGGTGTGGGCCAGCGTCGTGGTTTGCTACCGCCTGGAGCGTTCGCGCATCGGCCGCGCGTGGATGGCGATCCGCGAAGACGAAACCGCAGCCAAAGCGATGGGTATCCACACGCGCAACCTGAAGCTGCTCGCGTTCGGGATGGGAGCCACTTTCGGTGGCGCGGCCGGCAGCATGTTCGCCACCTTTCAGGGCTTCATCTCACCGGAGTCGTTCTCGCTGCAAGAGTCGATCATGGTGGTGGCGATGGTGGTGCTCGGCGGCATCGGCCACATACCCGGCGTGATCGTCGGCGCATTGCTGCTGGCCGCTTTGCCCGAGGTGCTGCGGTATGTTGCAGGCCCGTTGCAAGCGATGACTGGCGGGCGTGTCGACGCGTCGATCTTGCGGCAGTTGCTGGTAGCGCTTGCGATGATCGGCATCATGCTGGCGCGCCCACGCGGCCTGTGGCCGGCACCCGAACATGGCGCTGCCGCGGCACCGGTGGCCGGTGACTTACCAGGCAAGCCGCAGGCGTTGCCCGCGCGGCAAACCATGCAGCTTCGTGCGGGGGGCGGCAGCGTGGGAGCGCAACCGGCGCAACCAAAGCAAGCAGCGCAACCAGCGCAGCATGCCGATGTTCCCGTGCTGCACGTGGCCCACGTTGCCAAACGCTTCGGCGGCCTGCAGGCGCTGAGCGATGTGAACATCACCATCTGCCGGGGTCAGGTCTATGGCCTGATCGGCCCGAACGGTGCGGGTAAGACCACTTTCTTCAATGCCATCACCGGGCTGATCACGCCCGACGCGGGTCATTTCGAAATCGATGGCGTGCCGTATCAGCCCATCGCCGTGCATTCGGTCGCTCGGGCCGGCATCGCGCGCACCTTCCAAAACATCCGGCTGTTTTCTGACATGACGGTGCTGGAAAACGTGATGGTCGGGCGGCATGTGCGCACCGCATCGGGTGTGATCGGTGCGGTGCTGCGCACGCGCCGTTTCTTGGCCGAAGAAGCGGCGATTGCCGAACGCTCGCAGCAGCTGCTGGATTACGTGGGCATCGGCGCGTTCGCGCGGCTCAAAGCCCGCACACTGAGCTACGGCGATCAGCGCCGCCTCGAGATCGCCCGCGCGCTGGCCACCGAACCGCAGCTGCTGGCACTCGACGAGCCCGCTGCAGGCATGAACGCGACCGAAAAAACCGTGCTGCGCGAGCTGATAGATCGCATACGGCGCGACGGCTGCGCGGTACTGCTGATCGAGCACGATGTGAAGCTCGTGATGGGCCTCGCCGACCGCGTCAGCGTGCTCGACTACGGCAGGCAAATCGCCGAAGGCCCGCCTGCCGACGTGCAGCGCGACCCACGGGTCATCGCGGCCTATCTCGGTGCCGGCTATGAGTCGTAAGCGCCCATGACCACCGTGTTGAAAATCAGCGCATTGCGGGTCGCCTATGGCGGCATACAGGCGGTTAAAGACGTGACCCTCGAGGTGCGCCAGGGCGAACTGGTTTGCCTGATCGGTGCCAACGGTGCGGGCAAAACCACCACGCTGAAAGCCATTACCGGGCTGCTGCCAGCGGCCGCTGGTGAAATCGAGTTCATGGGCCGCAGTATCAAAGGGCAGGGTGCGTGGGACCTGGCCAGGCAGGGCCTGGTGATGGTGCCGGAAGGCCGCGGCACCTTTGCCCGCATGACGATCACCGAGAACTTGCAAATGGGTGCATTCGTTCGCCGCGATGCCGATATCGACGCCGATATCGACAAGGTGTTCGGCATTTTTCCGCGCCTGAAAGAACGCTCGGCGCAACTGGCCGGCACGATGAGCGGTGGCGAACAGCAGATGCTGGCGATGGCGCGCGCGCTGATGGCCCGGCCCGAAGTGCTGTTGATGGACGAGCCGTCGATGGGCCTCAGCCCGCTGATGGTCGACAAGATCTTCGAGGTCGTAGCGACCATCCACCGCGAGGGCACGACGGTGCTGTTGGTCGAGCAAAACGCCAGTCGCGCGCTGCAGCTGGCCTCACGCGGCTACGTGATGGAGTCGGGCGTGGTAACACTGGGCGGTGACGCGACGGCGTTGCTCGGCGACCCGAAAGTGCGTGCGGCGTATCTTGGCGAATAAGCCATGCGGGCACCGATCCGCGTTGTCGCCCGGGTGATGCGTCGGGCTGCGATGTTTCACGCCTAGACTGCGGTTTTCGTTTTCCCCATCACGGAGTACCCACCCATGAAACTCACCCTCAATCTAGCGGCTGCACTGGTTGGCGCGGCGTTCGCAGGCGTTGCGATGGCCGAAGACATCGTCGTCAAGATTGGCCATGTGTCGCCGACCAGCGGTGCCATTGCCCACCTCGGCAAAGACATGGAGCTGAGCGCGAAGATGGCCATCGACGACCTGAACGCCAAGGGCGTGGTGATCGGCGGCAAAAAAGCAAAGTTCGAACTGCTGTCTGAAGACGACGCCAGCGACCCGAAGCAGGGCACCGCGGTGGCACAAAAACTGGTCGACTCGAAAGTCAACGGCGTCATCGGGCACTTGAATTCAGGCACCACGATTCCTGCCTCGAAGGTCTACAGCGACGCCGGCATTCCGCAAATATCACCCGCGGCCACCAACCCCAAGTACACCCGCCAGGGCTTCAAGACGGCGTTCCGTCTGGTCGCCGACGATGTGCATCTGGGGGGCACGCTGGGTCGCTATGCGGTGACCAACCTGAAGGGCAAGTCGATTGCCGTCATTGATGACCGCACCGCTTATGGGCAAGGGGTGGCCGAGGAATTCACCAAGGCAGTGACCAAGGCCGGCGGCACCATCGCGGCATCGCAATTCACCACCGACAAAGCCACCGACTTCAGCGCCATCCTGACTGCCGTCAAAGCGAAAAAGCCTGACATCGTGTTCTTCGGCGGCATGGACGCGGTGGGCGGGCCGATGATGCGGCAGATGAAGCAGCTCGGCATGTCGGCCAAGTTCCTGGGTGGCGACGGTATTTGCACCAGCGATCTGCCCAAGCTGGCGGGCGGTGCGATGGCCGATGGCCAGGTCGTGTGCGCCGAAGCAGGCGGCGTCGAAGGTGCGCAGATGAAAGGCATGGAAGCCTTCAAGGCAGCCTTCAAGCAAAAGACGGGTGAGGAGGTCAAGTTGTACGCGCCCTACGTCTATGACGCCATGATGGTGATGGTCGACGCGATGGTCAAAGCCGGTTCAGCCGAGCCCGCAAAGTACCTGCCGTTTCTCGCCAAAACCACCGGCTACCAAGGCGTGACGGGCACGATCTCGTTCGACGAAAAAGGCGACGTGAAAAACGGCGCGCTGACGTTGTTCACCTACAAAAGCGACAAGCGCGAACAGATTGCCGTGGTGCGTTGATTCCGTTTGGCGAACCCACGCGCTGTGCCAACACCGATGGCATGCGCTGGGTGATGTGCCAGAGCGATGTGCCAAAGCATGCGCCGGTTGAGTCGCGCTCTGGCCCGCCGGCGCGTTTGAATACGCTGCGCGGGGTCTGCCGCTTTCGGTCAGGGCTGGCTGATGCCAGCGTGGCCGTGGTCACGCCGCCGTCACCGCGCGTGGTGAGCATCGGGCAGCGTTCATCAAATCAATTCCATGCGTACCAAACCCAACCCAGCTGCTCTGACTGATCCCTCTGGTTTGCCTGCACTGCCGGTGGCCGCGCGCTCGGCGGCCGGTGCGGTGTCGTTGCTGTTGGGCCGCGAAACCTCGATCCTCGAATTCAATCGACGGGTACTGGAACAAGCGCTGCGCGCCGACGTGCCGCTGCTCGAGCGGCTGCGCTACATCTGCATCGTGTCGTCGAATATCGACGAGTTTTTCGAAGTGCGGTTTGCCGATTACCTGGAGGCCTCGCGGCTGCCGAATGCGGGCGTGAGCGACCAAGACGTAGAGGCGATCACCGCCGAGGCGCACCGGCTCATCGACGACCAATACACCGCGTTCAACGACCAGGTGATGCCGTTGTTGAAGCGCGAAGGCATCGTCATCCTGAACCACGCCGACCGCGACGTGCCGCAACGCGAGTGGGTCGACCAGTTCTTCCAAAAGCAGGTTCGCCCGCTGTTGACACCGATCGGTCTCGACCCGTCGCACCCGTTCCCGCTGGTGGCCAACAAGGCGCTCAATTTCATCGTGCGCTTGGGCGGCAAAGACGCATTCGGCCGTGAGAACACGATCGCGATCGTCAAGGTGCCACGGGTGCTGCCGCGGGTCATTCAGTTGCCGCAGGCGCTGGCACCGGGCCGGTTGGCCTTCGTGCTGCTGACCAGCGTGATCCGCGCCCACCTGACCGAGCTGTTTCCGGGTCGTGAGGTGGAAACGTTTTCGCAGTTTCGCGTGACCCGCGATTCCGATCTCGAAGTCGATGAAGACGATGTGAAAAACCTGCGCCAGGCGCTGCGCTCGGGCCTCAGCTCGCGCCATTTCGGTCAGGCCATTCGGCTCGAAGTGGTGGCCACCTGCCCGCCGGAGTTGTCTGACTTTTTGCTCGAGCAATTCGAGCTGCCACCGGCGGCGCTCTACCAGGTCAACGGGCCGGTGAATCTGGTGCGGCTGAACCAGTTGATCGACCAGGTGAGTGAGCGCCACGCCGCACCCGGCCGGCCGGCACTGCGCTTCGCGCCGCATGAAGGCGCGTGGCCGACCAAGCGACTGCCGCGTGGCCAGTCGATCTTTGCGCGGCTGCGCCGTGGCGATGTGCTGCTGCACCATCCATTCGAATCGTTCGATCCGGTGGTGCAGTTTTTGCGCGAAGCCGTCAACGACCCGGCCGTGTTGGCGATCAAGCAAACCATCTACCGCACGGGCAACGAATCGCCGCTGATGGAGTTGCTGATCGAAGCCGCGCGGCGCGGCAAAGAGGTGATGGTGGTGGTGGAGTTGAAAGCACGCTTCGATGAAGAGGCAAACATCAACTGGGCCGAGCGACTCGAGGCGGTGGGCGCGCAGGTGGTCTACGGTGTGGTGGGCTTGAAAACGCACGCCAAGTTGCTGCTCGTCACGCGACGCGAGGTCAGCGCCAGCGGCCACCCGGCTGCTGCGCGGCTGCGCCGCTACGCGCATTTGTCGACCGGCAACTACAACCCGAAGACGGCTCGGATGTACACCGACGTGGGTTACTTGACGGCCGATACCGAGTTGACCGCCGACGCCGATGCGGTGTTTCAACAACTGGCCAGCTTGGGCAAGATGAAGCCGCTGCGTCAGTTGCTGCAAGCACCTTTCACCATGCACCGAAAACTGATCCACACCATCGAGCGCGTCGCCGACGCCGCGCGCGCGGGCCGGCCTGCGCGCATCGTGGTGAAGCTGAACGCGCTCACCGATCCGCCGCTGATCGATGCGTTGGTGCGCGCTGGCCAGGCCGGTGCCGACATCGATTTGATCGTGCGCGGTGCGTGTGTGTTGCGACCGGGCGTGCCGGGGTTCACCGACCGCATTCGGGTGCGCTCGGTGGTCGGCCGGTTCCTTGAACATTCACGGGTGATGTACTTTCGGTGGGGGCCGCTCGACACCGATGAAGTGCTGTATCTGTCGAGCGCCGACTGGATGAGCCGCAACATGTTTCGCCGCATCGAGGTGGCGTGGCCGGTGCGCGATGCGGCGCTGCGCCAGCGGGTCATCGATGAATGCCTGGTGCCGTATTTGCACGACCGCTGTGATGCATGGCTGCTGCACACCGACGGCAGCACCCGCCGCATTGCGCGTGACGGTGCCAGCGCCCAACAAGCGCTGGTGGCGCGTTTTTCGGCGGCGGGCCACGCCGAGCCACCGCACGCGCCGGGCTGACCGGCCGACTGTTCCGGCGTGCCATGCAGCGACACCCGCAGCCCTTCGCATGGACTTGATCTTGTGGCGGCACGCCGAAGCGCACCTGGCCAGCGACGCGCAGGCCGACGCCGAACGCGCGCTCACACCGAAAGGCGAGCGCCAGGCCCAGCGCATGGCGCAGTGGCTGAATCAGCGACTAACGGACTCGACCCGCATCTTGGTGAGCCCGGCGCTGCGTTGCCAACAAACCGCCCAGGCGCTGGGGCGGAAATTCAAAACCACGAATGCAATGGCACCCGACGCCGACGCCAGCATGTTGCTGCGCGCAGCACGCTGGCCCGCATCGACCGCTGCCGTGTTGGTGGTCGGTCACCAGCCCACGCTCGGGTTGGTGGTGGCCGAGTTACTGGCCGGTGCCCCGCAGCGGTGGTCGATTAGAAAAGGCGCGGTGTGGTGGCTGCGTTATCGCGAACGCGATGCGCACACTGACGACGACACAGACAACAACAACGTCAGTGACAGTGACAGCAACCGCAACCGCAACCGCAACCGCAACAGCCACAACTTCGCCGCAAGGCACGGTGTGGTGCTGCAAGCCATGCAAGCACCCGACTGGCTGTGAGCGTTTTCGGTCGCGGCGTGCCAGGTCTTTATGACGCGCCACAACCTCGCGGCGCGCCGAACTCTACGGCCGATCAGGGCCGATCAATAGCCGGCCGAACTTGGCAAATCCAGCGTCAGCGTGGCACTGCGTTGCCAGGCAGCAGCTTCCTCGGTCAGCAGGTGATGGGTGCGTGGGTGCGCGTCCAGCCAACCCGGCTGCCAGCCCAATTCGGCCAGCGCGCCCTTACGCTGCAGGTTCAGTGCCTGCGGGTCGACATCGTCGCGCGCATGGCACTTGATGATGGCCAGCCGCAGGCACAGTGCCTGCCACGCAAAGTCAGCCTGCGCCAAGCTGGCTTCGACTTTGCGCAACCCGCCACGTTGCGCCAGCACCAACTCGGCCAAGCGGCGTTGCTGCGATTGCGAGAACCCGGCCGCATCCACATTGCCGAGTAAATAAGCGCTGTGGCGGTGGTGGTCGTGGTGCGACACCGTCATGCCGATTTCATGCAGCGCGCAGGCCCATTGCAGCTCGCGCGCCGAGTCGCGCGCGGCATCGGGCTGCACTTGGCGATACAGCACGTCGGCGACTTGGGCGACGCGCAGCGCCTGTGCGCAATCGACGCTGAAGCGGCGCTGCAGTTCGCGCACCGAGCTGTCGCGCACGTCTTCGCCGGTGTGCGGCTGGCCTTGCGCGTCGAGCCGTTCGTCGAGGTCGAAGATCACGCCCTGGCGCAGCGCACCGCGCGCGGGCAGCAATTCGTCGATACCGAAATGCACTGCCAGCGTGTACAAAATCGACAAGCCGCCGGCGATCACCGGTCGCCGGTCTTCTTTCAAACCGGGCAGCGCCAGGCGGTCGATGCGGCCGGCCGCAATGCATTGCTCCATCAGCCAGCGCAGGCCGCCGGGCGTGATGCGGCCATCGGTCACGCGGCTGGCCGACAGCAACTGCGACACCGCGCTGACGGTGCCCGATGAGCCCAGCGCCTCAGACCAGTGCGCGGCAGAAAACGGCTCCAGTGCTTCTTCCAACTCGGCTCCGGCGGCGACCTGCGCACGGCGGAATGCGGACTGGCTGTAGCGGCCGTCGCCGAAGTAACGCATCGACAAACTCACGCTGCCGACTTGGAACGATTCGGCGCGCAGCGGCTTGCGGCCGCGGCCCAGAATCATTTCGGTGGAGCGGCCGCCGATGTCGACCACCAGACGCGGTTGCTCAGACGGCTGCAACCGCGCCACACCGGCATAGATCAAGCGCGCTTCTTCGCGCCCCGAAATCACTTCGATCGGGTAGCCGAGTGCTTTTTCAGCGCGTGCCAAAAACGCATTGCGGTTGCTTGCTTCGCGCAGGGTTTGCGTCGCCACCGCGCGCACCTGCCAGTGCAGGTAGCCTTTCAGCCGGTGTGCAAAGCGCGCCAAACAAGCCAGCCCGCGCAACATCGCTTCTTCACTGAGCACGCCGTTTTCGTCGAGCCCGGCACCCAGCCGCACCGTCTCCTTCAGATAGTCGATGCGCCGATAGCGCGCGCCGTCGAGCTGGCCTAGTTCAAGCCGAAAACTGTTCGACCCGAGGTCGATGGCAGCGAGCTGGCCGCGCCAATGCCCGTCGGTGGTGTGGCGGGTCGCGTGCTCGGTGGTGTCCATGCTGCCGATTGTCGGTGCCGCGGCGCGGCGCGTGGGTGGCGGTCTGTGGTCGCGGTCGGTGGCGAAAAACGGTGGCGAGAAACTGCGTCAAGAAACTGCGGTCAGGCAGCCGATTCAGCCGCGCTCTACCGGTCGCGCCGGATCGGCCGACCACTCGCTCCATGAGCCCGGGTACAGCGCCGCACCGTCGAGCCCGGCCACTTCCATGGCCAGCAGGTTGTGGCATGCGGTGATGCCTGAGCCGCATTGGCTCACCACGCGGCGGGCGCTGTGCGTGCCGAGCATGCTGGCAAACGCACCGCGCAGTTCGGCAACCGACTTGAAGCGTCCGTCGGCATCCAGGTTGTCTTTGAAAAACCGGTTTCGCGCACCCGGTATGTGCCCTGCCTGCGCATCGAGCGGCTCGACCTCGCCGCAAAAACGCTCGGGTGCGCGGGCGTCTATCAACGTCACCGTGCCCAGCTGGTGTTGCAGCGTATCGGCGTCGATGGTGCGCACCAGTGGCGATGGTGCCAGGTCTATAGGGTACGGATGCGGGGCAACGCGGGCACGGCCGGTAGCGGCACCGGTGTCATTGAAGCCACCCGATGCCTGCCAGGCGGCGAACCCGCCATCCAACACCGCTACCGGCGCATGGCCGAGCCAACGCAGCATCCACCACAGGCGCGCGGCGAACATCGCGCCACTGCGGTCATAGACGACGACCTGCGTTTGCGCCGTGACGCCGAGGCGGCCGACGGTGGCTGCAAACGCGGCGCGATCGGGCAGCGGGTGGCGTCCGCGCGGCGGCTGGCCGACACCGGTTTTCGCGCCGCACAAGTCACGTTCCAGGTGCAGGTAGTGCGCGCCGCGAACATGCGCCGCGGCATAGGCGATTTCGCCCGCCAGCGGGTCGGCCAGGTCAAAGCCGACATCGATGACCACCAGCGGTGAGCCCGCTCGCAACAGCCGCTGCAGCGCGGCCGGGTCGATCAGCGTGGTGTGCCGGGCAGGCGGTGCGGCAATCATTGAAACGCCGCAGTGCGCTTCACGCGGCGGTGTTGCCAACCGCGGCGCGGGTTGCCGGTGGCACCTGCAACGCCAGCCCCATGGCGTCGCGGTACCAGCTGTGGAACTGTTCCATGCCGTCTTCCATCGGGCTTTGGTACGGGCCCGATTCATGGTCGCCTCGGGCCCACAGCGCGGCGCGGCCCTGGTCCATGCGCATCGCAATCTCGTCGTCTTCGATGCAGGTCTCGAGGTACGCCGCTTGCTGCGTGTCCATGTAGTCGCGCTCGAACGCGGCAATGTCCTCGGGGTAATAAAACTCGACCACGTTGGTGGTGTGGCGCGGCCCGCGTGGGTACAGCGTGGAGACCACCAGCACATTTGGATACCACTCGACCATCACGCCGGGGTAATAGGTCAACCAGATCGCGCCGTGCTTGGGCGGCTTGCCGCCGTGGTTTTCCAGTTGGTACCTGAGCACCTCGTCGTGCCAGCGTCCGTACACATCCGAGCCTGCCTTACCCAACGCTTCACCTGACGCGGTGGCCACGCCGACGGTTTGCACCGAGTAGTTGCGGCCCATCTCCCAACGCAAATCGTCGGTGGCCACGAAGTTGCCCAGACCGGGGTGGAACGGGCCGACGTGGTAGTCCTCGAGGTAGACCTCGATGAAGGTTTTCCAGTTGTAGTCGCATTCATGCACATGCACGCGGTCGAGCACGTGGCCGGAAAAATCGAGGTCGGCGCGCGGTCCGAGTGCGGCCAGGTCGGCGGCGATGTCGCGTCCGTTGTCCTCGAACACCAGGCCGTTCCAGCTGCGGGTTCGGTAGTTGTTCAGGTGCAGGCAGGGTGATTCGGCGAAGTGCGGCGCACCGAGCAACTGGCCTTTCAGGTCGTAGGTCCAGCGGTGCAGCGGGCACACGATGTTGCTTTGGGTGTTGCCGCGGCCATGCAGCATCAGCGCCTGGCGGTGGCGGCACACATTCGATATCACCTCGACGCCGGTGGGCGTGCGCACCAGCACCCGGCCATCGCCTTCTTGCGGCAGCGTGTAGTAGTCGCCCGGCATCGGCACCGACAGTTCGTGGCCTAGGTAGCGCGGGCCGTGGCGAAACAAGGTGTCGGCTTCACGTTGAAACAGCGCGTCGTCGAAATAGCTGGAGGCGGCCAGTGGCAACGCATTCGGTGCGCGGCGCGCGACGTGCAGATCGGACATGGTCCTGGGTATCTCCTGAAGGCAATGGCGGGGGCTGAACGGTCGCCGCTCTGTGTGCAGTCGAGTTTATGCGGCGCTGGTTTTACGGCGGCAGCGGTCGCAACCGATGGCGACGCTCGGGCCCGCTCGGCGCGCAAAGTCGGCTGTCTACAATCCACCGGCTCTCGAAAGCACTATGGCCAAGTCCCCCGCTGCTGCTGTCAATTCCACTCCCGCGCCACCGGCTCCCACGTCTTCCGTGATATCGCCGCTGCCTGAAACCTACGAAGCCGCGTTGTCCGAACTGGAACGTTTGGTGGGTGCGATGGAAGCCGGTCAACTGCCGCTCGACCAGCTGCTAGACAAGTACAGACGCGGTGCTGACTTGCTGAATTTTTGCCGTGCACGCCTCGAAGCGGTTGAGCAGCAAGTCAAAGTGCTCGAAGACGGCCAACTCAAACCCTGGAACCCCGCCACATGACCGCTGCCACCGTGGTGGATTTCGATGCCTGGGCGCGCGACCAACTGGCGATGGTGGAGATATGTCTGGGACGCTGGGTGCCCGCCGACGCGCCTGCCGCGCTAGGCGTGGCGATGCGCTACGGCGTGCTCAATGGCGGCAAACGTTTGCGCCCGCTGCTGGTGCTGGCGGCAGCCCACGCGGTCGGCGGCAGTGGTGCGGGCGTGGCGAAGTTGACCGCCGCCGGCATCCGCCAGGCGTCGCTGCGTGCCGCAGTGGCGGTGGAGTTGATTCATGCGTATTCGCTGGTCCACGACGACATGCCGTGCATGGACAACGACGTGCTGCGTCGCGGCAAACCTACGGTGCACGTGAAGTTCGGCCAAGCCCAGGCCATGTTGGCCGGCGACGCGATGCAGGCGCTGGCGTTTGAGGTGTTGACACCATCGGCGGAATTGGACGAACCGGCCGAGGCCAATGCGCGCGCCACGGTCGACATGCCCGCTGCGCTGCAGGCGCGCTTGTGCGGTTTGCTGTCCCGCGCGGCAGGTCACGCCGGCATGGCCGGTGGCCAGGCGATCGATTTGGCCAGCGTCGGCCAGCCGCTCGATGAAGATGCGTTGCGCGACATGCACCACCGCAAGACCGGCGCACTGCTGCGTGCCAGCGTGATGATGGGCGCGGCTTGCGGCGATACCAGCCCGGCTGCGTGGGCGGCGCTGCAGGTTTATGGTCAGGCGTTGGGCCTGGCATTTCAGGTCATCGACGACGTGCTCGATGTGACCCAGCATTCCGACGTGCTCGGCAAAACCGCCGGCAAGGATGTCGATGCGAACAAGCCGACCTATGTCAGCTTGATGGGGCTGGATGCCGCCATGCGTTATGCCTGGGAGCTGCGCGACGCGGCGCAATCGGCGTTGGCGCGATCGGGTCTGGCCGATACCGGCTGGCTTGCGCAGTTGGCCGACAAGGTGGTGGAACGGGACAGTTGATGACGAAAAACGCTTTGCTGAACACCATCGAATCGCCTGCCGACGTGCGGGTGTTGTCGCGCGCCGAGCTGCACACCTTGGCCGACGAGTTGCGTGACTATTTGCTGCACAGCGTGTCGCAAACCGGTGGCCATTTGTCATCGAACCTCGGCACGGTCGAGCTGACGATTGCGCTGCACCATGTGTTCAACACACCGCACGACCGCATCGTTTGGGATGTCGGCCACCAAACTTATCCGCACAAAATTTTGACTGGCCGCCGCGACCGCATGAGCTCGCTGCGCCAGCAAGGCGGCATCAGTGGTTTTCCGCGCCGCGATGAAAGCGCGTACGACGCCTTCGGCACCGCGCACTCATCGACCTCGATTTCGGCCGTGCTCGGCATGGCGATCGGCGCGCGGTTGAAAGGCGAGCAACGCAAAGCCATCGCGGTGATCGGCGATGGTGCGATGAGCGCCGGCATGGCGTTCGAAGCACTCAACAACGCCGGTGTCGCCGGTGCCGATGTGCTGGTCATCTTGAACGACAACGACATGTCTATTTCGCCGCCGGTGGGCGCGTTGAACCGCTACCTGGCGCGGCTGATGAGTGGCCGGTTCTACGCCACCGCGCGCGACACCGCCAAGTCAGTGTTGAAAAACGCGCCGCCGCTGTTGGAGCTGGCGCGCCGCCTGGAAACGCACGCCAAAGGCATGGTCATTCCCGGCACTATTTTTGAAGAGTTCGGCTTCAACTACGTTGGCCCGATCGACGGCCACGACCTCGATGCGTTGGTGCCCACATTGGAAAATCTGCGCCAGTTGAAAGGCCCGCAGTTTTTGCATGTGGTGACCAAAAAAGGCAATGGCTACGCGCTGGCCGAAAACGATCCGGTCGCGTACCACGGGCCGAGCAAGTTCAACCCCGCCGTCGGCATCAAACCGTCGGCTCCCGGCAAGCCCACGTTCACGCAGGTGTTCGGCCAGTGGTTGTGCGACATGGCCGCTGCCGACCCGCGCCTGGTGGGCATCACACCGGCCATGCGCGAGGGCTCCGGCATGGTCGAGTTCGAGCGCCGCTTTCCTGACCGCTACCACGATGTCGGCATTGCCGAACAACACGCGGTGACCTTCGCGGCCGGCATCGCCTGCGAAGGCTTGAAGCCGGTGGTGGCGATTTACTCCACCTTTTTGCAGCGCGCCTACGACCAACTCATCCACGATGTGGCGATTCAAAACTTGCCGGTGGTGTTTGCACTCGACCGTGCAGGGCTGGTCGGTGCCGACGGTGCCACCCATGCCGGCAACTACGACATCGCGTTTTTGCGCTGCATTCCAAACATGAGCGTGATGACGCCGTCCGACGAAAACGAATGCCGCCAGTTGCTTTACACCGCCTTCATGCAAGACCACCCGACCGCCGTGCGCTACCCGCGCGGCAAAGGGGCGGGCGTCGAGGTGCACACAGCGATGACCGCTATCGCGCTGGGCAAGGGCGAGTTGCGCCGCGAAATCAGTGCACCGGGCCACGTGCAGGGCTATTCACCCGGCAAGCGCATCGCCATCCTCGCGTTTGGCACCTTGCTGTATGCCGCGCTCGACGCGGCTGAGCGGCTCGATGCCACGGTGGCCAACATGCGCTTTGCCAAGCCACTCGATATCGATCTGATTAAAGACCTGGCCCGCACGCACGATGCATTCGTCACGGTGGAAGACGGCTGCACCATGGGCGGCGCAGGCTCTGCGGTGGCGGAAGCGCTGCAGCACGCAGGCATTGCGCTACCGGTGCTCATCCTCGGCCTGCCCGATGAGTTCATCGAGCATGGTGACCCGGTGGCACTGATGAGCCAAAACGGCCTCGATGCCGCGGGCATCGAGCAATCGATCTTGAAGCGCTTCGGCAGCAAGCCAGCGCTGGTGCGGCCCGCCGCGGTGCAGTGACGCGACGGGGGCGCGACGTCAATCGTTTGCGCCCGCGCCCTGGGTCGCTTTGGCGATAACTTTGGCAGGCAGGCCCACCGCTGTGGCGCCGCTGGGCACGTCGATCAACACCACCGCATTGGCACCGACTTTGGCATGTGCACCCAGCGTCACCGCGCCAAGCACCTTCGCTCCCGCACCGACGTCGACATGGCCGGCCAGCACCGGCGAGCCATCCATCGTCGAGCCCAGGGTGACCTGTTGAAACAGCAGGCAGTTGGGCCCGATGACTGTGTCGCAATGGACCACCACACCGTTCGGATGCGGTAGCAACAAGCCGCCGGCTATGCGGCAGTTGATCGGAATTTCTGCTCCGGTGGCGATGCTCCAAAAGCGATGTCGAAAGACGGCTACTTTTCGGATTACCGCCGATGCGAAGCCAGTCCCATCGGCGTGGCGTTGGTAGCTGCGCAAGCTGGCCAGCAGTGAACGCGACGGATCCCAGTCCAGCCAATGCTTTTGTTCACGCGACCAATCCGGTACGGTGTCGCTGACGCAGTGGTGGGTTTCAGTGCGTGCGTCGATCGGTTTTTGCATACAACCCGGGATGTTAGCCAACGCGGCTGCGGCGCGGTTGTGCAGCCCGTCACGCCGCCGGCTTCGCTGCGCCATCGACAACCGCAGGCGGTGAGGTCGGCCGGCACCGACCGCAGCGGCCGCGAAGGCGATCGTGTGCTGCACCGCATTGCACCGCACCGCACCGCCCGGTTACGGGCCCGCCGGTTACCGCGCTGCGGCTAGCGAACCACCAAGCCCACCGGCCCGGCGCTGACTTCGCCGATCACCGCTGCGTTCGCAAAGCCGCCATGACGAAAGACGTCGAGGACTTTGGGCACGGCATCGGCAGCGCAAGACACCAGCAAGCCGCCGCTGGTTTGCGGGTCGGTGAGCAGATCGATATCGGTTTGCGCAAAGCCTGCCGGAAGGCTGACCTGGGGGCCGTGGCCAATCCAGTTGCGGCCCGATGCGCCGGTGACCATGCCGCTGGCTGCCAGCTCGCGCACGCCGTCGAGCAACGGCACTTTTTTCCAATCGACGTGCATTTGCAGGTTGGCACCGCGGGCCAGCTCGAGCAGGTGGCCGGCCAGGCCGAAGCCGGTGATGTCGGTCAATGCGTGCACGCCCGCGAGCTTGGCCAGCTCGATCCCGGGTTTGTTCAGCTGGGTGGTGCAGTCGATCATTTGGGCGTAACCGGCCGCGCTGAGCGCGTTTTGTTTGAGTGCTGCCGACAGCACGCCCACACCAATCGGCTTGCCCAGCACGAGTTGGTCGCCAGGCTTGGCATCGGCATTGCGTTTGACCCGGCTGGGGTGCACCAGGCCCAGCACCACCAGGCCGTAAATCGGCTCGACCGAATCGATCGTGTGGCCACCAGCGATTGGAATGCCGGCTTCGGCGCATACGCTCTCGCCGCCTTGCAAGATGGCCGCGATGGTCTCGATCGGCAACACGTTGATCGGCATGCCCACCAGTGCCAGCGCCAGGATCGGCGTGCCGCCCATCGCGTACACATCACTGATGGCGTTGGTGGCGGCAATGCGCCCGAAGTCACGCGGGTCATCGACGATGGGCATGAAAAAGTCGGTGGTCGCGATCAGAGCCTGCTCATCGTTCAAGCGGTAGACGGCCGCGTCGTCGGCAGTTTCGATGCCGACCATCAGCTCCTTCGGCATCGGAAAACCAGACGTGCGCTTGAGGATTTGCGACAGCACGCCGGGCGCAATCTTGCAGCCGCAACCGCCGCCGTGGGACAGCGAGGTCAGGCGTGGCGGGGCCGATGGCGTGGCTGCGGAGATGGTTGCGGGCGGGGTCATGGTGTCGGTGTCCTGTGGTGTTTTGTGTGGTGCTTTGTATGGTGGTTTATCGCGTCGGTGTTTCAAGCATCAAGTCGTGTGCATTTGCAATGCCGAGGCGATCAGCTCGCGCAGCTGGCGTTTCTCGGTGGCTGGTTCGAACAACGCAGCGCGTTGCTCGCCCTGGCCGCGCAGCCGCGCCAAAAATGCTGCGTCGTCGCGGCCACGCTCAACCAACGCAGCCAACCCCGCATCATCGCCGAGTGCGAAGTAGCCGTCGTACGGCGTGCCCAACATGCCGACGTTGCCATCGATGCGCGACGCCAGTACGGCGCAGCCGCTTTGCACCGCTTCCAGCACCACATGCGCGCCGCCTTCCATGCGGCTGCTGTTGATGAGCAGGTGCGCCCGCTGTATGCGCCGCCGGGTTTCGCCGTGTGGCCGTGCGCCCAGCCAGCGGAATTGCGCCGACTCGGCTTGCGTGCGCTGCGCGGCTGCAGCCAGGCCCGAGTCGAGCCCATCGCCGATCAGATCGATGCGGATATCGCGCCGCATTGCCAACCGGGCCACCGCGCGCAGCAACGTCAACGGGTCTTTTTCATCGCGCAGGTGGCCGACTGCAATCGCGTGCAGCACCCGCCGGGGCGCGGCGGCCGGCTGCAACCACGGTGCCGATTGAAAAATGACGCGCGACTTGCTGCGCATGGCTGCCGGCAGCACGGCCAGCCCGCGGTCTTGCAGCACCACCAAATGCGTTGCCAACCGCAGCGAAGCCTGCGCGGCCGGGTCGGTGTGGATGTCGCGGTACAAATCGGTGCCGGTCAGCACCACGACGCACGGTCGGCCGGGATGGGCCGCGGCGTATGCGGCAATCGAATCGGCAGAACGGCGCGCATGCAATGCAATCAGCGCATCACACGGCTCGCCGTGCCAGGCAGCTTGTACGGCGGTGTGAAAATCGGGACGCAGCATGCGCGCCCAACGCGATGCGGTTTGCCAGTTGCCGTTGTTGGCCGCGGCCAGCGCCGGACTGACGATCAACACCTGGGGGCGGCGGGCGGTTACGGGCACAAATGAACTACCAATGCAACGTGGCGTGTGAGGAGGAGCAAAGTGGACCGGTCGGACGGTGATGCGGCGAATGGCGCGTCGAATGATGCGGCAAAAGATGCGGCAAAAAATTCGGCAACAGATTCAGCGAAAGATGCAGCCAACCGGGCCGCGTTGAAAAACGACCCGCGAGGCGTGCAGTCGCCGCTGTTGCGCACGGCCGGCAAAGAGTTGTTGTCTTTGGCGCTGATGGATGCCCGAAACCACACGTTGCGCTGGCTGGCGGCCTACGAGGCCGGGCTCGATGCGAGCGACTGGCGCGTGCCGATACTGCCCGAGTTGAACCCGCCGCTGTGGGAGGCCGGTCACCTCGGCTGGTTTCAAGAGCACTGGATCGGGCGCAATGTGCAGCGCCAGCGCGGCGCGGCATGCGACCCGACAGGCGTGCGACTGGCCTCGGTCGAGCCGCATGCTGACCGCTGGTACGACTCGTCGGCAGTGGCGCACGCCAGCCGCTGGTCGCTCGATCTGCCCGACCTGCAGCGCACCAAAGACTATCTGGCCGAGACGATGGAGGTGACGCTCGATTTGCTCGCGGCTACATCAGACGACGGGGCCGACCCCGACTCTGCGTTGTACTTTTATCGGCTGGCGCTGTTCCACGAAGACATGCACGGCGAAGCGTTTGCATCGATGGCACAAACGCTGGGGTTGCGGCTGGATGCGCTGGGGTTCGGCGCGCACCCAGGCGCTGTCAATGCGCAGCTGCTGCCTGCATTGGCCAGCCCGGCGCAACGTCCACCGCTGCGCTTTCCGGCCATGCGCTGGGCCCTGGGGTCTGCGCGCGGTGCGGCGTCGGGCAACGGTTTCATGTTCGACAACGAAGGCGATGCGCACGCGGTGTCGGTGCCGGAATTCGAGATCGATTCGCAGGCCATCACCTGGGCGCAATACGCCGAGTTCGTCGAAGACGGCGGTTACGACGAAGCGCGTTGGTGGTCACCGGCCGGCTGGCAGTGGGTGCAAAACAGCGGCCGACGCGTGCCGCGCTACGTAGACCAATTGCGCCAAGGCGTGTTGCAGCGGCGCTTCGGCTCCCTGGTGCGCGTGCCGATGCAGCAACCGGTGTTGCACACCAGTGGTTACGAAGCCGAGGCCTGGTGTCGTTGGGCCGGCCGTCGGCTGCCAACCGAAGTGGAGTGGGAGGCTGCGGCCCACTTGGGTGCGGCGCGCGGCTTTCGCTGGGGCGACGTGTGGGAGTGGACGGCCACCACCTTTCGCGCCTACCCCGGCTTTCGGGCCGATCCGTACCTCGACTACTCGCAGCCCTGGTTCGGCAGCCACAAAGTACTGCGCGGCGCGTCGTTTGCGACGCCGGGCCGCATGCGAAATCCGAAATTCCGCAACTTTTACCGCAGCGACCGCGACGATGTGTTTTGCGGTTTTCGCAGCTGCGCGGCCTGACTCGCGCGCGCCGTGGTGCGCCAGAAAAAAGCCACCGCTCGCCCATCTGTGGGGATGCGTAATTCACCCTGCTGCGGTATTCTGTTTTTGGGTGTAAGCAGCGGGTCGGAAACGAGCGCGGGCTGCCTGGCCCCGGCCAGCCTTGCGCAGCGCCTGCGCCACGCCGCAAGTTTTTAACGGGTTCCCTTTTAGCGGCCGGCTGCGAGGTCAGCCGCTCAAACCGCGACAAGACCGCAGGGGTTTTCATGGACACCGCCTCCCAGTTGCTCCAGCGCCAACGCTTCCTTGCCGTGCGCTTCGTCGCCTGCGTCGTGCTGGGCACACTCGCCACCGCACCGATGGTGTTTGGGCAAGCTGCTGCAAAAGCCGACGTGTCAGTCCGTGCGGCCGACGCCGATGCATGGGCTTACCGCATCGCAACGGGCGACACGCTGATCGGCATTGCCGACGAGTTTTTAACGCGTGCTGCTGACTGGCCGCGCTTGCAGCGACTGAACCAGATTGCCGACCCGTTGCGCCTGGTGCCGGGCAGCGAAATCCGCATACCGACCGCATGGCTGCGGCACACCGCCACCGTGGCCGAAGCGGTGTTCGTGCGCGGTGCGGTGACGGTGCAGCGCGGGTTGACCGAGCCCGCCATGGCCGTGCAAACCGGCGGTATGTTGCGCGCCGGTGATGTGTTGCGCACCGCGGCCGATGCGTCGCTGTCGTTGCGGTTTGCCGATGGCTCGCGGTTGATGGTGGCCCCTGACAGCCAGATCGCGATCGTGCAACTGCTGACGGTGGGGCGCGGCGCGCGGCCCAGCATGCGGGTGCGGCTGGATCACGGCGGGGCAGATGCGCAGGTGGTGCCGCGGCCGAATCACGACACCCGATTCGAGATCCGCACGCCGGCTGTCAACCTCGGCGTACGCGGCACCGAGTTTCGCGCCCGGGTCGATGCGCAGCGCGCCACCACGCACCTCGAGGTGTTGGGTGGGCGGGTGCAAGCCGCCGCGGCAGGCGACGCCAAATTGCTCGGCGGCGGTTTGGGCGTCGTGGCTGAAACCGGCAGGCCGATCCCACCGCCACAGCAGCTGTTGGCAGCGCCCGACTTGAGTGGTTTTCCGCCGTTGGTCGAGCGCCTGCCGCTGCGCTTGAGCTGGCCTGCGTTGGCCGGCGCGCGCGGCTACCGGGCGCAGGTGCTGGCGGCTGATTCCGACGACCAGCTGCTGCTCGACGGCGTGTTCGCCGATGCAACCGCGCGCTGGGCCGATTTGCCCGACGGCAGCTACCGTTTGCGCGCGCGGGCGCTCGATGAAAAGTCGCTGGAAGGCCTGAACGCCACCGTGCCGTTCGTGCTGCACGCGCGCCCCGAGCCGCCGTTTGCCAGTGCACCGTTGAACGGCGCGGTGGCGTATGGCGACCGCACGAGTTTGTTGTGGGCGCGCTCGACAGCTGCCGCGCGCTATCGGCTGCAGGTGGCCGATGCGGCGGATTTCAAACGCAACCTAGTCGACAGTGACGAGCTGAGCGCCACCGCGCGCACCATGCCGCTGCCGGCAGGCACCTACTACTGGCGGGTTGCCAGCATCGCGGCCGACGGGCGCGTGGGGCCGTTTGGCGACACGCAGTCGTACACGCAAAAACCCACGCCTGCCGTGCCGGTGATGGACGCGCCGCAGTTAGGTCCCGCCGGCATGCAGCTGCGCTGGCAGGCCGCAACGCCCGGTCAGAAAGTGCAGTTTCAGGTCGCTGACGACAGCGGGTTCGCCCACCTGCTGCGCGATCAGATCACCGACGAAGCGCAGCTCACGCTGACAGACTTGAAACCTGGCACCACCTATTTTTTGCGCGCCCGCACGATCGAGGCCGACGGTTTCGAAGGCCCATTCGGTGCCACCCAGCAAGTCGACAGCCCGCGCGCCGCGCCCTGGTGGTTGTTGGCACCGATGCCATTGCTGTTGCTGTTTTGACGCGGTCTGCATGACCTGACCACCACCGACGCGATCACCGCACGCACACAAAAACTACCGCCATGCCAGCAGTACCAACACGGCCGCGCGAACTCCGCAATTCACCACCATGGCAGCGCCTGTGGTGGTTGCCGGTGGTCGCGTTGCTGCTGGCCGGGCTGGCTACGCTGGTGCCTGCGCACCGCCAACTGGGTAACGCGTTCGCCGACACCGCCACACGCTGGGCCGCGCAACCTGCGCAGTTCGATGAGCTGGCGGTGATTGACATCGACGACGCCTCGCTGCGCAGCCTTGCACCCCGCTTGGGCGAATGGCCTTTTCAGCGTGACAGCTATGCGCTGATGCTCGATTACCTGCGTGACGCAGGTGCGCGCGCGGTGGTGTTCGACATCGTGTTTGTCGGGCTGCGGCAGGGCGATGAGGTGCTGGCGCGCAGCATCACGCGGCGCGGCGATGTGGTGCTGGCTGCATCCGGCCTGCGCCAGGCGGTCGCAGACAGCGCTACGCAACGTGCTGATATCGATCGGTTGTCTGCGGGCGCATGGCCCGCAGCTGGCGTGGCCCGTTGGCCCGCGGTGGCGCTGCCATCGCCGCCGCTGTTGGCGGCGTTGCAGCGGCCCGGCGCGCTGGGCGTTATCAGCATGCCGCTCGACGTCGATGGTCAGTTGCGCCGATTGCCGCTGATGCAAGAAGTCGATGGCCGGGTGTTGCCGTCGCTGCCGGTCGCGTCGCGGTTGATCGCGCAGGCACGCGAACAAAACGCTGACGCCGGGGCCGCGTTTTTCAGCCACACCGAACACGAGGTGCGCGTAGGTCAGCACCGCTGGCCGGTCGATGCGCAAGGCATGACGACCGTCGTCTTGCCGAAGAACCCCGATGCGGTGCGCACCATCCCATTCGACGCGGTGATGCACGCTGCACTCGGGCTGGGCGATGACAAAAACATCGGTGGCAGTGTTGATGCGAATACCAGCGACACCGCCCTGCGCGCCGCGTTCAGTGGCCGCACGGTGTACGTCGGCAGCAGTGCTTTTTTGGGCGACAACGTGATCACCCCACTGGGACTGCGCTCGGGTGCTGCCTTGCTGGCAATGACCGATGGCGCGTTGGCGCGCAACCACGTGCTGCAGCCCGCCAGCGCGACGTTGCAGGCGGCGTTGTTGGCGCTGGCGTTGTTGCCGTGCGGCTGGCTGGTGTGGCGCGGTCGGCCTGCGCTGACCCGTGACGCTGCCGCGACGTTGCTGGTCGGGCTGGCGATAGCGGCTATCGCACTGATGGGTGCAGCCGGATCGTTCGGCAGATTGCAGCAAATCGATGTGGCAACGCCGGCCTGCGTGCTGCTGTTTGCTGCGCTGTTGATGGCTGCGACCCAGCTGCGCTGGACCGCCGAGGCAAACCGCCAGCTGGTACACGAACGTGCACTGGCTGACGCCGCAAACCGCGCCAAGACGGAATTCTTAGCCAGCGTCAGCCACGAGATTCGTACGCCGCTGAACGCCGTGCTCGGCATGGCCGATGTGTTGTCGCGCACCGAGTTGTCGGCCGACCAGCGCGGCTACGTCGATGTGTTTCGCAGCTCAGGCGCCACCTTGTGTCGCCTCATCAACGACTTGCTCGACCTGTCGAAAATCGATGCCGGAAAGTTGGAAATCGACCGCTCGGTGTTTTCGCTGCATGCATTGCTGGCCGAACAAATGGCGTTGCTGCAACCGCAGGCTGCGGCCAAAGGCATTGCGCTCACGTGGCACATCGATACAGCGGTCGGTGCGCAGATCGACTGCGATCGCCAACGGCTGGCGCAGGCGCTGTTGAACCTGGCCGCCAATGCGATCAAATTCACCGCGCACGGCACGGTGTCGATCGCGGTGCAGCGGGCTTCGGCACAGCAGCTGCAGTTCGAGGTCAGCGACACCGGGATCGGCATCGACGCCAGCAAGCTCGAGTTGATTTTTCAGCCGTTCATGCAGGCCGACGGCAGCGTGACGCGGGCCTACGGCGGCACCGGTTTGGGCCTGTCGATCACCAAGAGTTTGGTCGAGCTGATGGGCGGCCACATCGACGTCGCAAGCCAGCTGGGTGGCGGCTCGACCTTCCGTTTCACCGTCGATGCGCCCGAGGTGCTGAGTGCGTTGCAGCCGACTGCGTTACTTCCCACGGCGTCTCAGCGCGCCGCCTTGCAGCCAGTCCCTGGGCCGGGCGCAGCCGCTGGTACCGCGGTGCCTACCGCAAACGGTGTGCGCGGCTTGCCGGGTGCGGCGATGGGTGCAATGGGTACGGCGGGCGCGGCGGGCACGTTGGCGAATCAAACCAACGGCCTGCACGGCCAGGGCACCGCACCTTGGTCGGGCAACGACGCGCCCACGCTGCCGATTTTGTTGATCGACGACAACGAGGTGAATTTGATCGTCACCGAAGCACTGTTGCGCGAACTCGGCTACGAGGTCGACGTGGCGCGCAACGCCGAAGTGGCGCTCGAGAAGTTTCGCTGTGCGCGTTTCGGCTTGATGCTGATGGATGTGCAAATGCCGGGCATGGACGGCCTCGCCGCCACCCGCGAAATTCGCCGCATCGAAGCCGCTGAGGGCCGCGAGCGCACGCCCATCGTTGCGCTGACCGCCAATGCATTCGATACCGATGAGCGCAGCAGCCTCGATGCCGGTTGCGACGCGCACCTGACCAAACCCGTCAACCGGCAGCGGTTGATCGACACGGTGGTGGCGCTCGGGCAGCACCTGCCGGAGCCCATCGACGTGACCGCAGCGGCTGGCGAAGTGCAGGCAGCCACCGCGAGCGCTCGCGGCAGCAATCAACCGCCAGCCGCCGGGCAGCCAAAAATCAGCGAAGCCGAATTGCCGTTTGCCGCATTGACCGACGCGGCTGCGCGCGGTCGGTTGCACTGAAGCCCGCCCGCCCGCCCGCCCGCCCACGCGCGCTTTCTACCCCGCCAGCCGCAAAGCAGCGCGGCTACGCCGCTTGGGCCGTTTGCGGTGACATCTTTTCGATCAGTTCAGCGATCCGTGTCGCTGCGCTGTAGCTGTCATCGGCGGCGCGCGCGTGCTGCGTGCACGCAGCTGCCATTGCAGTGCTGCCAGCCAGTTGCCGCAACGCATGCGCCCAACTGCGTACCGAACCGGTGGCCGCCAGTTGCACGCCCACGCCCAGTCGCACCAGCCGCATCGCGTTGTCGAACTGGTCGTGCGCAAACGGCACGACGCCTTGCGGCACACCCGCAGCCAGCGCCTGCGCTGTCGTGCCTATGCCGCCGTGGTGCACCAACGCGGCCAACCGCGGCAGCAGCAAATCGAATGGTGCGTAGGACACCGCGTGGACCGATGGCGGCAGTGGCTGCGGCAACTGATCGGTGAACGGCGTGATCAACACCGCGCGCTGACCGACCGCCGCACAGGCTGCCACCGCGCGTGCAAAAAAGTCGCGGCCGTGGGCCATCGCCGAGCCGGGTGTGAAGCCAATCGGCGCAGGCCCGGCGTGCAAAAAATCAACCAACGCCGAGGGCAAAGATTCGCCCACTGCAGCCGGCCAGCGAGGAAACCCCACAGTCACCGCCTGAATGGGCCAATCGGCCTGTGGCGGCGCGTACCACTCGGGCCAGGCGCAGACCACGCGCTGTGGCGAGTGCACCCACTGGCTCATGACGCGGCGCACCGGCGACAGGCCGTAGGCGTGGCGGATCGCATTCAGGCCCGGCGTGACGGTGCGGTCGATGACGCCGCGCTCGACTGCGGCGTAGATCAAACGCACCAGCGGCGCGGGCCAGCCGCTCAAGTCGCCCAAGCCGGGTAACCGTGCGGGGGCCAAACTGGAAAACATGCAAATCGGCGACAGATGCACCGTGACCAGCGGCAACCGGTGGGTTTCATGCGCCATGCGCGCGTACCAGGCCAGCGTGCTGGCGACCAGCACCGTGCGGCCCGGTTGCACCCGCGCCAACAGTGCAGCGTGCGCGTCGTTGAACTGCGGTTGCATTTCGCGCCACAGCGCTGCGAAGCCGCGCCGCGCGTGCCACAAGTCAGCGCGCCCGATGATGCGTTGGTAATCAGCCTCGGTGCCCAGCGGCACAAACGCCAGCCCGGCGGCTTCGATGCGGCTGCGAAAGTGCGGTGAGGTGAGCAATTCGACCTCGTGCCCGCGCTGCTGCAGTGCCAGCCCTATGGCCAAAAACGGGTACACGTCACCGGCGCTGCCG
>JAYUGJ010000146.1:0-17372 GCA_043738425.1 Burkholderiales bacterium
ATTTGTTTGTTGGTCAGACCGCGCCGGGTTCCGCCCCGGCAGGCGGGTAACTTTTATTTGCTGGTCCAAATAAACGTCACCAAAACAAACGACCTGAACACCAGCCGATTTGAGTTGTTCGCTGCGGCTACAGGCCTACGGCCGAGGCTCAGGCACCGAACGCACGCCGAACTACCGCATCGGGTACCGCGCTAATCGGCACAACCAATGGCCGCTACGGCTCGAACCTGCGGTCCATCGCCACGATGGCCGCAGGCCGAGCCGAGGCGATAACAAGCGGCTGAACATGAGCGAGGAAACCGTGGCGGTAGTTCGGCGAATGTTCTCGTGCCAGAGCCGACCAAGTAGGTGTGTAGCCGTAGCGAACAAGTCAAATCGGCTGGTGTTCAGGCCCTTTGCTTTGGTGACTTTCACTTGGGCCCACAAATGAAAACGACGTTTCGGCGGAGCCAAAGTTACCCGCCTGCCGGGGCGGAACCCGGCGCAGTGCAACGCATGTCAGTTATCGCAAGCCAAACAAAAACCGGCATAGCTTCGCCACGTCGCACGTCGCACGTCGCACGCCGCACGCCGCACGCCGCACCGCGCGGAAAACGACTTGGGGTTGTCGAACCCTAACAGCAGTGTCAGGTCTTTAGGCAGCCCAACGCCAGGGCGCGATTCAACCCGGCTGCGCGTCGGGTTACGACCTCGCGCAGTCTCGCCACCAGACGGACAAAGCCGAAACCGCGCTCGCTGTCAGGCCGACGGCGGCTGGGTGTCGATGAAGCTTTGCCGCGCGTACAACTTGTCGGCCAACCGCGCCAGGTTGGCGTTGCCTTCGCGCCAGTCGAGCGCAGGGAACCGGAAGTCGAGGTACGCCAACGCGCAGCCCACCGCAATGTCGGCCAGCGTCAGGTGGATGCCGTTGCAGCACCAGGGCTTGTCGCCCAGACCGGACCCCATCGCGGCGATGGCGCACTGCACTTTGCCCATTTGTCGATCGGTCCAGGCGGTGCTGCGCTGGCCGTCGGCGCGGCCTGGCCAGGTGGCCTCGAGTCGGGCGGTGATGGCGGCATCCAACAGGCCGTCGGCCAGTGCTTCCCAGGTTCGCACTTCGGCACGCTCGCGGCCGCGTTCTGGGATCAATCGGCCGACCGGCGACAGTGTGTCGACGTACTCGACGATGACGCGCGAATCGAACACCGCCTCACCGCCTTCCATCACCAGGCACGGCACCTTGCCCAGCGGGTTCGCGGCCCGGATCGAATCGGTGGTCCACACGTCTTCCAATTCGAGTTGGTAGTCGAGTTTCTTTTCGGCCAACACGATGCGCACTTTGCGCACGTACGGGCTGGTCAGCGAGCCGATAAGTTTCATGGGAATGGGGGCGTACGCGGACGCAAGTTGGGGGCACAAACGCGATGCGCTTCGATACAAATTCATTCTAGCGAGGCGGTTTTTGTACGCCGCGGCCGCCAGGCAATCCGTCAGCAATTGGCAAAAACGCCCAGCGCGACAGCGGCGCAGCGCACGGCCTCGGCAGCGCTGATAGATTGCGGCGGATTGCATAAAAAACGTGGGCGTCGATGGCGTCGCACATCAACAAAAGGGGTCGGCCGTGGGCAGTGAAGATTCGTCGTTCGACCGTGCAAACCGGCTGCCGCCGCCGGTGATTGGAATGGCCGGCTTGACGCAGCCCGCGCCGACTCCAGCCGCGAAATTGCCTGTGCCGCCGAAGGCCGCAACGCCCGCACCGGCATCGACGCACGCGCCGATCGGTTCGCCGTCGCTGGCCACATCGCTGGCCACGCCACTTGCCACGCCGCTCGCCACGGCGGCAGGCGACCTGGCCGCGCGCCCCACGGTGCCGAGAACCATCGGCGCAGTCAGCGACCAGCCGATGCGATGGCCGGTGACCTTCACCGGCTCGGGCAGCGAGTACTTTCGTATCTGGATCGTCAACCTGTTGCTGATGTTGGTGACATTCGGCATTTACTACCCGTGGGCCAAGGTGCGTCGGTTGCGCTACTTTTACGGCAACACGCAGGTCGCCGGCCACGCGTTCGACTTTCACGGCAACCCGCGCACGATGTTGCGCGGGCAGATGCTGGTGGGTGCGCTGCTGTTTGTGTACAGCGCGGCCGGCAAGGTCTCGCCGACGGCAGGTTTGATTGCGCTGGTGATCGTGGCGGCGCTGTGGCCGCTGCTGTTTCGCGCGTCGCTGCGCTTCAAGATGGCGCAAACCAGCTGGCGCGGCTTGCGCTTTCAGTTCGACGGTGGTGTGGCCGATGCATACAAAGCGCTGCTGCCCGCGTTCGTGCCGTCGATTGCGATATTGGTGTGCTTGCAAGTCATCGGAGCGGGCGGCGCAGCCAATGGCGGCGAGGCCGACAACGCGACCAACGCCGCGCCTTCGGCACCCGCGCTGGCTGCGTTGGGCGGCACGGTGCTGGTTGCGCTGTTGTGCGTGCCGTTGATGCTGTGGGCACTGAAACACTACCAACACAACCACCTGCGGCTCGCCAGTTCGCGCACCGAATTCGTCGCCACGGCGACCGCGTTTTACGGTGTGTTCTGGCAAACCGCATTGGTGCTGTTGGGCGCGGCTGCTGCGTCGGTGCTGGTGGTGGGTGGTCTCGCGTGGACGGTGATATCGATGCTGTCGCTCAGTGGCAGCAGCCGCGATGCCGGCGGCTGGGGTTTGGTTGCGGTGTTGGTCGGGGCGGTGGCCTACGCGATGCTGTTGATGCTGGCCTACCCTTACTTCACCTCGCGCATGCAAAACCTGGTGTGGTCGCGCACCGCGACCCGCGCCATTCGTTTCGACAGCGCGCTGCGACTGCAGCCGTTGTTCGTCTTGACGCTGAAAAACTGGCTGTTGGTGGCCATCACCTTCGGGCTGTACTGGCCGTTTGCCGCGGTGTCGCTGGCGAAGATCAAACTGCAGGCGGTCACCGTGCTGGCCGATGAAAACCTCGACCATCTGGTCGCCCGCCAGCGTGACGACATGCGCGACGCCAGCGGCGAAGCGGCGGCGGATCTGTTCGGCATCGATGTCGGGCTGTGATGCCAGTGGGTGACTCGGTCCACGCGGCGAATGCGGCGGTCGACAACGCGCTCGGTGCCGGCCTCGGCGTTGCGGTCGACTATTTCGACGGCTCCAGCGCACGTGCCCAGGCGGCGCGGGTGTACCTGCGGGGTGCCGGCCGCCACCGCGTGCTGGTGATTGAAGGCCGCAACGCCGACCCGGCGCGCGACCCGGCTTCCGGCAACGCCGACCTGTCTGCAGATAACCATGCAGATCGGCATCAACTGCCTGGCCGTGCGTTGCGGCTGGTGCCGTGGACTGAAGTGCAGTGGCCCGAGCGGCAACGGCATGGCCCGCGTATCGCGCATTTGCAGTCGGGCGGCGCGTTGCAATGCGATGACGGTGCCGCGTGGGATGCGTTCGCGCGGAGCGCCGGCGCACGCGAGCCGTGGGTGGTGCGCGCGCAGCAGCAATGGCTGGCCACGCTGGTCGCCGCCTGCTTGTTGATCGCGCTGGTGGCTGCTGGCTATGTGTGGGGCGTGCCGTGGGCTGCACGCGGCGTGGTGGCGCTGGTGCCGATGTCGGCCGACCGCGCGATGGGCGAAGCCGCGCTTGGCAGCCTCAGCGGCGAGTGGCTGCAACCCACCGAGCTGAGCGCGGCCGAACAAGGCGCGCTGCGCGAGGCGTTTGCCCGCGCCGTCACGCTGGCGTATCCCGATGCTGCAACCCGGCCTGCATACGACCTGCGTTTTCACAAAAGCCGTATCGGCCCCAACGCCTTCGCGCTGCCCGGCGGGGCGATGGTGGTGACCGATGCGCTGGTTCGCATGGTCGATGGGCGCGCCGACGTGGTGGTCGGCGTGCTCGGCCATGAACTCGGCCATGTGCGCCAGCGCCATGGCATGCGCATGGTGGTGCAACTCACGTTGATGGGTGCGGTAACCAGCGCCGCATTCGGCGACTTCAGCAGCCTGCTGGCGGCCGCGCCGGCGCTGCTCGGCCAGGCCGCGTATTCGCGTGACCACGAACGCGAAGCCGATGTGGAAAGCGTCAAGGTCTTGCGCGCTGCCGGGCTGTCGCCGGCGGCCATGTTGGTGTTTTTCGAGAAAGTAAAGACCTGGCGCGATGCCCGCGAAAACGGTGACGACGACCACGCCGCCGATGCCGGCGCCAGCGCGCCGACCGACCGGACATCAAGCGCGGGCGAAAGCAAGAGTGAACGCACGAGCGACCGAACAGGCGAGCCCACAGGCGAACGCGAAAGTAAAAGTGAACACGACCACCGCGACCACCGCACCGAGACGCCGCGCACCAGCCAACCCGACCGCTTCGGCATCGCGTTTTCCAGCCACCCGGCCGACGACGAACGCATCGCTTTTTTTCGCGACGCCGCAGCACGCTGACCGGTCGAACGCGGCGCGGTCGCGGCACTGGCGTGGCACCCGCTTTGCACCCGCGCGGCGTCGATCGCGCAGGCGCTGCGCGACAGCGGCCACCTACAATTTTCGTTTGTTGGTCGGTACGCTGGGGCGTACGTTCACCGGGTTCGCGCCATGCATTTGTCTTCTCTCACCGCGCTGTCGCCGCTCGACGGCCGCTATGCCGCCAAGGTCGCGCCACTGCGTGCGCTGCTCAGTGAATATGGGCTGATGCACCGCCGCGTGCAGGTCGAAGTCGAATGGTTCATCGCGTTGTCGGATGCCGGGCTGCCTGAATTTGCTGCGTTGTCAGCCGCCGCACGCACGCTGTTGCGCAGCCGAGTTGCGCAATTTTCAGAAGCCGATGCGCAGGCCATCAAAGACATCGAGCGCACCACCAACCACGATGTGAAAGCCGTCGAGTACTGGTTAAAGGCGCAATTCAACGGCCACCCTGAACTGCTGGCCGCTGCCGAATTCGTGCACTTCGCCTGCACCAGCGA
This sequence comes from Burkholderiales bacterium, assembly GCA_043738425.1. Taxonomy (GTDB): domain Bacteria; phylum Pseudomonadota; class Gammaproteobacteria; order Burkholderiales; family Burkholderiaceae_C; genus PBB1. The sequence continues at coordinate 4,932 of JAYUGJ010000146.1, forward strand.
AGACATCAACAACACCAGCCACGCGCTGATGCTGCAAGCCGCACGCGCCGAGGTGATGCTGCCCGCGCTCGACAAAATCATCGCGCTGATGACCACGATGGCGCACACGCTGGCACCGCGTGCGATGCTCAGCCGCACGCACGGCCAAACCGCCAGCCCGACCACGCTGGGCAAAGAAGTCGCCAACGTGGTGGCACGTTTGCAAACCGCCCGCGCACGCATCGCTGGCGTCGAGTTGCTGGCCAAAATGAACGGCGCGGTCGGCAACTACAACGCGCACCTCGCGGCCTACCCGCAGGTCGATTGGGAAGCCTTCAGTTGCCGCGTGGTGGAGCAGCAACTGGGTCTGAAATTCAACCCGTACACGATTCAAATCGAGCCGCACGACTGCATGGCCGAGCTGTTCGATGCGCTCACCCGCAGCAACACCATCCTGATCGACTGGTCGCGCGACGTGTGGGCCTACGTCAGCCTGGGCTACTTCAAACAGCGCTTGAAAGAAGGCGAAATCGGTAGCAGCACGATGCCGCACAAGGTCAACCCGATCGACTTCGAAAACGCCGAGGGCAACTTCGGCATTGCCAATGCACTGCTCACGCACCTGAGCCAAAAGCTGCCCATCAGCCGCCTGCAACGCGACCTGACCGACAGCACCGTGCTGCGCAACATGGGCGCAGCCCTCGGCTATGCGCTGCTGGCGTTCGACAGCCTGCTGCGCGGTTTGGGCAAGCTTGAAGTCAACGAAGCCAAGCTGGCCGCCGACCTCGACGACGCGTGGGAAGTGCTGGCCGAACCCATCCAAACCGTGATGCGCCGCTTCAACCTGCCCAACCCGTACGAGCAGCTGAAAGCACTCACCCGCGGCAAAACCATCACCCGCGAATCGATCCAGGCGTTCATCGACACGCTGGAGATTCCAGCCGAAGAAAAAGCCCGGCTGCTGGCGATGACGCCGGGGTCGTATATCGGGTTGGCGGCGCAGCTGGCGCAGCGGGTTTGAGATGAAGACATGGCCCCAACGGATGTGAGCTATCGCGCTTGGGGTTGGCTGGGTTTTGCCCGTACCCGGTAGCCAGTGACTGACAGCCAGGAGGACCATGATGAAGTTCGGCTACACCATTATTTATGTGTCAAACGTGAAGGCGTCGCTGGCGTTCTTCGAGAAGGCATTCGCCTTGAAAACCCGCTTTGTGTACGAGCCCGACTACGGCGAACTGGACACCGGTGCGACGACCTTGCCGTTCGCGCATCACAGTCTGTGAGAAAGCCACTTCCCGGCGGGTTATGTGGCGGCCGATGCCTCTGCGTTGCCGCTGGGCATCGAGATCGCTTTGGTGACCGACGCGGTGGTCGAATCGCATCGACGGGCCATCGCCGCCGGAGCGGTATCGCTGAGCGAGCCTTGGGGGCAGCCTTGGGGGCAAACCGTGTCGTATGTGCGCTGCCCCGATGGCACGCTGGTCGAGCTGTGCTCGCCGGTTGCAGCCGCTGGCGAGTTTGCGGCTGTTGGCGACTGACGCCGTCAATTTCGGGCAGCGGAGCAGCCGCGGCCAGCCACCACGTGACTTCGGCGAAGGCAGTCAAGTTGTCATTGCAGAGTACCTTTAAGTAGTACCATTTGACGATGCGACGGAAGCACCAACGCACCCTTGAACTGATCTTCGCTCGCCCCACCAGTGCGAACATTCCCTGGCGCGATGTCGAGTCGCTATGTATCGAGTTGGGCGCTGAAGTTACCGAACGGGAAGGCAGCCGGGTCGCCGTGGTCTTGTTCGAAGAGGTTCGGGTGTTTCACCGACCGCACCCCTCGCCGCACACTGACAAGGGCGCGATCGCCAGCATTCGCAAGTGGTTTGAACAGCACGGAGTCGCACCATGAACACCATGACCGTGGACGGGTACCACGCCAAGATCGAGTACGACGACGACCTGGAACTTTTTCGGGGCGAGATTTTGGGCTTGAGCGGCGGGGCCGATTTCTTCGGCAAGAACCCGAAGGAGTTGCGCGCCGAATTCAAGAAGTCGCTCCAGGTGTTCCTCGATGTCTGCGAGGAGAAGGGGATCGCCCCGCGACGACACTACTCGGGCAAGTTCAACCTGCGCATTCCGCCCGAGCTGCACGAAAAGCTGGCGATCGAAGCCCAAGCGCAAGGTAAAAGCATCAACACGCTGGCGCAAGAGGCATTGCAAGAGCGGGTCGCGTCGTCATGACGTTCGTCGACCAACTGCTCGCCGCCGACGTGCGCAACGACTCGCTGCTTTGCATCGGCCTCGACCCCGAGCCGTCGAAATTTCCTGGTGCGTGGAAGAACGACAGCGGTCGAATTTTCGATTTTTGCGCGGCCATCGTCGATGTGACTAAAGACCTGGCACTTGCGTTCAAGCCGCAGATTGCCTACTTCGCGGCGCACCGGGCCGAAGATCAACTGGAAGCGCTCATTGCGCACATCCATGCGGTGGCACCGAGCGTGCCGGTGATTCTTGATGCGAAGCGCGGGGACATCGGCAGCACTGCGCAGCAGTACGCGCGCGAGGCGTTTGAGCGCTACCGAGCCGATGCGCTGACGCTGTCGCCGTTCATGGGGTTCGACTCGATTGAGCCGTACTTCGACTACCCCGATAAAGGGCTGATCTTGCTGTGCCGCACCTCGAACGCGGGCGGCTCGGATTTGCAGGCGCAGCGCGTCGTGGGGGCCGATGGCCGGCCTGGCGAGTTGTTGTACGAGCGCATTGCCCAGCTCGCGCAGGGCCAGTGGAACCGCACCGGTCAACTCGGGTTGGTGGTCGGCGCGACGTTTCCGGCCGAGATTGCGCGGGTGCGCGAACTGGCCCCAACCCTGCCGCTGCTGATCCCCGGCATCGGCGCGCAGGGTGGCGATGCGGCGGCCACCGTGCGTGCGGGCTGGCGATCGCAGTCGGATGCCACCGGCACCCACACCACCGGCCCGATCATGGTCAGCACCTCGCGTGCGGTGCTGTACGCAAGCGGCGGTGACGACTTTGCGGTAGCAGCACGGCGGGTCGCCGAGGCCACGCGGCAGCAGCTCAACGCGGCGCGCAAATAAGCGCGCGGATTGACGCCCTCTCCCGCCGCGGAGATGACCGCAGAGCGGGCTGGGGCACGGGCCGAGCGTTGCGCAACGCCGCGAAATCGCCAATCAAGCCCCGCCGCTCAACCTGCAACGCACCCACAAACTTCACGTCCGCACAAACAGCAATCGCCACCACGCCTTGATGCTCAGCAAGCTGCTCGGCATGTGGGTTTCCTCGAGCACTCCGCTCATGCGTTTGACGCGGCTGGGGCTGCGTTTCGCGCTCCACACCAACAGGTCGACCAACCACGGGTGGCGGTTCACCGCGTTGGCTTTTTCGTAGACGGCGTAGCGCGGCGCGAGGGCGCGCACGGCCGATTCATAACTGGCGCGCACCTGCGCTTCAGGCCAACTGTGCGCGCGGCCTTGCAGCAAGGCGTCGGCTGCGGCGATGCCGGTTTCCATCGCCTTGCCGATGCCTTCGCCGGTGAACGCATAGGTGCTGCCTGCGGCCTCGCCGGTCACCAGCAAACCAGGCCGCGACAGCCGCGCGCCTTCGAGCGAGCAACGCAGCGGCGCGCCTTTCAGCTCGCCGACCCACTCGCCGCCCGACACCAATTCACGCGCGGCCGGATGCGCGCCCACAAACTCGTCGAACATGCTGCGCAGGTTGACGTTGGCCATGGTCTGACCACCACGCGATCCTTTGGCATGGCTGTGCGCCACGCCCACGCCGATGTTGAACACGCCACCCGGACACGGAAAAATCCAGCCGTAACCGTGCTGCATGCGCGGGTGCCACACCACCTCCAGCGCTTTCAGCCGCGCCGCCAGTGCTGGGTGTTTCACGTAGCCGCGCAGCGCCACGCCACTGGGCGTGCGGCGCTCGCACATGCCGGCGGCCAGCAGCGCTTGCGGCGGCGCGCCGCTGGCGATCAGCAGCCACGGCGCGTGCACCTCGCGCACCACATCACCCGAGCGCAGTTGCGCGCCGATCACGCGAATCGCGTCGTCATCCGCAGCTTCGAGCACGCCGGTAAAGCGCAGCGGCGCAAACATGCGCGCACCCGCCTCCACCGCAGCGCGGCACAGCAGCAGATCGAGCGCGCGGCGTGGCAACACCGCCAGCGTGCCCGGCACATCGATGCGGCCGCCGCGCGGGCCGATCACACCGACGTGTGCGGCCGGTTGCGCGGCTGCCAGCACCGCGTCGAGCAAACCGAGTTTGCGCAGCGCGTGGTGCGCATCGGGTATCAGCCCGTCACCACACACCTTGTCGCGCGGAAAGGCGTGTTGATCGACCAACACCACATCCCACCCCGCCAGCGCCAGCGTGCGCGCAGCCGCACTGCCCGCCGGGCCCGCGCCGACCACGATCACATCGCATTGCGCGGGCAGTTCAGCCAGTGGCCGGTTGAGCGCAGCAGTTATCGAATCGGTCAGCATGTACAACCCGAGCTATTCACCATTCGACGCCAGACAATCACGCACCTCGCATCAACACCACCCCGCCATGTTGAACCCGGCACCCGACACCCGCTTGCAATTGTCTTACCCGCTGGCCGACGCGCCGGTGTCGGTTTGCAACGCAGCGTGGCGCAGATCACTCAAACGCCCGCATACCAAGGCGAGCCAGAAAGCGCAGCCATGAACCTGCTGGTCACCGGGGTGGCCGGGTTCATCGGCATGCATGTGGCCGAGCGGCTGCTGGCCCGTAGCGACCGCGTGGTCGGCATCGACAACCTGAACGACTATTACGATCCGGCACTGAAAACCGACCGCCTGGCGCGGCTGACCGGCCACGCCGGTTTTCGGTTTGCGCCTACCGATTTGGCCGACCGCACTGCGATGGCGGAGTTGTTTACGCAAGAAAAATTCGACCGCGTGGTGCACCTCGGTGCGCAGGCCGGTGTGCGCTATTCGCTGACCAACCCGGCGGCCTACATCGACAGCAACCTCGCCGGTTTTGCTCACGTGCTGGAAGGCTGCCGCCAGCAACAAGTGGCACACCTGGTGTACGCCAGCTCATCGAGCGTGTACGGCGGCAACGCCAAGCTGCCGTACTGCGAGCGTGATGCGGTAGATCACCCGGTGAGCCTGTACGCCGCCAGTAAAAAAGCCAACGAGGCGATGGCGCACAGCTACAGCCACTTGTATGCATTGCCGACCACCGGACTGCGCTTTTTCACGGTCTACGGGCCGTGGGGTCGGCCCGACATGGCACCGAGTTTGTTTGCCGCGGCGATGCTGGCCGGCCGACCGATCAAGGTCTACAACCAAGGCCACATGACGCGCGACTTCACCTACATCGACGACATCGCCGAAGGCGTGCTGCGGGTGCTCGATAAACCGGCCACGCCGAACCCGCAGTACGACGCGGCGCAGCCCGATGCAGCGACCAGCAGCGCGCCGTGGCGCATCTTCAACATCGGCAACAGCACGCCGACACCGCTGCTCGAATTCATCGGCACGCTGGAACGTGCACTGGGCGTGCAAGCGGTGTGCGAGCTGCTGCCGTTGCAACCCGGCGATGTGCTGGCCACGCATGCCGACACCTCCGCGCTCGAAGCCTGGGTCGGCTTCAAACCCAGCACCACGCTGGCCGGTGGGTTGCAGCGGTTTGCCGACTGGTACCGGTCGCGGCACGCGCGGCAGCAAGCGCGCTGATCCCGCGCGTTGTTACTTGATCAACGCGTAGGCGAATCGCGCGGGCGGCGTGTTGGCAGCCGCGTGATCGAACGGCACGTCGACCAGCGTCGGCTCGACGGCGGCCCACTCGGCGCGCGAGGCACGCAGCGCAGCGAAGCGGTCGGCATAGGCCAGCAGCAACGTCGGCCCACGCGGTGCGGTGGTCGGGCCAGCAGCTGACGGTGCCACGATGCGCGCGGCAGTGAACGCCAGCCGCATCGAGCCGGCCAGGTGGTTTTCGTTCGACACCACCACCGCCGGCTCCGGGCCCGCTTGTCGGATGCGAGCGGCCAGCGCCGCAATCGGCAGATTCTGGTCACCGGGCTCACCGTGGTGGCCGTCGTACCACGGCCGCAGCGCCAACAACACCAGGCACGTCAGCGCCATCGCAAGGGCTGCGTAGGCCACGCCGCGCAGCCGCCGGTGGTGCAGCAAACCCGGCCACGCAACAAAAAACATCAGTGGTGCGCTCACCAGCAGCGGCTGCAGCCAGCGGTCCTTGAAATGCGCCGCGCCGCCTATCACCACCATCGCGACTAGCAGTGCCGCCAGCAGCAGCAAATAGCGAACAAACAAACCCGCGATGCGCGGATCGCGGCCCGCGCGGCAGGTTGCTTTTTGCGCCTTCCAGCCAACCCCGAACAGCAGCGCGAACACTTGCCACAGCGGCGATAAAAACGACGGCACCATCAGCGCCAGGCTGCCCAGACCGCGGCCGATTTGACCGATGCCGCGCGCTTGGTCGGAGGCCAGCTTGCCCGCCGTGCTGTGCACCGCTGAACCCCAATGACCGGCAACCCAGAACGCGTGCGGTGCGACCAGCAAGGCGGCGATGGCCAGCGTCCACAGCGCCCGCCGGTCGAGCAGCACCTGCCGGGTGGCCGGGGCCCACAGCAACGCGCCACCCATCGCCACCATAAACATCACAAAGCTGTACTTGGCCAGCAGCCCGCACGCCACCGCCAAGCCCAACGCGGCATACCAGTGCGCGCGCGGTTTTTCTGGCGGCGCTTGCACCAGCTCGATCAGCAACCACAGCGTGGCCGACGCGGCGGTGGTGACCAGCACCGAGTGCGTCAGGTCGCGCTGCGACTCCCAAACGATTTGCAGCAACAACAGCAACGCCGCGGATGACAGCGCCGCCAGCATCGGCGGCAACACCCGGCGCGCCGCCAGCCAGGTGCAGCTGTAGGTGCCGAACAGCAGCAGATTTTTCAGCAGCGCCAGCGCGAAGATGGACACACTGAAAACCTGAAAAAACACCAGTTGGAGCCAGGTGTAGAGCGGCGGCTGCGGGCCGTAACCGGCGGCGAGTTGCTGCGTCCACAGCAGCTGCTCGGCCTCGTCGAGCTCGACGCCTTGCGCACTCGACATGCGGACCAGCAGCTGCAGCGTGAAGTAAAGCAGCAAGCCGCCGAACAACCAGCGCGCCGGTGCGTGGTGGGGCTCGGAGTTAGACAACAAGGGCGGTAATTGGGTTGGCAAGGGATCGGGCAACGGATGACGTGACAGATGACGCAAAAGAGGACGCAACAAATGACGCAAAAGCGGACGCAAAAGAGGACGCAACGGATGACCCAAAAGAGGACGCAACGGATGACGCAAAAGAGGACGCAAAAGATGGCGCAAGAGGCAGCGCCACCAGCAGCGCAACAGACGGCAGCGATGCTTTTCGCCGGCACCGCGCAGCGGTTGCGCGCCGCGGCGGAGGATACACAGCGCGCTACCTAGAATCTGAGCTGTCGAAGTCGTCTGTGACTTGAACGCCCAACGCGCCATTGCCCATGCCCAACTCCCCGGCCGATTCGGCCACACGCCAGCTTGCGTTGCTTGATGAAGCGCGCAGTGATGGGCACAGTGATGTGCACAGTGATGCGCACAGTGATGCGCGCCACCACCAAACGGCGTCAATGGCACGGCAAATTGCGGCCACCGCTGAGGCACCTGCGGCTGCGTCGATGGCGCTGCCGGTCACCACGCCGATCGGTGCGGCGCTCGATGTGTCGATCGTCATTCCGGTCTACAACGAAGTCGACAACTTGTGCGATCTGGTCGATCGCGTGCAGCAAGCGCTGGTGCCCACCGGCCGCAGCTTCGAGTTGATCTGCATCGACGACGGCTCGCGTGACGGCTCAGACCGCGAACTGGCGCGGTTGGCGGCCGACCGCGACTGGTTGCGCCCGGTGTATCTGGCGCGCAATTACGGTCAGTCGAGTGCGCTGCAAGCCGGCTTCGATGTGGCGCGCGGCAGCTACATCGTCACGCTCGATGCCGATTTGCAAAACGACCCGGCCGACATCCCGGCGCTGCTGGCGCGGCTCGACACCGATGCCGGTGTCGACATGATTTCCGGCTGGCGGCAGCAGCGGCAAGACCACGCGGTGTCGCGCAAGTTGCCGTCGCTGTTGGCGAACCGGTTGATATCGGGTGCCACCGGTGTGCACCTGCACGATTACGGCTGCGCGCTGAAGGCGTACCGGCGCGAAATCATCGAGCGCATTCGGTTGTACGGCGAGTTGCACCGCTTCATTCCGTCGCTGGCGCGCGAGGCCGGGGCGCGCATTGCCGAGGTGCCGGTGCGCCACCACGCGCGCACCCGCGGCGTCTCGAAATACGGCATCGACCGCACGTTTCGCGTCATTCTCGATTTGGTGTTGATCGTGTTTTTCATGCGCTACCACCAGCGTCCGCTGCATGCGTTCGGCGGGCTCGGGCTGTGGCTGGCGACGCCGGGCGGGCTGATCTTGGGGTATCTCGCCATCGTCAAGGTCAGCGGCGAAGCCATCGGCGGGCGGCCGCTGTTGATGGCCGGCGTGGTGCTGCTGCTGGTCGGCTTGCAGCTGATCGTGGCCGGGCTGATCGGCGAGATGCTGGTGCGCATCTACCACGAAGGCCGCGGCCGGCCGCAGTTCCACACGCGCCGTGCGCCGCGCACGCGGGCGTGATCGCGCTTGCGCGACAGCGCGCCACGCAACTGCTGCGGCTGGTCGCCGCACCGCTGTTGCTCGGCGGCATCGTGTGGCTGGCCGGACCGCAGGCAGTGTTGGCTGCGGTGCGCACGGCCGATCCGCGCTGGCTGGCCGCCGGCTTGGTGTTGGCCGTCGGCGGCAATGCGGGTGCGGCCTTGCGCTGGCGTGAATTGGCGCGCTGGCTGGGCCACCGCGTCGGCGCGCATTGGGCGTTGGCGGTTTACTTTCGCGGCGTCGCGGTGAACGCGTTGTTGCCGGGTGCGGTGGTGGGCGGCGACATGCTGCGGGCATGGCAGCTGCACCGTGACGGCTGTGCCAAAAGCGCGGCCGGGCTGTCGGTGGTGCTCGACCGGTTGAGTGGTTTGTGGATTCTGTTTGTGCTGGCCGCAGCGGCGTTGTTTGCCGGGCTCGGTTCGGCTGAAATGGATACGCTGCGCCGCGTCTTGCAGATACCGGCTGCCTGGCCCACCGGTGCGATCGCGGCGGCACTGGTGCTGGGGTTTTTAACGCTGCCCTGGTTGGGCTTGGTCGCCACCGCCGTGCTGGTCGGCCACCGTGCGTTGCCCGGCAGCCGCCGCGCCACCGCTGTCGGCTTGCTGCAGCGGCCCGATGCAGCGCAGCAGTATGCAGTGCAATGCGCCACCTCGCTGGTCACGCAGCTGCTGTCGGTGGGCGGTTTGTATTGCGCGTCGCGCGCGTTCGGCGTCAGCCTGCCGGCCTGGTTGGTGGCGTTCACTGCGGCGCCTATTTTTTTGTTGGCGGCGTTGCCGGTCAGCTTTGGCGGCTGGGGCACGCGTGAGGTCGCCACCGTCACAGGCTGGGCGGTGTTCGGCATCGCCGCGCCGCAGGCGGTGGCCACGGCAGCCACAGTGGGCATCTATGCGTTGCTGCAGGCGGTGTTGGGCCTGCTGCCGATTCCCGCATCGAAGCCGATGTCGAGCGGTGCAAGCGGTGCCGGCAATGCCAACTGAGCCGTCGGCGGTGCCCCACGTGGTGCATTTGGAGACCGGCCGCTTTGTCTATGGCGGCGCGCGGCAGGTGCTGTATTTGACCGAGCACTTGCCCGCGCTCGGTGTGCGCAGCACGCTGGTGTGCGCCCGCGGCGGCGAGATGGCCGGCCGTGCGCGCGCCGCCGGCACCGAGGTGATCGAGTTGGCCACGCTCGGCGATGTCGACCTGTCGATCAGCTGGCGTTTCGCCGCGTTGTTGCGGCGCTTGCAGCCTGACCTGGTGCACATCCACAGTCGCCGCGGTGCCGATGTGTGGGGCGGCTTGGGCGCGAGATGGGCAGGTGTGCCGGCGGTCATGTCACGCCGCAACGACAACCGCGAAGCCGCACTGGCACTGCGTTTCAAGTACCCGCTGTACCGCCACATCGTGGCCGTGGCGCAGGGCATCAAAGATGTGTTGGTGGAGCAAGGCGTGCCGGCCCACGGCATCACCGTGGTGCACAGCGCCATCGACCTGAGTGCGTTTCAACGTCCGCGCCCACGCGCCGAATTGGCCGCCACCTTCGGCCTCGACGCAGCGCAACCGATCCTCGGCATTGCCGCTCAACTGATCGAGCGCAAAGGCCACGCGCTGTTGTTCGAAGCGATGCAATTGCTGGCCGCCAAGCAACCGACCGCGCAGCTGATCGTGTTTGGTCGCGGCGCGTTGTCGGCCAGCCTGCCCGCGCTGGCGGCCGCGCGGGGCCTGCAGCAGCGGGTGGCGTTTGCCGGTTTTCGACCCGACCTCGAACAATGGATCGGCGCGCTCGATGTGTTGGTGCACCCGGCCTACACCGAAGGCCTGGCGAACGTGTGTTTGCAAGCGGCTGCGGCCGGCGTGGCGTCGATCGGCTCACGCGTGGGCGGCATACCGGAGGCGATTGCCGAAGGCCGCACCGGCCTGTTGGTGCCGGTCGGCGATGTGCATGCGCTGGCCGCGGCCATCGACCGGCTGCTCAGCGACGCCGAGCTGCGCCGCCGCTTCGGGCAGGCCGGCCCGGCGCATGTCGCATCTGATTTCACGCCGCCCACCATGGCCGCCGGTAACCGCGCGGTGTACCGGCGGATGCTGGGCCGTTGATGCGGCTGCGGCGTAGCAGAATTCGCGGCTTATGACCGACATCGTCAGCTTGCCCATCACTGACTGGTATCAGCCGTGCACTGCGCCGCAGCAGCACGCCGCGCTGCAAGCGCTGGAAGACGGCGGCGTGCTGTTGTTGCCGAACCTGGGCTTTTCACTGCATGCCACCGAGCGCCATTTTTTATCGGCGACGGCGGTGGGCAGCAGCAAGAACATCAGCCGCAGCCCCGCCGACGGCCGCGTGCGCGGCAGCCGCGCCGATGCCATCAACGCCATCGAAGCCCAGGCGCTGCGCGACATGATGGCGCGCTATGCCGACTCGAGTAACGTGCTGCTGCGCCACCTGCTGGCGCACTACGCACCCACGGTGCGCGCGGGCCGCACGAGTTTTCGGCCGGTTGAAATTGAAGGTCGGCCGACGTCTTGGCGCAAGGACGACACGCGGCTGCACGTCGACAGCTTTCCGTCGTCGCCCACCCGCGGCGATCGCATCTTGCGGCTGTTCACCAATGTGCACCCGGCCGGCCGCAGCCGCAGCTGGCGCTTGGGTGAATCGTTCGACGCGGTAGCGCGCCGTTACCTGCCGACATTGCACCGGCCTTGGTGGGGCAGCAGCCAAGCATTGCGCCTGTTGCGCATTACCAAGGGCACCCGCAGCGCCTACGACCACACCATGCTGCAACTGCATGACCGCATGAAAGCCGACACCGGGTACCAGGCAACCGCGCCGCAGCACGCCCAAGAATTCGCGCCGGGCAGCAGCTGGCTGGTCTACACCGACCAGGTGTCGCACGCCGCCATGGCTGGCCAGCATGCGTTCGAGCAAACCTTTTACCTGCCGGTGTTCGGCATGCAGGAACCGGCGAAATCGCCGCTGCGCGTGCTGGAACGTTTGTTGGGCCGGGCGCTGGTGTGAGTGGGGTCGCCAGCAGCCGGAGCCGCTGGAGCGGACTCCGCAGCGCAGCGGCTGAATCAACGATCCGCTAGACAGACACCGCCAGCGCCGCTGCCTGCGCATTGGCCTGCGCGCGCGACGCCGCATCGGCCTCGGGACCGAACAGCGTTTTTTCTACCGCCACGGTATGCACCGCGGTGATGCCGACCATGCGCGCCCAGGTTTCCATGTATCGCGTTTGGTGGTCGAACTCTGCGGCCGGAAAGTCGGCCCCCAGCGCCACACCGCGTGCCGCCACCAGCACCGCGGTGCGGCCGCCCAGCATGCCGAGCAGGCCGCGCTCATCGAAGGTGAACAGCACGTCTTTTTGCGACACCGCATCGATCAGGTGCTTCAGCCGGTACGGGATGCCGAAGTTCCACATCGGCACGCTGACCACGATCACATCGGCACGGTGAAAGCGCTGGCCCAGCGCTTCGATGTCGGCCCACACTGTGAGCTGCTCGGCGGTGCGCGGCTGGCCTTCGAGCGCCGCGTACTTCGCGCCCAACGCCGCGCCATCGAATTCAGGCAGTGCGGTGGCCCACACATCCAACGTATCGACCGTGGCCTGCGGGTGCCGCTGTTGCCAGCCGCTGATAAAAGTGCGCGCCACTTCAATCGACGCCGAGCGCTGTTTGCGCGGTGAACTTTCAATGTGCAGCAAATGGGGCATGGTGGGCTCCGGTCGTGTTCTGGTGAATCAAATCTCTTCGTACAACGGCAGCGTCAAAAACTCTTCGAACGC
>JAYUGJ010000147.1:0-44947 GCA_043738425.1 Burkholderiales bacterium
CGTGCCGACCTGCTCTGGCAGGCCATGAGCAGCCGCGCGGCCACGCTCTCGAAGATGGGGCAGGTGCGGCTGGCAGCTCAGACCGGCGAACAGGCCTTGCGCATGGCACGCAGCACCGGCGACATGCCCGAGGTGCGGCTGATGAAAACGCAGTCGATCCTGGCGCACCGCTTGCGCGATGTCGGCCGTTACCGCGACGCGATGAGCTGGCTCGAAGAGGCGCGCGCGGTGTTCGACGCCGCACCCGAAACGCCTTCGGAGATCGCGCACATCGAACACCGCATGGTGGTGATCTACCAGCACCTCGGGCAGCCCGAACGTGCGCCGGCCCTGCTCAAGACCGAACATGCCGGGCTGCAACCCGGGCTGGCGATGATGCGGCTGGTGCACCGCGCCGACAGCCGGCGCCAGCTCGGTGGCGACGGCCTGCCGCTGATGCGCCAGGCGCTGGCCGTCATCCCCGACCCGAACGACATCTACTACCGCATCGCCAGCCTGTTCATGACCTGGCTCGTGCCGCCCGACGAAGGCGAAGCGCTCGGCGCCAGCCTGGCGGTCTGGGCTGCCGCCCGCGAGCGGTTCGGCGTGGCGCTGGCGGGCCACGTGCGGGCAGCCGCCTGCGGGCTCGCACTGGGCGCGCCGGCCCGCGCGCAACCGCACGTGGAGGCGGCGCTGACGCTGGCGCGCGACCACCAGCCCGACACCTTCTACCTGCCCGAGCTCTGGCTCGTGGCGACCCGTGTCTTCGAGGCCCTGGGGCGCGTGGCCGAAGCGCGCCGTTCGGCTGAGACCGGGCGCGATTGGGTGATGGGGGTCCACGACCAGCAGGTGCCCGAGGCTTTTCGCTACAGCTTCCTGCACCGCAACGCAACCAACCGAGACTTGCTGGCACTCGCGTCGCGCCTAACGCGTTCATAACGGCGCGTGCAGAACACTGTCCCCCAACGACTGCGGCAAGGTGCCGCGGCGTGCCAACAGGGGACCGTCATGCACACCACTTCGAACCCGACCGCCGCTCCGATGCGAGCGACCGATGACCGCAGGCTGGCACCGCGCCAGCAGATCGCTTCTTTGATGGCCAGCATCGTCGCGGCCGCAGCGCTCGCCGCGTGCGGCGGCGGCGGGTCAGATGCGCCGGTCGCCGGCACGCCCGCACCTGCACCTGCGCCCGCACCTGCACCTGCACCTGCGCCAGCGCCAGCGCCAGCGCCAGCGCCTGCACCTGCACCAGCGCCAGCGCCGAATCAATCATGGGTTGCCACAGCAACCGAAGGCGCAAGCTTCACCGTCAGCGGCACGCAGCGCGTTCGCTTTGGTGCCGACACCCGCTGGATTGAAAAAACCTTGACCGGCAACGTCAGCTGTACGAATGCCTTCTTCGGCAGCGATCCGGCGTACGGAATCGTCAAGCAGTGCCAGGTCTATAACGGTGCACCGGTGCCTGCACCCGCACCTGCACCTGCACCCGCACCAGCACCTGCACCTGCACCTGCACCTGCACCTGCACCTGCACCGGCACCCGCGGGAACTGCCACGCTGTCATGGACTGCACCCGCTGGCGCGGTCAACGGTTACCGGGTTTATTACGGCACCGCCTCGCGCGCCTACAAACAGGCCATTGGCAGTGGAACCTTCAGCGGCGCAACCAGCTCGACGCTGACTGGTTTACCCGCGGGCTACACCTATTACTTTGCAGTCACGGCCATCGACTCTGCGGGGCAGGAAACCGCCTACTCGGCTGAAGGCAGCAAGCTGATTCCTTGATGGAACCGCTGCGCGCCCACTTGCTTACTTTTCAGGAATCCACATGAACCGACATTTCTCTGCACGCTTATTTCCGCTGGTGCTCACCGCCTGCTTGCTGCCCGCGTTCGCCCACGCGGCAAACCAATACGTTCGGCCCGGTGCCACCGGTGCCAACAACGGTGCCGACTGGGCCAACGCACTCAGCAAATTGCCCGCCAGCCTGACCCGCGGCGACACCTATTACCTGGCCAACGGCAGCTACGGCAGCTACGTGTTCAACACCGCCAACAGCGGGGCGTCCACCATCACCATCAAGAAAGCAGTCGAGTCAGACCATGGCACCGCCACCGGCTGGAGCAGCAGCTACGGCGACGGCCAGGCGGTGTTCTCGAACTGGCAGATCTATACCGACTACTACGTATTCGACGGCCAACGTCGCAATAGCGACTGGACGTTGGGCACCACCTCGCAGTACGGCATCAAGGTCGCCGGTGGCAGCCCCGTTCGGCTGGATAACGGTGCAGGCAGCGGCGGCGACAACCTGACGTTTCGCTACCTTGATATTCAAGGCGGTGGCCGCGATAGCGGCGCAGGCGACGATGTGATTTATGGGTTGACGGGCAACAGCAACATCACATTTCAGTACTGCGCGCTGCACGACTCGGACCGAACAATTTTCCTGATGCGGGGTAACTGGCAAAACCTGACGGTGGACCATTCATACATGGCGCGCAACACGAGTTCGCCGGCGTCGCACGGCGAATTGCTGTCAATGACCGACAGCAACAACGTGACGTGGAGCAACAACGTCATGGAAGACATCGAGGGAACTGCGTTCATTGCAGGTTTGAACGGTGGCACCGCGTCGAACTGGAAAATCTTCGGCAACGTGGCGTTCCATTCCGCGCAGTACATCGCCGATACCGGCCGCAAAGCGGGCCACAACTTCGGCGTGGCGGGTCTGGTGTACGTGGCCAACGACGCCAGCAACAACAACCAGGGCAACAACTTCCTGGTCTACGACAACACGCTGGTAAATATTCAGGGCACCTACAGCGGTGTCGTCATTCAAAGCGGATCGGGCAACGAGGTGCGCAACAACATTTGGTACAGCAGCGTGCGCACCAACAATTCGTTCAGCGGAACCATCAGCAACAACTGGTACTTCAACACCGTGCAAGACGGTGACTCGACGGCGACGAAAACCGTGTGCAGCGCCAATTGCGATGTGTTCACCTCGATTGCAGCGAAGAACTTCCGTTTGAAAACTGCACTCGGTGGCGGTGTGGCACTGAGCGCGCCGTACAACACCGACATGAACGGTGGCATCCGTGGGGCCGACGGTGCGTGGGATCGCGGTGCATTCGAGTTCGGATCTGCTGCGTCTACCGTGCAGCCGCCGACCAATATCTCGGTGCGCTGATACCGGCTTGCTCGTCCCGGCAGCAGCTGGCGCATCACGCTGCCGCATGCACTGACTGCAGGTACTGCGCCTACCGGCCTTGGTGTGCTTACTCGCTTATTTGGGTTGGCGCAGCGGCAGTCGATAACCGCGCATGACGATGCGCCGCGCGGTGCCGATTAGCGAGCGCAGCTGTTGTTGGCGGGGAATGCGCAGCCAGTTTTGAAAAAGTGAGAAGCCCTGGAACCGTGGTGCGGCCACGCCCAGGGCTTTCATCGTCAGCAGGCGACCCCAAATCGCGCCGCGCTTGTATTGCAGTTCCTTTTGCGAGCGTTGCAGCACCGTGGGGTTGACCGGCATCAGCGCCACGTAGCCCGCCGCAATAGCACCGCGCACGATGTCGCGGCCGCGCGCGGTGCGCACCACCACCAGCGACAAGCCCGCTTCGCCTGCTTCGATGTCGCGGTACCACGGGTCGCCGCACGCAATGTCGGCGAACTCACTGGTGCCATCGGGGCACAGGTGGCAGCGGTAGGGCCGGTACTTTTGCAGGAAGCCCCAGGCCTCGGCGTAGGTGGCGAGGTCACGCCATTGCCCACCGTCTTTCATGCGCACCGCAAACGTGCCTGGCCAGCCGCGACCTCGGTAGCGCAGCTCGGCCACCGCCGCGGGATCGACGCCGTGCAGGCGCAGCAAATCAATCGTGCCCTGCGTGCTGGGCGTGCCTGCGCAAAAAATGCCGATCGCCAAGCCGACGTTGGCATCGAGCTGCGGGCGCATCGCCTGCGCCTTGCGCAGGCCTTGCACATCGCACGGCTTGCCAATGAAAACGCACGGGCCGCCGGCGTCTTCGATCAACTGCAACTGGTCACACGGCGAGGCCGGTGCGTACTTCGATCCGGTGGCCGCCAGGATGTCGGCGCGGCGGTGGCTGAACGCGGTGCGGTTGGTGGTGCGGGTTTCGGTGTCGGCCGCCACATGCAGCAGGCCGTGCATGCCGAGCCGCTCGATGCAGTAAAGCGCCAGCGCACTAGAGAGCCCGCCCGATGAACCGCCAAGCCGCAGCTCAGCATCGGCGGCATGGCCTTCCCACACCTCGAGCACCGGGCCCCAGCTTTGGGTCAGCTCGTTGATGAAGCCGGCATCGGTGCGCACCGGATCGGCTGTTGCCGACGCGGCCACGGGCGCGGTTGTCAGCGCCGGCGGCACATGCGCAATGCCCACGCCCGGGCACACGGTGACGCAATCGGTGCAGCTGCCGCAAGCTGAGGACTTGCTCGCATCGAGCACCGGGCGCAGGCCTTCGGCCAGCACATCGACCAGCGAGAGTTTTTTCTCCGGGCAGGCATAGGTGCACGCACCGCATCCGATGCACAGGCGCCACTGCGCCACATCCACTGCGGTACGAACCTTCACCGTGTCGACCGGCACGCACGCGCTGCTGTTCATGCGGCTGCCTTCACTTCGGTGTTTACTTTGGTGTTTACTTTGTCGCTCGCCACGGCGCACGGTTGGTTGCCGATGTCGTCGCGCGGTGCATCGTTCATATCGTCGAGCAGCCCCAATACGCGCGCCTTTATGTGCGGCATCGATAGCTGCAGCTGCGCCCGTGCTGCCACCCGGTCGGCAAAGGCCTGCGCCACCACATCGACCGTTTGCTCCACCGTGAGGTGGCGCGGGTCGGCCACCACGCTGCCTGCGCCTACGCTCGCAAAGACGCCGGCAAACTTGTCGCTGTACGCCACACCGACTGCGGGAATGGCTTGCGACAGCGCCGCGATGCACGCATGCATGCGCGAGCCGATAAAAAAATCGCACTGCCCGACGAGGTGTTTGATCTCGTGTGGGTCGTGCGTGCCGCACACGCAAACCAGGTGTGGCGCGTACTGACTTTGCAGCCGCGCATGCACGCTTTGCACCGCATGCGTGTCGCTCTCTGCGTCGCTGCCGAATACATGCGGTATCAGCAACACGGTGGCACCTTGCACCTCGATCAGGTAGCCGATCAGCGCGTCGATGAGTGCGCGGTAGTCGAGCCTCAAGTCGAACATATTGCGGCCGGTGTAGCCGCCCATCAGCAACAAGCCGCTGACATTGAGCCCGACCAGTGGCCGCGAAAAAACACCGCTGCGCTGCGCTAGTGCGCGCGCAACCACGTCACGCGAAACAACGTCACCCGAACCACGACCAACCGAGGCAACCTCACCCGAAGCAATGCCACCCGAATCACCGCCACGCAGCTCGAGCTGGCGCGGCGCGTGCGGCTCCAGCACAAAGCCCATGTCAAAACAAAAGCGCGCCTGGCTTTGCGATTCATGCGCACCCAGCAAGCTGCGCAACACGTGCAACCCGGCCTGGTCACGCGAGTACACCACCGCTGCACGCTGCACCAAAAACCGCGCGATGTGCTGCGCCGCCTTGCCACGAAACGGCCCATAGGTTTGCGGCAGCATGATCAGCCCGACGCCCAGGTTGACCGCCAGCAATTGCGGCAGCACCACGTACATAAAGCGGCCCAGACCGTAGATGTCGCTGAAGCTGTCGCCGCCCGACACCGCCACCGCCATATCGGCATCGGCCACCGCTTTCAGCCACCGGTTGTGCGCCAGCAGCCAGCGCCGCACGCCGGCACCGCCCCAGCGTGCCGCAAGCGACAGCGCCAGCAAGGCCGCCACGTTGTTCGCCAACAGCACCTTCCACGAAAACCGCAGATTCACCAGCGGTACCGAGATGGGCTTGCCGTGCAGTTGGACGACAGACACCGTGGGCTCGCGGCCGTAATCGAGCAGCTGAATGGTGGCGTGCGGGTAGCGGTGTCGCACCACCGTCAGTGCGCCAGCCGCCAGCGCGCCGACCCCCATGTTGCCGGTGGCGAAGGTAGCGCCGAGCAGCAGCACCCGGTTCATCGCAGCGGTATGTGTTTGAGGCGCACCGACCACAACAACAGGTCGCAGTGCTTGGCGATGAAGTCGGCGAGCCGTGCGCGCCGTGCCGGTCGCCCCACGCTGTGCAGCAACCAAAGCGGTGCCAGCAAGCATGCGCCACCCAAGCGTGCGGCAGTGCCGACCAGCACGGCCGCGCGGTAGGCCAGCGCCGCACTGTGGCCGACGTTTTTCTGCAGAAAGTAAACCGTCGAGGCGCGCTGCAGCAGCGGCGCAAAGCTGCGGCCTTTCTTTTGACTGGCCGCGCCTTCGTGGTGGTAGACCACCTCACTGGCCAGGTAATGCAGCGCCAGGCCGCGCGCCCGAATGCGGCAACACAGGTCGAGGTCTTCGCCGTACATGAACAAGCGCTCGTCGAAGCCATGCAACTGCTGGTCGAGCGAGCGGCGCAACATCAGGCACGCGCCCGACAAGCACTCCACCTCGCGGCTGTCGGTGTGGTCCCAATAGGTCAACTCGCGCGCGCTGCACCAGCGCGCACGCGGGAACAATCGGTCCACGCAAAGCAGTGACATCAACTCGTTGCGCGGCGTCGGAAAACTGCTGGCGCACGTCAGCTGGATCGAGCCATCGGTGTTGAGCAACCGGCAGCCGATCGCGCCGCACTGTGGGTTGCTGGCCAGGGCGCGCCACATGCCGCGCAGTGCGTTGCTGGCGAGTTCGGTGTCGGGGTTCAGGTACAGCACACATTCGCCACGGGCGGCTTGCGCCGCGCGGTTGCTGCCGCGGGCGAAGCCGAGGTTGTCGGGCGAGGCAATGAGCCGCACCTCGGGAAACTGTGCCGCCACCATGGCCGCGCTGCCATCGGCCGAGGCGTTGTCGACCACGATCACCTCGATCCGCACGCCGTGGGTGTACTCGCGAATCGACTGCAAGCAGCGCTCGAGCAGCGCGCGCGTGTTCCAGTTGACGATGCACACCGACACATCGAACGCGCTGGTTGAATTCGGCTCGGCATTCATTCACGCGCGCCCGATGAATCGGCGGTGCCACATCTCGAACGAGATCAGCAGGTAGATGTGGCGCATGTAGTTTTCACGGCCAGCCTGGTGTTGTTCAACGATGCGGCGGATGTACGAGATGTCGAAATAGCGGCGCACGGCTGAGTCGCTGCTGAACAGCAGCTCGTCGACCCGCGCGCTCAAGCGCTCGCGCAGCCACTGCTGCACCGGGTTGTCGAAGCCCTTTTTCTTGGCGTTGACCACCGACTTCGGCAGCCACCGTTCCAGCGTTTTCTTGTGCAGGTACTTGCCGGTACCTCGGCGCAGCTTGTAGTGCAGCGGCAAACTTTCGACGAACTCGATCAGGCGCGGATCGAGGTACGGCACCCGCGACTCGATCGAGTTGGCCATCGACATCTTGTCGTTGACCATCAACAAGTCATCGGGCAGGCTGGCGCGGGTGTCGATGTACAGCATCTGGCTGACCGCATCGAGCGCGTGCACGTCGCGCTGCAAGTGCGCCAGCGCCTCCCGCGCTTCGAAGGTTCGATAGCCGGCGTCGGCCTGGACTTCGGCATTGAACAAACCGGCGCGCATGTTCGGCGTGAAGAACGAATAAATCTTCGCGAAGCGCGTCAGCAAATCGTGTTCGTCCAGCGCCAACACACCGCGCTTGAGCCGCTCATTGCGCGGCAACGCCATCACCATGTTTTTGATGACGCCTTGCGTCAGTGCGCGCGGCAGGCGGCGGTAGGTTTCAGACAACTGCACGCCGAGGTGGCGCTGGTAGCCGGCCCACGGTTCATCGGCACCCTGGCCGGTCAGCACCACTTTGACCCGGCTGCTGGCCAGGCGGCTGACGAAGTAGAACGCGGCGGCGGTTTCGTTGCCGACTGGTTCTTCCAGGTCGTTCATGTAGCGCTCGAAGTAGGTTTCGTAGTCGCGCGCGGTGACGATCAGCTCGGTGTGGTCGGCACCAAAGGTGCGTGCCAGCGCGCGCGCACCTTCGTTCTCGTTGCTGCGCTCGCCGCCTTCGAAGCCGATGGTGAAGGTGTGAATCGGGCCGGTGAGTTGGTGGCGCATGATCGCCAGCAGCGCTGCCGAGTCGACCCCCGAACTCAGGAACAGGCCCACCGGCACGTCGCTGCGCAACTGCAACTTCACCGCGTTTTCGACCAGCGCGCCATACGCTTCGGTGAGCTCCGACTCATTGGGCAGGTGGCGATGCGCGGGCACCGACTGCCAATAGCGTTGCAAGTCGATGCCGCTGGCTGCGACCACCATGCTGTGGCCCGGTGGCAGCTTGCTGATGCCGTCGAACAGCGTGCGCGGTGACGGCACATAGCGAAAGGTAAACAGCTGGCCCAGCGATTGGGTGTCGACCCGCCGCGGGCATGCGGCATGCGCGAGCAGCGACTTGATTTCCGACGCGAACACCAGTGCGCTGCCCGCGCGAAAGTAATACAGCGGCTTCACGCCCAGGTGGTCGCGCGCAAGAAACAGCTGCTGCCGGCGCGCGTCCCATAAGGCGAACGCGAAGATGCCATTGAAGCGACTCACGCAATCACGGCCCCACTGCTCGTAGGCGTGCACGATGACTTCGGTGTCTGACCGGGTTTTGAAGCCATGCCCAGCGGCGATCAACTCTTGGCGCAATTCGATGAAGTTGTAGATCTCACCGTTGAAGACGACGTGCACGCTGTCGTCTTCGTTGGCCAGTGGCTGCGCGCCGCCGGCCAGGTCGATGATGCTGAGGCGGCGGTGGCCCAAGCCCACCGGGCCTTGCAGCAAGCGGCCCGCACCGTCGGGCCCGCGGTGGGTGAGCGCATCGCTCATGGCTTGCAGCTGCTCCGCGTCGACCGGTGCGCCGTTGAAGTGATAGATACCGCTGATGCCGCACATGGTGACTGGCTCGCTTTCCGTGGCGGATCAGGTGCGAACCATTGCCAGCAGCCGCGCCACCGGCTTGGCCACCGATGTCGCGATGCGTCGATTCAGCATGCCGCGATAGAACCGCGCCTCGGCGCGATTGACCAACCTGGGCCGGCGTTGCAGACACGGTGCGGCATAGCCCCACAACATAGCTAAGCCGCTGAGTGGGCGCGGCTTGGCCGCGACCATGCGGTGCAGCACCTTGGCCAGCAAGAATAAAAAGCCGCCGCCGGTCTGGTAGTAAATATCGCCATGAAAGCGGTGCGTTTGCAGCGTGCCCATCGCCTGGCCTTCGGGCTTCAGGTGCTGGAATTGAATGGCGGCAATGTGGCCGGTGCGCCAGCCCAATTGGCCGGCCCGAATTTCGTCGACCGTGTCCCAGCCTTTGCTGGCAACGAAGCCGCCGATCTGCTCGAAGCACTGCCGTTGCACCACCTTCGATGCACCGGCGGCGTGGTACGGCGGCATCGGCACCGGCTGCCATTGGCGGCCTTGCAGTTCGCAATACACACCCGAGGCGATGCCCCAACCCGGCTCGGCCGCCATCGCAAGCAGCAGCCGCTCGAAGTAGTCGAACGGCAGGCGCACGTCACCATCGAGTTTGGCAATGTAGGCATATGGCGTGGCGGCATCGATTTCAGCGACACCACGTTGGAAAGCCAGCACTTCGGCACTGCCCAGCCGGCGTTGCGCCGAACCAGTCGACACCACCGTGACCCACGGCACGTCACGCGTGTGTGCTTGCACGATGCGCAAGGTGTCGTCGGTCGAACCATCGTCGACGATGACCCAGCGCAGCGGCGGGTGGCTTTGCGCCAGCATCGATGCCAGCGTAGCCGAGATGTACTGGGCCTCGTCGCGCACCGGGGTGACCACGACATAGGCCGGCGCAGCGTGCGGTGCGAGCTGCGGTGCCTGGTGCGGCACCAGATGCGGCACCAGATGCGGCGCAGTCATTTCGACACGCCCGATGCCGCATCGGGCGAGGCACCTGCTGGCTCAGGCGACGTCAGCCCCAGCTGTTGCAGCAGCGCGCGCGACTGCTTGCGCCATTGCTGCGCGCGGCGCAGCCAGTCGTAGTGGCCGTCCAACTTGGCACCGAACAATTCAGCGTCATCGCAATCGTTGATGGGCAAGCGGGGCAGGTAGAACCGCGGGTCGGTCGCACGCGCGCGGCCGATGGTGGTGGTTACGCCGCCGCGGTAACCATGGTGGTCTAGCAACTGAGCCAGCCATTGCGTGAACGCTGCGTCTTGTTGCGGAAAGCGGTACGGGTATGAAAACTGGCTGACTGCCTGCCCGGTGATGTCTTCGAGCGCGCGTTTCGAGTCGCTGAGTTCGCCTGCCAATTCGTGCGCTGACAAATCGACCAGCTTGCGGTGGCTGGCCGAATGGGAGCCGAATTCGATGCCTTGTGCGCACAGCGACCGCACCTCGGCGCTGCGCAAGCCATCGCGGCCGTTGAGAAACGGTTTGTCTAAGAACGCGGTGGCCACGAACACCGTGGCACTGAAACCGGCGCGCTGAAGAATGGGGTGTGCGGTGGTGAAAAAGTCCCGCAACCCGTCGTCGAACGTCAATGCCACCACCTTGGCCGCATGCGGCTGCGCACGGCGCAACGGCGCGTTCATCAGCTCGACTGCCGCACTCAAGGTGACCGCCTGGTAGCCGTGCTGGCGCAAGCAATTGACCTGTTGCGCGAAGCGGCAGGCGCTGGTGACAGTGCGAAAGTAGGGGTGCAGGTGGTCGTCCACATCGTCGGCGATGCTGTGGTACATCAGCACCGGGATGGGTGGTGCCGGTGTGGATGTGGACGCAAGCGCTGTGCAAGCGAGAGCTGTGGGCGCAAGAGGTGCAGATACGAGGGGTGCGAGCCGCGCCAGCGCGCGTTGTACGGGAGCAGCCACCGACAAACTCAGCCAGCGGTCCAGCCGAGGTGGCTGCAACCAGCGCAGCGTGGGCTGACTACGCGTGGCCATGAACCAGCCTGTGCACGAGGTCGAGATAGCTGCCTTTGCGGCTGCCCCAGCTGTGGCCACGGGCGTAGCGCAGCGCGTTGGCCGCCAACGTGGCGCTGCGTTCGCGGTGCCGGTATGCGTCGAGCATCGCGCGGGCCAAATCGGCGGCATCGTCAGGCGTAAAAAACCGCAGCAGTGAGTCGTTGAAGTAATGCGTGTCGATGCGCGTAGCCGCCACCACCACCGGCACGCCGAGCGCCATGAATTCCAAAATCTTGGTGCTGAACGCATCGCCGCCAAACGCATCGTTGCGCTTGGGCACCACGCCCAGATCCGCGTTTGCCATGACGCAGGCGATCTCGCGCAGCGGCAGCGGCGGGTGCAAATGCACGGCCTGCGACAGCTCCAGATCAAGCACCAACTGCGCGAGCCCGGGCCGGGCGCTGCCTTCGCCGTAGATATGAAACTCCATCGCGGGTGCGTCGCGGTGCGCGATCGCGAATGCGTGGATGGCGATGTCCAGGCCCTGGTGCCAATTCAGCGTGCCGGGGTACGACAACACGAAGCGCGCATCGGCGTTGCCTTGATCTGTGCGCGTACGCAAACCCTGGTTGAACACCGACGTGTCCGGGTAGTTGATGAACGATGTGCATTTGTCGGCAGGCGTGGCACGCTGGATCAGTTTGGCGCGCCACAAATCGTTGGCGATGATCACGTGGTCGGCAAACGCGGCCGATCGGCGCTCGACCCAGACCAGCGCTTTGAAGATGAACGAATCGTGCGCAACGCTGAACTTCGCAGCGTAGAACTCGGGCACGATGTCGTGGATGTCCAGGATGAGCCGTGCACCGCCGAGCTTCGCAAACCAGGCGGCGAACACCTCGAAGTCGGGCACCGAATGGACATGCACCAGGTCGTATCGGTGCCTCCGGTGCTGGCGCGCGATTTCGAGCATCGAGCGAAAAAAGAATTGCACGGTGCGCTGCAGGTAGCTGAACTTGCCACGTTCATTTTTTTCGCGCAGTTGAATTCGAATCACCCGCACACCGTTGAGCATTTCTTCGCGCGGCTGACCGGGGCGGCGCAACACGATCGCGTCGACCTGCGCACCGTCTTGCGCCAACGCCTCGGCATAACGCATGACGCGGCCGTCGTTTTCATAGAAGGTGTAGGCCAGCATGCAGGCGCGCAGCGGCCGCACCGCAGCGCCTCTGGCCGCTGTCGACGCGGCTGCCTGCACGGGCGAATCGGCGGCGCGGAAGTCAGCACGGAAGTCGGTGCGCGACCCCAGCTCCAGCTCCAGCTCCAGCTCCAACGCCAACCCCGGCACCTGTCCCGTCGCGGACGCCGCAGGCCGAATGGCCGCCACGCTGCGTGCGGGCGAGGTGTTCATTCAAACCCCAGGCGGCGTGACAACTCGATGCAGTCATAACGCCGGTCGAGTGCCGCGCGGTCAAGGTGCGATTGCCGCCACTCGGTCCAGCGGTGCCGCGCCCGAATGCGCCAGTACGCCAGGCCGGGTGCCACGAGCTGCGCCACGTTGTTGTGTATCGGCAAGCGGTGCCGCCACTTGCGCGCCACATAGCGATAGGCGTTGAAGTAGTCCGGCCCCAGGTAGGTGACCGGCCGTGAGTTGTGTACCACCGGCGCATAGATCACATAGGCACCCATGCCGCGTGACAGCGCGGTTTGCACCAGGTCGGTGGCGTACAGGTGATAGCCCGGCAGCGCGGCGTCGAACTCAACGCCCGATGAACGCCGCAACACGATCACGACTTCATCGATTGAATCCACGCGCACCGGGTTCGCGAATGCGCAGCCGAACACGCTGTCGAGTCCGGAGCTCCAGACGCAGCCGGTTTGTGCGCCGCACGCTGCGACTCCGTAGACACCCAGCACGGCCCATTGCGCATCGTTTTTCTCGATCGTTTCGACGCTGCGCATCAACTGGTCCAACCAGCCCGGCGGCAAATACGCGTCCTGGTGGGCAAACACCGCAATGTCGTGCCGGCAATCGCCCATGGCCGCGCGGTAGGCCAGCGCCGCAGACGGGTGGCCGCGTTGCAATTGCAGCGTCACCCCGCAAGCGCGCAAAACCGGCGACCGCAGCAGGTTGGCTGCCAGCGTGGCGTCGTTGTTCACTGCGGCGACTACCGTGATCATGAAACCCTGCCGCCCCGGTTGCGCATCTCAGCTCCTTGCTTGCGCCAGCGGCTGGTGCATGCGCAGCTGAGGTGCTTGCGCTGTGAACCCGACCTGGCCTGTCAACTGAATAACCGCTTCGATATCGGAGCGAAAACATGGCACCCATGCCAACCCTCGTTTTAGGCGGGTGGTGAGGCTTCGGCCTTGAGTGCAATCAATAGACAGGTCGGAGGAATACCAGCGCGTGGTCACCGCAAAGTCGGGCGACAGCTTCGCGAAGTAGCGTGAAATTTCGGCCGCTGAATATTCTTTCCAGTGGTGGCCATAGGTGACGTTGCCGAGGATGTCGTCGACGCTGATACCGATGCCGCGAGCCCTGAGCAAGCCGCCCATTGCGCGCGCCCACGCTGCCGGTCGCAGCGCATTCGGGGTCGACAGGTACACGACGCCGTTCGGTGCCAGCAGCTCATACACCCGCGCCCAAAATCGAACCGGGTTGAAGGTGATGTGTTCAAGGATCTCGGTGAACACGATCAGCTCGAACGTGCCTTTTTGATCGCTTAAAAACTCACCGGCTTCGAGCGAGTTGACCGCGCGGTTGTGGATGCCGCACATGCGGGCCCGCGCCTGCACGAAGTCGGCTTCGGCAAACAAGCTGATGTCGATGCCGCTGACCTGGTAGCCGAGTCGGCTGAGCAGCACGCTTTGGTGCAAATAGTGGCTGCCGATGTCGAGCACCCGGCACGGCGCAGGTCGCAGTGCCTGAATGCGGTGCAGCGTGCGCGCATAACGCGGCAGCTGGTTGCGAAAGTAGGTTTCGTCGCCGCCGCGCTGGCTGCTCACCAGCATGCCCAACCCGTCGATGGCCGCGGCCACGGCCACCGCCGAGTCGGCATTCGCATGCGATGTGCTGGACGCTTGCGCGATGCTGGTCATGGTGTTTGGGCCCGGTGGTGAGTGGTTAAGCGTTGCGTTAGGTCGCGGGGTTCAAACCGGGCGCGACGGTGGGCACAGGGCTGGCTGAATCAGTGACCGAAGCGCCGGGCGGCGGCAACCCCTGCGCTGGTGCTGCGCCGTGGTTTTTATGTGCTGTCGACGCTGCATGCGATGGCGCTGCACGCCGCGCAACCTGGCCCGCGGTGGCGATCATCGCCAGCAGCAAATACCAGCACACGATGTTCTGGTCGAAGTACGGCACCGAGATGTAGTTGACGCAGTGCACCAGCAGCGATGCGCCCAACGCCCATGCCATCCAGCACATTTTGTGATCGACGTTTTCGCCATGACCCGACGCATGCACTGCATCGCCGCTCGATGCGAACGCGCGTTTGATGATCAGCAAAAACAGCAGCAATGACCCGACGCCGCCCTGCACGCCGATCAGCACGTATTGGTTGGTCACGTCGAACATGTAGTAGCCCCAGTCGGCGGTGGACTGCGTGCCGACCCACCACCATTCCGGGAAATGGCTCACTGCATGGTCGATCAAGATGGCGCGGTGGTAACCGGTCGAGCCACCAAAAATGCCGACCCGGGCCAGCAAAAACCACACCGGTGCCGCCATCGCCAAATGCAGCGCCAACAGACTCAGCCCCAACGTCCAGCGCACCGCCCGCATGTGCCGCCGCAGCGGCCAGGCACCGAGCGCCAACACGCCGATGACCGCGGCCATCAACGGCCCGCTGGAACCCGACAACACCACAATGGTGAAAGCCGACACGGTGCCCAGCACCGCGGCGATGCGACCGCGCGGCTGCCACCACATGCCGATAAACAGCGGCAGCGCCGCGCTGCCGAATGCGCCCGCAAGAATCGGATGCGAAAACGGGCCTTGGCAGCGCAACACGCCTTCGCGCAGCAGCGTTTCGGGCGGCACACCGCCGAGCACCGCAAACGGGTTGCGGCCGACATTTCTTTCCACCAGCATGCTGAGTGCCAACGGCACGACAGCCCAGGCGAACTGGCGCACCACGCAGCGCATGTCGTCGACATCGCGCACCAACACGCGGAAGATGAAATACAGGCCGAGCGCGTCGTAGGCCAGGCCCAGTCGGTTGACGAATGCCTCGCTGGTTTTCCACAGCATGGTGTTGGCCACGATGCTGGCCAGCACCCACCACACCATCGCGCGGTCGATGCCATTGAACGACCCGGCGCGAATCTCGCCGCGAACGATCACCCGCAGCAAACCGAACACCAGCAAGATGCGTATCAGGGTGAAGTTCAAATTGAGCACCAGCACCCGCTGCCCCATCGTCATGAAGCACACCATCGCCACCACCGGCAACAGCGCATAGCGGCGCGGCAGCACCAGCATCAGCACACCCATCAGCAGCACGAAGGCAATGCCGAGCCCGTTGATGAAGGTGGTGTTGTCGGTGGCGTACATGGCGCTGTTCCTGTGGGCGTCGCAGCGTTCAATGCGGCGAATGGCCGACGGCCGCCGCGGTGGCCGCCAGGCAGCGTTCAATGCTGCGCAAAACCATCGGCCCCTGGGTATCGACGGTGTGCTGCAAACGCACTTTGCGTTGCGCGGCCAGGCCCAGCGCCAGCCGCTGCGCTGGTGCGCGGTGCAACTCGACCACCGCGCGGGCAAACGCGTCGAGGTTCAGATACGGCACCACCACACCGGCGTGGGGGCTGACGAATTCCGGGCCGCCGCCGGCCGCGTCGAAACACACGGTGGGTACGCCGTGCACTGCGGCTTCGAGCATGACCAGCGGGAATGGGTCTTCGCGCGAGGTCAGTGCAAACACGTCCATCGCGCTGTAGTAGTCGTCGACCGCCGGCGTGGCGGCCACGCGGCAGCACACCTGCGCGAGGCCGAGCGAGCGCACGTCGTGGGCGAACTGCAGCGCGTCGACGCCGTCATGCTGGCCGCCGCCGACCCATAAAAAACGCACCGCGCTACGGCCGTCCAGTCGCTGCACAGCGCATGCCATTTGCAAAAACAAGTCGGATCCCTTGCGCCAACCCAGTCCGCCGCAACCAGCGACCACGAAGGCGTCGGCTGGCCAGCCCAACTCGGCACAAATGCGCAGCCGGGTGGTGCTGTGTTGCGCGGCGGATATCGAGTGCATGGGCACGAAGCCATGGATCAAGTCGATCCGCTCGCTTGGCACCGCGAACTCGCGAGTCAATGTGTCGACCACAGGCTGTGACACCGCAATCACGCGCGTGGCGCTTGAAAGCGTGGTGGCAAGCGTTGCGCCAACCTGGTCGTGGCCCCAGCTCAGCTTGAGCGCATAGGCCAGTTCGTGGATATGCCACAGCACTTTGGTCTGCGTTGGCAACAGCGCCAGCACACCGCTGCCCACCGCCGCGGTGTTGGCATAGACCAAATCAACACGCTGATGCTTCACGTAAGCGCGCAGCAGCAGGCTTCCTGCGCCTGCGCGCAGTGCGTGTGCCCACGGGCGGTTGACGGCACGTAAAAAACACAGCGGATTGCGCCACACCCGGGTGCTGGCGACCTGGCGAAACGCATCGATCAGCGGCCCATCGCCGTTCGACAGCACCGCCAACTGCAAGTCGGTGTGCGCGTGCAACCACTGCAGCAAATGCAGCAGCAGCAGGCTGGCACCGTTGCGCGACGCCGCATGGGTGAGGAACAAAACCCGGCGGCCAGTGCGTGGCGCGGTTGCGGTGGGGCTTGCAATGGGGCTTGCGGTAGGGCTTGCTGTCGCGACCACGGTGGCCGCGCACGGGTCGGCCGGCCCAGGCCTGACACGACGCAGGCGGACTTCAGCCATGACCGTCAGGCAGCGGGGCGGCATGGGCTTCGAGCGCATCGCTGCTGTCCATGTGCAGCGGCGGCACGCCGCGCCACATGAACCGCCGTTCGCGCAGGTAGACGGCAGCCGTGCGCAACGCGTCGGGCACCGCGTGCAGACCGCGCACAGGTTGCGCCGCAGCCCGTGTGCAAATCGCAGACAGCGATGCCGCCACGACATCGAGGCAAAAGTGCGCGACCACGAATTGGCGTGAGGTCGCACCCAGCGCGGCCCAATCGCGCGGGCGTTCGGCCACACCGGCAATGTCGGCAACCAGCCGTGTGCATGCCGGGTCGCCGTCGCCGATTCCGTACAGGCCGGTGTGGTGAAACATGGCAGCGGTGTCGGTCGTAAACGCAGCCGAGAAAGCCTGTTCACCCACCACCACCACCGGCTTGGCAAACGCCAGTGCGCGCAGTGCCGAGCCGCCCATGCCGACCACGATGTCTGCCGCCGCATAGGCCGGTCGCGGGTCGTGCAGCGCACCGGTCAACACCACCGCGTCGCGCCGCAGTTCGGCATTGGTCTCGGCAGCACGCTGGGCCACTGCGCCGCGCGCCGTACCGTCGCCGACGATCAGCAAGCGCAAGCGCCGGCCCGCCATCGTTTGCCGCCCCAGCGTGCGCATGGCATCGATCGTGCGCAGCAAACTTTCGCCCTTCAGCGACTCCACAAGGCGCGACACGGTGACCAGCGTCGTGTCACCCGGCTCGATGCCGAACCGCTGCGCAAACGCGGTGGCATCGACCGCACCGGGCGCGTTCAACCGCACGTCGACCGGCGGCACCAGCACCTCCGTGTGCGGGCGACCCGCTGCGCGCGCCAGCTCGGCCAATTCCGGCGTGCCGTAGGTGGTGACCAGCCGCTTCGGGCTGATGCGGGTCACCGACATTTGCATGTTGGTGATCAGCAGCGGAATGCCCATCGCCAAATACGCCGCGCAATACGCATCGAGGCACGGCCAGGTTTCCCACACATGGATCAGGTCGGGTTTTTCAGCCTGCACGACTTCGCGCAGGGCACGCATGCGCGCCGGTGACGGATGGCATGCCGCCACCGGCGCGGCCACAAAGCGCAGGCGCGCATCGCGCACCCACTTCAGCATCGGCCCGGGGGTGGCGAACAGCACCACCTCGTGGCCGTGCAAATCGCGCAGTGCAGCGCTCAGCTCGATGCAATTGACGATGGTGCCGCCGACCACCAGCTCGTGCAAAAAGACCAGGATCTTCATGCCGCACCAGGCGTTTGTCTGGCGGTCAAACCGCACCACACGAGCAGCCGTTGCAGCGTTTTCGGCATCGCCTCGATGGACACCAGCGTCAACAGCGTGCGCACTGAATACACCGCGCTCAGCAACGTCACCAGCAGCGCGAATGGCGTGGCCCACGCGAAGGGCAGCGCATAAAAACCGGCAAACACGCTGCCGATAGACGCCACAAAAATCGCGCCGGTGGCCATGTTGGCCGGTGACCAACGAAAGCCGCTTGAGCTGGCCACGATGGGATAAATCATCAGCCCATGGAACACATACGAGCCGGCGAACGCCATGCCCGCACCGGCCACGCCGTAAGCTGGAACCAGCCACCAGGCCAGGCTCAACGCCACCACCGACCACGCCAACTCGGTGGCGAAAAAAATCAGCCGCTGTTGCCGTGCAACGATGATGAAACCCATCGGCCAGGTGATCACCCGCAGCGTCATGCCGAGGCATATCCAACGCAGCACCGCGACTGCACCGGCGAACTCGGCGCTGTAAAAAACCGCAATCACCCACGGCGCACAGGCCAGCGTGGCCAGCACGCCGGGGCCGGCCAGCAGCATGCTGATTTGTGCTTGCTCGTTGACCAGACGGTTGCACTGCGGCGGGTCATCGGCGGTGGCGACCAGGCGGGGGTAGAAGTCGGCCCCCATCGACTGCAACACAAAGCCGACGTACAGCCCGCCGAGCGCCCACGCCGACTGGTAAAGACCTGCCCCTTCGAGCCCGGCGTGGCGCAGCACGATCAGGCGCACCGCATACGCCACGCCCATCATGAGCAAGCCGCTGGCCATGAAAACCACACCCAGCGTCAACAGTGAGGTGGCCTCGGCGCGCACCACCCGGGCGGTCAGGTGTGCGCTTTCGATGCGCACCTTGCGGCTGTACCACCAAGACGTCAGCGCTGACATCGCGGCCACCGCCACCAGCGAAGGCACCAGGCCGTCTTCGCGCAGCCAGTACACCATCGGCACGCCCACCACGACACCGAACACCGCGCCCCACACGCCGAGCATCGCCAGGTCGTTGATTCGCCGCATGCCTTGGATCAACGCGGTTTGGCCGCCGGCCACCACACTGAAAAACACCGCCACCGCGAGCAGCGCCACCGCATTGGCATGGTCGGCATTGCCGAAGGTCAGCGTGGCCACCGGGCCTGAGAAAAATGCCAACAGCGCCGCACCCAGCAACCCCAGCAACACCACCAAACGGCGCAACACCGTGATCGTGCGCGCTACCCGTTGCGCGTCGCCTGAGCTGTGGGCCTCGGCAATCTGGCGCACGCCGCTGTTGCTCACGCCGACCTGCGCCAGGCTGCGCGCCAGGTCGGCGATCAAACCGTACAGACCCATCAACCCGAAGCCGGTCGGCCCGAGGATCAGCGCAATCGCCTTGGTGCGGATCACGCCGATGGCGATGACCAACAAAGACGACCCGCCGATCAAGATCGACGATTTCAGTATTTGGTCATAGGTGCTGTGCGCTGTGGTCTGACGTTGCAACGTCGGTGCTGGATGCCGTTGCAACGTCGGCGTGGGCGTCGGAGGCAGCGTCTGCGTGGGTGTCGGCATCGGCGGCATGGGTGCAGCAGCGCTTGTGCCCGTGCCCGTGCCCGTGCCCGCATTCGCCGTGGATGTCAGTGCCACGGTGTGCGGTGCCAATGCGTTCGCCGGAAGTTGCAGTTCGGCCATAGCGTGCGGTGGCTGCGGTGGCTTGCGGTGGAGTGAGGTCGGATTCAGCTGCGCTGGGTGTGCCGCAGTTACGCGCTTTGCAGCTGGCGTGCTGTTGGGGCTGGCGGTGCGGTGGCAGCAAGTGCGGCGGCAGCGGTGACGCAACCGGTGTTGGTAGCTATGCCAGCGTCCAACGCCGCACGCAACGCGGTCACCACCTGCTGCTGTTCATCGGTGTGCAGCTCCGGGTACAACGGCAGCAACACGCAGCGGTCTTGCGCGGTTTCTGAGTGGGTCAGCGCGTTTGGCTGCGGCGCGTTTGCATAGGCCGGTTCGCGGTGTATGCACATGATGCCGCGGCGGGTACTGATGCCCGCGTCGAGCATGGCTTGCATCACGCCGCGCTGGTCGACGCCGGCCGGCAGCTGCACCGCAAAACTCTGCCAGTTGCTGCGGGCCCACGCCAGTTCGGTCGGCAACAGCAGGCCGTCGATATCGGCCAACAGCGCGCGGTAAGCGGCGGCCAACTCGCGCCTTTTTTTCACGATGCCGGGCAACCGTTTCAACTGCTCGCGCCCGACTGCAGCCTGAATGTCGGTCATGCGGTAGTTGAAGCCGACGCTCGGGTAGGTCTCGAAAATAACCTGGTTCGAGCCGTGGCGCACGGTGTCGGGCACGCTCATCGCGTGCTGGCGCAGCAGCCGGTATTGTTGGTCCCATGCGGCATGGCGGGTGGTGAGCATGCCGCCGTCGCCGGTGCTGATCACCTTGCGCGGGTGAAACGAAAAGCAGGCCACATCGCCATGTGGGCGGCCGATTTTTTCCCACGCGCCGCGCCACAGCACTTCACTGCCGATGGCGCACGCCGCGTCTTCAATCAGCGGCAACTGGTGCGCCTTTGCGATTTGCGCCAAGCGGTGCAAGTCGCACGGCATGCCAATCTGGTGCACGCAAATGATGGCGCGGGTGCGTTCGGTAATGGCCGCGGCAATGCGGGTTGTGTCTATGTTGAAGCTGCCAGGCGCGATGTCGACAAACACCGGTAACGCACCGCAGTACCGAATGCTGTTGGCGGTGGCGATGTACGAATGGCTGACGGTGATGACTTCATCGCCTGCCTTAACACCTGACACCAGCAGCGCCAGGTGCAGCGCGGTGGTGCAGTTGGACACCGCGCACGCGTGCGGTGCGCTGACGTACGCTGCGAACTCGCGTTCGAACGCGGCTACCTCCGGGCCCTGTGTGATCCAGCCGCCCAGGATCACGCGGCGTGCAGCGTCGGCCTCGGCTTCACCCATCACGGGTTTGGCGATCGGGATCATGCGACTGCGCCCAGGTCTTTGTGATCGCGCCACCAGTCGACCAGCCGTCGCAGCCCGTGGTGCAAATCGACTTGCGCGGTGAAGCCCAGCACTTGTTGGCTTTTGTCGGTACACGCCAGTCGGCGCGGCACCGAGTTGATGCTGCGCTCCGGCCCGTGTTCGGGCCGCATGTTGGGCGTGCCCATCACCTCCAACAAAGCCTGCGCCAATTCGCGCAGCGAAGTTTCGCAGCCACTGGCCACGTTGAACACCTCGTCGGTGGTGTCCGATTGCAGCGCCAGCACGTTGGCGCGCGCCACGTCGTCGATGTAGATGAAGTCCATCGTTTGGTGGCCGTCGCCCAATATCAGCGGTGGTTTACCGGCGCTGATGCGCTCCA
Source organism: Burkholderiales bacterium (assembly GCA_043738425.1). Taxonomy (GTDB): domain Bacteria; phylum Pseudomonadota; class Gammaproteobacteria; order Burkholderiales; family Burkholderiaceae_C; genus PBB1. Next base: position 21,469 of record JAYUGJ010000147.1, read on the forward strand.
TCCAGCGGATCAACACCTCGGTGTATTTGCCGTGGATGTCCATTCGTGGGCCGTACACGTTGAAGTAGCGCATCGCCGCATACGACAAGCCGTGCATCGCGTGGTACGAGCGCAGCAGCCCTTCCAGCAGTACCTTGTTCGCGCCGTACCAGGTGTCGTTGCCGTACGGATGGTGGTCTTCACGGGTCGGGAATGAGGTGGCTAAACCGTAGACCGATGCCGACGATGCGGCCACTACTTTTTTGACGCCGGCGGCGCGCGCTGCGTCGACCACATTGAAGCTGCCGTCGCACATGACCTGCAACGCGCGTCGCGGTTCGGCGGCGCAGGCGGTGATGCGCAAAGCGGCCATGTGAATCACCGCGTCGATGCCTTCGGTGGCGCGCTGCACGGTGTCGACGTCGCAAATATCGCCTTCGATCAGGCGCACCCGCGGGTCGCCGAGTGCGTGGTAAATGTTGACCAGACTGCCGCGCACCAGGTTGTCGAGGATCACGATTCGGCGTGGTGCGTGGTCGCGCAGCAGCAGGTCGATGGTGCTCGAACCGATGAGGCCGGCCCCGCCGGTGACCAGGATGTTTGCGCCTTCAATGTTCATTGCGTGGGTCTCCGAAGTGGCCTGGTCTGGATGGACCGCGGCAGTGCGGTGTCAAAAGCCGGGAAGGCGCTCGCGCATGGGTTCAGGTTGCGCCGTTGCAGCGCAGCACTACCCGCACGGTTTTCAGCAGCAGCTTCAGATCGAGCGCCAGTGAGCAGTCGCGCAGGTAACGCAAGTCCATGCGCACCATCTCGTTGAAGCTCACGGTGCTGCGCCCCTCGACCTGCCACAAGCCGGTGATGCCGGGCTTGATCGACAAAATGCGCCGCAGGTGCCACGGTTGGTAGTGCACCGATTCATACGGAACTGGCGGGCGCGGACCGACCAGACTCATGTCGCCTTTGAGCACATTGAAAAACTGCGGCAGTTCGTCGATGCTGGTTTTGCGCAGGAAGCGGCCGAGCCGTGTGACCCGTGGGTCGGACTTCAATTTGTAGCTCACCGGCTGGCCGTTGGCGGCGGGTGCGGGCGGCACGCCGTTGATCAGCCCGGCGACGAATTCACGGTGGATGCGGTCGTCGTTGCGGCTTGCCATCGAGCGAAATTTATAAAACGTGAACGGCACGCCACGCTTGCCGATGCGGGTTTGCTTGAACAGCGGTGCGCCAGGTGAGGTCAACGCAATGGCCGCTGCGACCAACACCATCGGCAGCGCCAGCAGCACCAGGGCAGCCGTTGCGCCGACCACATCGAGCGTGCGTTTGAGCGGGTAGCCCTCAGTCGTGTGCGCGGCATCGGTGCCGATCAGAAATGGCGCAAACGCCTGCGGCATGGCGGTACCGGCACGCAAGCTGGCGAACAGGTCGTCGGGATAAATGGCGGCAGCAACCTGGCACGGCAGCGGCCCCGCACGCTGGTTGATTTTTTGCTGCAGGCACTGGCGGCCGGCCTCGCCGGTGTCGGGGCACAGCAAGGCAATCGTGCGGCTGCCGACGTGGCCGACGATGTCGGTTTCGCGCTTCGAGCTGTAGATCGCGTCGAGCAGGTGATCGACTGCTGCGCTTTGCGCCGACGGCAAGCCGAGCGCATTGCGTGGCGGCGATGGGTCGGCAGCGTCGGCAAATTGGTAGAGCACCAGCGACAGCGCGCAGCCTGATCGTTCGGCACGGCGCTCTTCGCGGTGCAACTCTTTCAAAAAATCGTTCGACGGCAACCGGTCATCGACGCTTTGTAGCGCGAGGGTGGCGCGGTAGATGTCGAAGGCGTGCGAATCGGTAGGCGTCGGGCGGGCGGGCGGTGCGTGTAGCAAAGCCGCTTCGCCGATTGCATGGCCGTTGGCGGCAGTGCGGTTGACTGCGTCCTGGTTGACGGTGTGGACCACCGCCATGCGGTCAGCGGGCAGGGCGTTTGCATCATCGCCGTTAACCATCGGTGCGCCGCGCCCCGCCGCCCGCTTGCGCGGTGCGAGGTATGCGACGGTGGTGGTTGCCGACCTGTTGTCGATAGCCATGCGGTGGTCTCCGGTCGATGTGCTGTCAGCCGCCGGTGCCACCGATTCGGTACGCCGGCCACGTTGCTTGATTTGATTGAACGCGAAGCCACCGCGCTGCGATTGAGCGGCCTCAATCAGGCGTCGGGTGGCTGCGCACAACATCGACGCTGAGCGCGGGGTGTTGCTGCGCGAAGGTCGGGTTGGGCGGTTTTCACACGCGATGGACCACACGCTTCGAGGGCTTTGCCGACAGGCCTGCATGCATAAGCGAGCACGCAAACAAACAAACAAACAAGCAAACAAACAAGTAAGCAAGCAAACAAACGTAGCAACAAATCAGCACATGCAGACGCAGACGCAAACGCACGCGCAGCTGCACACGCAGCTGCACACAGGAGAGCCGCCATGAACAACGTTCTGGAAGACTTCGTCGCCAAGGTGCGGCGCATCGTGCGGCTGACGGTGAAGCGGCGTTGGCTGGCGCTGGGGGTGGGCGCGGTGACCGCAGCCATCTTGGCGTTGGTGATCACCGCGCTGCCCGATCGCTATGAAGCGAGCGCGCGGGTTTATGTCGACACCCAAACCATCCTCAAGCCGATGATGGCCAGCCTGACGTACCAGCCCGACGTAGACCAGCAGGTAAAGATGCTGGCGCGCACGCTGATCTCGCGGCCGAACATGGAGCAACTCGCACGCCGGCCTGAGTTGCAGTTCGACACCGCCGCACCGGGCGCGCTGGAAGGCGTGGTGTCGCGGCTGATGCGCGAAATCAAGGTGGTGCCCACCACCTCGGGCAACCTCTATGAAATCAGCTACCGCGAGGCCAGCCCGCAGCGCGCGCAGGCGTTGGTCGAAGCCACGGTAGACATGTTCGTCAACACCGGTGCGATCGCCAAAAAACGCGACGCGGCCGATGCGGGCCGCTTTATCGAAGACCAGATTCGCGGTTACGAAGCGCAGTTGACCGAGGCCGAAAGTCGGCTGAAGGAATTTCGCATTCGCAATTTCGGCGTGTCCGGCGTGTCGAATCAAGACTACTTTGCGCGGGTGTCATCGCTGACCGAGCAGGTAGGCAAGCTGCGCATCGATTTGACCTCGGCCGAGCGGTCGCGCGATTCGTATCGGCGCGAATTGGCGCTGGAAGATCCGCAACTGCCGGCCACCGTATTGGCTGCCGGTGCGACCGAGGTTGAGGTGCGGCTGCTGACACAGAAAAACCAGCTCGATGAACTGTTGCGCCGCTTCACCGAAGCGCATCCCGATGTCATCAGTGCGCGGCGCATCGTCACCCAACTCGAAGCCGAAGCCGCTTTGGCGCAGGCCGCACAGGCGCGCACCGGTTACCGCGGCGGCCAGGCGGCGACCAGCCCGATCTACCAAAAGCTGCGGCTGTCGCTGGCGCAGGCCGACGCCGATGTGGCCGCGCTGCAATCGCAGCTGTCGACCCAAAGCGTGCAGCTGGCCGAGGTGCGTGCGCTGGCCGGCCGGGTGCCGCAGGTCGAGGCCGAACACGCGCAGCTGAACCGCGACTACGACGTGGTGCGCAAAAGCTACGACGCGATGGTGGCGCGGCGCGAATCGGCAGCGCTCGGGGTCAAGCTCGATGCCACCTCGCAGCTGGCCGAGTTTCGGGTGGTCGAGCCGCCGCGGGTCTCGCCTGCGCCGGTTTTTCCAGCGCGTTTGCATTGGGCGGCGCTGGCGTTGTTGGCGTCGGTTGCGCTGGGCATTGCGGCTGCGGTGGTGGCTGAATTGCTGTCACCGACCTTTGAGGAAACCATCGCGCTGCGGCAGCTGTCGGGGCGCCCGGTGCTCGGCACGGTGTCGGTGTTGATGCCAGCGAAAGCGCGGATCGAACGCCAACGCAGCACGCTGAAATTTGCGTCGGTATTGGGACTCGCGGTCGCGCTGCAAGCGATGTGGGTCGGCTGGATCGCGGTCGGCGTGAACTGAACGTCATTCAACTGAAAGGGCCGTATGAACACCATGCAACCGAACTCGGTGATCCACGAAACGCTGTTCGCCAATGGCGGCACGGTGGAAGGCCATGGTGCAAGCAGCCATGGTTCCAGCAACCGGGCCTGCGATGGTGCAGGCGCGGCGGCCGAGGCTCAGATGCCCGACGCCGCGGCCGTGCTGCAACGCGTGGCAGCCGGGCCGACGCCCTCGGCTGCGCGATTGCCGCGATCGGGCGCGCCATACCCCAGCACACACCCGAGCACGCACATGAACGCCCACACGCCGCCGCAGTTTCCGGCCGCGCTCAGCAGCGCCTCACGCAGTTTGGCCAACACACCGGCACCCGCGGTGCAGCTCGATGTGGCGCGGCTGGAACGCAGCGGGCATTTGGTGTCGTCGAACAAACGCTCGGCGATGTCGGAAGAGTTTCGCCACATCAAGCGTCCGTTGTTGGCGAACGCACGCAGCAAATTTGCCGCCGCCAGCCGCAGCGCGTTGATCATGGTGACCAGCGCACTGCCGCGCGAAGGGAAAACGTTCTTCGCGATCAACCTCGCACTCAGCCTGGCGGCCGAAATCGACACCTCGGTGCTGCTGGTCGACGCCGATGTGGTGCGCCCCGAGTTGATGAAACGCCTCGGCGTCGAGGCCGAGTTGGGTCTGCTCGATTTGCTGACCCGCCCGGCACTCGATGTGGCCGACGTGGTGCTGCAAACCAACATACCGAAGCTGGCGCTGTTGCCGTCGGGCACGCCGAACGAGTTTTCCAGCGAACTGCTCGGCAGTGAGGCGATGGAGCGCTTGCTGTTGTCACTGGTGTCGCGTTACCCGGGGCGCATTGTCATCTTCGACGTGCCGCCGCTGTTGGTGACCAACGAGGCGCAGGTGCTGGCCTCACGCGTAGGCCAGGTGGTGATGGTGGTCGAAGCATCGACCACGCCGACCGGCGCGGTGGCGCAGGCGTTCGCCATGCTCGAGGCATGTCCGGTCGTGATGTCGGTGCTCAACAAAGCGCCGACATCGGCCGTGGCGAATGGCTACGGCTCGTACGGCGGATACGGTTCGTACGGCGTGCAGCCAGGCTGAGCAGCGTGCGCACCACCGCGATCGCCACCACCCAAGACGCCGGCATGTTGACCGTGGCGGTGATCGGCCTGGGCTATGTCGGGCTGCCGCTGGTGGTCGAGTTCGGCAAGCTCACCCGCACCATCGGCTTCGACATCGTCGACGCCAAAGTAGCCACCTGCCGCGCGGGTAGCGACCCATCGCGCGAAATTCCGAACGCCGAGATGCGCCGTGCGGTGCATGCTGAATACACCAGCGATCCGCGGGCGTTGCGCGAGGCCGATTTCATATTGATTGCGGTGCCGACGCCGGTCGACTCGGCGCACATACCCGACTTCATGCCGTTGCTCGCGGCCAGCCGCAGCATCGGGGCGCACCTGAAACCCGGCGTCACCGTGATTTACGAATCCACCGTGTATCCGGGTGCGACCGAAGAGGTGTGCATCCCGGCGCTGGAAGCGTCGTCGGGCTTGAGATGGAAGACCGATTTTTTCGTCGGCTACAGCCCCGAGCGCATCAACCCCGGCGACCGCGAACACATGCTGACCAATGTGGTCAAGGTGGTCGCGGGCGACACCGCCGAGACACTGGAGCGGGTGGCCGCTTTGTACGAAATGATCGTCACGCCCGGCGTGCACCGGTGCAGCAGCATCAAGGCGGCCGAGGCGTGCAAGGTGATCGAAAACACCCAACGCGACCTGAACATTGCGTTGATGAATGAGCTCGCGATCATCTTCGCGCGCGTTGGCATCGACACCAACGAAGTGCTCGAGGCGGCCGGCACCAAGTGGAATTTCTTGAAGTTCAAACCGGGCTTGGTCGGTGGCCATTGCATCGGCGTCGACCCGTACTACCTGACGCACAAGGCCGAAATGCTGGGCTATCACCCGCAGGTGATATTGGCTGGGCGACGCATCAACGACGGCATGGGCAAATACATCGCCGAGCAAACCATCAAGCAAATGATCGCCAACGGCAGCTACATCAAAGGCGCACGCGTCAATGTGATGGGGCTGACCTTCAAAGAAAACTGCGCCGACCTGCGCAACAGCAAAGTGATGGACATCGTGCATGAGCTGCAAAGCTTCGGGGCCGAAGTGTTTGTGCACGACCCCGAGGCCGACCCGGTCGAAGCGCTGCATGAATTCGGTATTCGCCTGCTGCCGTGGGACGAGCTGCCGCGCGCCGACGCGATGGTTGCCGCAGTGGCGCACCGCCACTACCGCGAGCTCAGCACCGATGACCTGTGCCGCAAGGTCATACGCAACGGCTGCTTCATCGATGTGAAAGCGGCCTACGACCAGGCCGGTTTGCAGCAATGCGGCTTGCATGTTTGGCGGCTTTGACGTGGCCGCTGTGACGCAGTGGCTGTGACGTGACAGCCATGGCGTCACGACCATGGCGTGACCGCGATGACGTGCCCGAGATAACCCAGCCGCTTTATTGAGCAGCCTCAACAGCGCCGCGCAACGCAGTACCTAGTCTGACCAAAACACGTCGCGCCGTGCACTGGAGCAGTCCTCATGCCTTCGATCCATTGTTTTTTTCGTCTGCCTGCTTTTCGTGTGCCGGTGCTTCGTCTGCCTTTGCTGGCTTTCGGCGCCGCGGCGGTTGCACTGCTGAGTGCATGCGGTGGCGGGTCGGACGACGGTGTCGGCACGGGTTCGAGCGCGGGCACCAAGACCCCGAGCGCGGCAGCCAACGCCGCTGACAGCAGCCGCCAACCGACGCCACGCCGCGCGCGCGCCTACGACGCGGTCGGCGTGACCGCGGTGGTGGTGTCGCGTGACGGCGCAACCGTTGGTGTGGCCAATGCCGACGGCAGCGTGGCGCTGTTGAACCCGGCTGGCAAAGAAATCAAGAAGTTGAAAACCGCTGGCACCGCCACCGCTGCGGGGCTGGTGTTCAGTGCCGATGGCCGCCTGCTGGTGGCCGTCGGCCGCGACAGCGTGGCGACTGCTTACAGCGTGGCCACCGGCGAAAAGGTGTTTGCGCTGCACGGCCACGAACATGCGCTGCGCTCGGTCGCCGCCAGCGCCGACGGCGGGTTGATCGCCACGGCAGGCGAGGAAACCCGCGTCATGTTGTGGAACGGCAGCACGGGCCGCTTGCTGCAAATATTGCGCGGTCCGACCGACTTCGTGAACAGCGTCAGCGTCAGCCCCGATGGCCGCACGGTGGCCGCAGGCGACGCCCGCGCGACCGTGCTGGTCTGGAATGCGGCCACCGGCAAATTACTGCACACCTTGCGCGGCCATGCCGGCGAGGTGAACGCGGTGGCGTTCAGTGGCAACAACTTGCAGCTGGCCAGCGCCGGTGAAGACGGCAAGGTGTTGACCTGGGATGTCGCCAGCGGCAGCCCGATCAGCGCATTCGAAGGCCAGGGCAGTGCGGTGCGCAGCGTCGCGTTCAACGCCGCAAGCAGCTTGCTGGCCAGTGGCGCAGTCAATGGAAAAGTGGTGGTGTGGGATGTCGCCAGCAAAGCCGTGGTGCAAGACGTAGGCGGCACCGGTGGCGCGGTGGGTGCCCCCAACGCACGTGGCATTGCGGTCGCTGCCGTCGCAGTCAACGCACTGGTCTTTACACCTGGCACAAACGGCAAACTGGTGCTGGGCAATGCTGACAGCGGTGTGGTGTCGGTGGTCGTGCCCGTTCCAGCGTCGGTTGTCCCACCGTCCGTCGTGTCACCGGCCACCCCGCCCGTCAAAACCCCCAATCCTCCTGCTGCCGATGTGGTGCTGCCATGAACACTTGCGCCCAACCCACCGCAGCGCGGTCGATGTCAGCGCACCGCGGTATCGCCACCCGGTGGTGCAAATCGATTGCGGTCATCGTCGCACTGTGCTGGTCGCTGCTGCTGAGCCCGTTTGCAGCGCACGCTGCGGGCGACCCGGCACAAGGGCCGGGCGGGCCGATATTGGTGATCACCTCCAGCAGCTCGCCGTTCAGCACCTACTACGCCGAAATTTTGCGTACCGAAGGCTTCAACGCATTTGCGGTGACCGACATCGCGAGCGTCACCCCGGCTACGCTGGCCGCCTACGACGTGGTGCTGCTGGCGAAAATGCCGCTGGCGGCAGCGCAAGTCACAGTGTTGAGCAACTGGGTCACCGCAGGCGGCAACCTGATTGCGATGGCACCCGATTCGCAGCTGAGCGCGCTGCTCGGTATCACCCCGGCCAGCAGCACGTTGGCCAACGGCTACCTGCTGGTCGACACCGCCAGCAGCCCCGGCAACGGCATCGTCAACCAAACCATGCAGTTCCACGGCAGCGCCAATTTGCACAGCCTGGCCGGCGCGCGCGCACTGGCCACGCTGTACCGCACCGCGACTGCGGCGACCAGCAACCCGGCGGTCACGCTGTTCGCCTCGGGCAGTGGCAAGGCCGCCGCATTCACCTACGACCTGGCCACCTCGATCGTCACCACCCGCCAGGGCAACCCCGCATGGGCCGCGCAGGAGCGCGACGGCTTCACGCCGATTCGGTCCGACGACAAATTTTTCGGCAACGCCGCAGGTGATGCGCAGCCCGACTGGATCGACCTCGGCAAAGTCGCGATTCCGCAGGCCGATGAACAGCAACGGTTGCTGGCGAATTTGATCCTGAACATGAACGAAGGCAAAAAACCGTTGCCGCGTTTTTGGTATTTCCCGAACGGCAAAAAAGCCGTCGTCATCATGACCGGCGACGACCACGGCAACGGCGGTACGGGGCCACGCTTCGATCAATTTCTGGCTGCCAGCCCTGCCGGTTGCTCGGTCGCCAATTGGGAGTGCGTGCGCGGTACCTCGTACCTGTACACCAACACGCCATTGCTCAACACCACCGCGGCGGCTTATGACGCGCAAGGCTTCGAAGTCGGGCTGCACATCAACACCAGCTGCGACAACTACACCCCCGCCTCACTCGCTTCGTTTTATGCGTTGCAGGTACCCGAGTGGCAGGCCAAATATTTCAGCCTGCCGGCACCGATCACGCAACGCCACCACTGCATCGCCTGGACCGACTGGAGCAGCGGTGCCGAGGTGCAATTGAGCCGAGGCATGCGGCTCGACACCAGCTACTACTACTGGCCGCCGAGCTGGGTTGGCAATGTGCCGGGGCTGTTCACCGGGTCGGCGATGCCGATGCGTTTTGCACGGCTCGACGGCAGCTTGATCGACGTGTTCCAGGCCGTGACGCAGATGACCGATGAGTCGGGCCAGGCGTACCCGCTGACCGTCAACACGCTGCTCGATCGCGCACTCGGTGCCGAGGCTTACTACGGCGCGTACACCGCCAACATCCACACCGACTTTGCCGTGATGCCGGAGTCGGACGCGGTGGTCGCGTCGGCGCTGGCGCGCAACGTGCCCGTAGTCAGCGCACGCCAAATGTTGACCTGGCTGGATGCACGCAATGCGTCGTCGTTCGGCGCGTTCACCTGGAGCGGCACAGCGCTTAATTTCAATGTCACGCGTGACGGCGCGGCCACCGGTTTGCAGGCGATGCTGCCGACGCGTTTTGGCGCCGCTTCGCTGCTCACTTTGACGCGTGCGGGTGCGCCGGTGGCGTTCACTGCACAAGGCATCAAAGGCGTCGAGTACGCGTTTTTCGCAGCTGATGGCGGCGCGTATGTCGCGACCTACAGCGCCGATGCAGGCAACCCCACCGTCAGCAGCAACACACCGACCGCCGGTGCCACTGCCGTCAGCACCACCGCGCGACCCACCGCAGTGTTCAGCGAAGCGATGGACGCCGCCACCATCAATGTGACCACCGTCGAATTGCGCAATGCAGCGAACGCGTTGGTCAGCGCGACGGTGGGCTACGACAGCGCCAGCCGCACCGCCACAGTGGTGCCCGCAGTCGCGCTCGATCCATTGGCAACCTACACCGTCAGCGTGCGCGGCGGCGCGACCGCTCCGGTCGTCAAAGACGCTGCGGGCAACGCAATGGCGGCCACCGTCACCTGGTCGTTCACCACCACCACCGCCGTGCCGCCGGTGGCGTGCCCCTGCAACGGTTGGGGGCCTACTGCGGTGCCTGTCAACGCGTCGGTGGTCGACCCCAATGCGGTGGAACTCGGCGTCAAGTTCACCTCCGACCAGGCCGGTTTCATCAGCGGTATTCGGTTTTACAAAGGTGCGGCCAACACCGGCACGCACATCGGCAACCTGTGGAGCAGTGCGGGCGTGCGGCTGGCCACCGCCACCTTCAGCGGCGAGACCGCCAGCGGCTGGCAGCAGGTCAATTTCGCCACGCCGGTGGCCGTGACCGCAGGCACGGTGTATGTGGCGTCGTACTTCGCGCCGAACGGCAACTACGCGGGCGATTCGTTCTTCTTCGCGAACAGCGGCGTCGACAACGCACCGGTGCGCTTGCTGAAAAACGGCATCAGCGGCGGCAATGGCGTGTACGCCTATGGCGCGGCCAGCACCTATCCGAGCGGCTCGTTTCAATCGACCAACTACTGGGTCGATGTGGTGTTCAACCAAACCACCGGCGGCGGTGGCGACACCACGCCACCCACCGTCAGCCTGACCGCGCCGTTGAATGCGGCCACCGGTGCGGCAGTGGGCGGCGCGGTCAGCGCCACGTTCAGTGAGCCGATGAATGCCGCCACCATCAACAGCAGCACCGTCGAATTGCGCACACCGGCCAATGTGCTGGTGCCCGGCACGGTGACCTACGACGCGGCCGCGCGCACGGCCACGCTGACGCCCGCCAGCGCGCTTGCTGCGTCGACCGCGTACAGCGCCAGCATCAAAGGCGGCGGCACCGATCCGCGCGTGAAAGATGCAGCCGGCAATGCGCTGGCAGCCAGCTTGAACTGGACGTTCACCACCGGCGTGAGCGGCGGCGCATGTGCCGCGCCAGCCAATGCGGTGGTCGCAGAAAACTGTTTGGCGGGCAACCCCGCCAGCGAATGGGATGTGGTGGCCGCGGGCGACCCCAGCATCCAGGGCTACGCGACGCAAATCAGCCTGAACCGCGGCAGCAGCGTCACTTTCAAAGTCAGCAGCAGCGCCGCCGCCTACCGCTTCGACATCTACCGCATGGGCTACTACGGCGGGGCAGGTGCGCGCAAGGTGGCCAGCGTCAATCCATCGGCCGCGTTGCCGCAATCGCAGCCCGCGTGCTTGAACGACGCGGCGACCGGACTGATCGACTGCGGCAACTGGGCTGTGTCGGGCAGCTGGGCGGTGCCTGCCAGCGCGGTGTCAGGTATTTACTTTGCCAAGCTGGTGCGCACCGACACCGGTGGTGCCAGCCACATCGTGTTCGTGGTGCGTGACGACGCCAGCACCTCGCAGGTGGCGTTCCAAACCTCCGACACCACCTGGCAGGCCTACAACAACTACGGCGGCAACAGCCTGTATGCCGGTGCGCCGGCAGGCCGCGCCTACAAGGTCAGCTACAACCGGCCGTTCAACACGCGCGCGGTCGATGGTGGCCAAGATTGGGTCTTCAACAGCGAGTACCCGATGGTGCGCTGGCTGGAATCGAACGGCTACGACGTGAGCTACCACAGCGGCGTCGATACCGACCGCGCGGGCGGCCTGCTGTTGAACCACCGCACCTTCTTGTCGGTCGGGCACGACGAGTATTGGTCGGGCGCACAACGCGCCAATGTGGAAGCCGCACGCAACGCTGGCGTGCACCTCGCGTTTTTCAGCGGCAACGAGATTTTCTGGAAGATCCGCTGGGAGCCGAGCATCGACGGCACCTCGACCGCGTACCGCACGCTGGTGAGCTACAAAGAAACGCTGGCCAGCGCGAAGATCGATCCCTCACCGACGTGGACCGGCACCTGGCGCGACCCGCGTTTCAGCCCACCGGCCGATGGCGGCCGACCTGAAAACGCGCTCACCGGCACCATCTTTACCGTCAACGACGCCACCACCAGCATCAGCGTGCCAGCAGCCGACGGCAAGCTGCGCTTTTGGCGCAACACCAGCGTGGCCACCTTGGCCGCAGGCACCAGCGCCACGCTGCCCAACGGCACCCTCGGGTATGAATGGGACAGCGAACTCGACAACGGTTTCCGGCCCGCGGGCTTGATGCGGTTGTCGACCACCGTGGTGCCGAACGCGCAGGTGCTGCTCGACTTCGGTGGCACCTACGGCGTCGGCACCGCGACACACGCGCTGACCTTTTACAAGCACTCGGGCGGTGCACGCGTGTTCGGTGCCGGCACGATTCAGTGGTCGTGGGGCCTCGATGCAACGCATGACCGCAGCGGCACGCCGGCCGATCTGCGCATGCAGCAAGCCACCGTCAATTTGCTGGCCGACATGAATGTGCAGCCCGCCACATTGCAAGCCGGTTTGGTGGCGGCTGCGGCGTCGATCGACAGCGCCGCACCGAACTCGGTGGTCACCGTGCCGAGCGCAGGCGCGACCGTATCGACCGGCGTGGCTACCGTCATCAGCGGCACGGCTACCGACGCCGGCGGTGCGGTCGGCGGTGTCGAGGTGTCGGTCGATGGCGGTGCCAGCTGGCGCGCGGCAACCGGCCGCAGCACGTGGACTTACAACTGGACGCCAGCGACTGCCGGTTCGGTGGTCATCAAAACCCGTGCGGTCGACGACAGCGGCAACCTGGAAGCCTCAGGCGCAGGCACCACCGTGACCGCCGGTGGCAATGCGTGCCCGTGCACCATCTGGTCGGCAACGGCAGTGCCTACCGTGGTCAGTGACAGCGACACCACCGCAGTCAACCTCGGCGTGAAATTCCGCAGCGATGCGGCGGGCTTCATCACCGGCATCCGCTTCTACAAGTCGGTCGGCAACACCGGCACGCACGTCGGCACGCTGTGGACCAGCGGCGGTGTGCAGCTGGCTACCGCCACCTTCACCGGCGAGTCGGCGTCGGGCTGGCAGCAGGTCAATTTCGCGGCACCGGTGGCGGTCACTGCGGGCACCGTTTACGTGGCCTCCTACCTCGCACCGGTCGGGCGGTATGCGAGCGACGCCGGCTACTTCACCAGCATCGCGGTCGACAGCCCACCGTTGCACGCTCTGCAAGACGGGCCGAGTGGCGGCAACGGGGTCTACGCCTATGGGCCGACCACGCTGTTCCCGAGCGCGACCTTCAGCGCATCGAACTACTGGGTCGATGTGGTGTTCACCAACAGCGCGCCGGTCGACAGCACGCCGCCCACGGTCACCAGCACCGCGCCTGCCAGCGCGGCGACCGGTGTCGGCACCAGCGCGGCCGTGAGCGTCACTTTCAGCGAGCCGATCGACGCGGCCAGCCTGACCAGCGCCAGCTTCGAGTTGCGCGGTGCGGCCAATGCACTGGTTGCGGCCAGCGTGACGTACAACGCCTCCACCCGGGTCGCGACCCTGACGCCGGGCGCGGCGATGGCGGCAGCAACCAGCTACACCGCTACCGTGACGACGGCCGTGCGCGACACCGCTGGCAATGCGATGGCCGGTGCCCGGACCTGGTCGTTCACTACTGCCGCGCCAGACACCATTGCGCCCAGCGTCAGCACGGTCGCACCGCTGGCGGGTGCCACCGGCGTCGGCCCGACCGCCAATGCCAGTGCCACCTTCAACGAGGCGATGGGCGCCGCCAGCATCGACGCCACCACCTTCGAGCTGCGTGACGCGACCAGCGCATTGGTGGCCGCCACAGTGAGCTACAACGCCACCAGCCGCGTTGCTACGTTGAACCCGACACCCGACCTGTCGGCAGGCGTGACTTACACCGCCACGGTGCGCGGCGGAGCCACCGACCCGCGCGTGAAAGACCTGGCAGGTAACCCGTTGGCGAGCAACAGCGTGTGGACCTTCACCATCGAGACCACGCCGCCCACCGTCAGCGCCACCGTACCGGCAGGCGGTGCCACCGCGGTGAGCCGCACCGCGAACATCACCGCCACCTTCAGCGAAGCGATGAACGCCGCCACCATCAGCGCCAGCAGCGTCGAGCTGCGCACCGCAGGTGGCGCGTTGGTCGCAGCAGCGGTGACCTACAACGCCACCACCCGGGTGGCGACGCTGAACCCGACACCCACTCTGGCAGCGCTCACCGCCTACACCGTCGCCGTGAGAGGCGGTGCCACCGACCCGCGAGTGAAAGACGTGGCAGGTAACCCGCTGACCAGCAATCGCGTGTGGAGCTTCACCACCGCGCCGTAAGCCGGCGCAGCGGATGGTTGGTTCGGGTGCGACGGACCAGCCACCAACGGCTCGGCCGCACACCCAGCTTCACATCAGCGAACGCGCCGGGTTGCCGGCCACGCGGGCATGCGCGGGCACGTCGCGGATCACGTTGCTGCCCAATCCGATCAGGCTGCCGTCGCCGATGTCGAGCCCATTCATGAGGCTGCTGCCGCTGCCTACGTAGCAGTTTTCGCCAATGCGGGTGTGGCCGGCGATGGTGACGTTCGCGCCTATCAACGTCCACGCGCCGATGTGCACATCGTGGTGAATGACGCTGTTCGGCAGCACGCACACATGGTCGTCAATGACTGCATTGCTGGTGACCACCGCGCCGGCCATGATCAGCGTGTTGCGACCGATGCGGGCCAGCGGCGACACGCGCGCCGTGGGGTGAATCACCTGCGCAAAGCGCGCCGCATCCAGCGCCAATTCTTCAATCACCGCACGACGCCAGCGAAACGTCAGCGCGCTGCCCGGCACCGCCAGCACCTGGGCATGCGCAAACTGCGCCAACGCAGCCCGCGCGTACACATTGAATCCGTACGCATTCAGGCCTTGCTTTTCCAGCGTGTCGTCGACAAAGCCGAGCAAATGAAACGCGCTGCCCAGGCAATCGAGTGCTTCCAGGCCGTTGCCATTGAACGGAAAAATCAACAGCGGCGCGCCGCCCGCGGCGCGGTCGCGCGGGGTGCGTTGGGTGTATTCGGCGTGTTGGGTGGTTTGCATCGTGACTGCGGTGCGCGGGCTGCAAGGTGGCTTGGTAACGCGGCAAGTCGGCAACGCGGCAACGCGGCAGCGCGGCAGAAAAAAGCGGTGACAACCCGGCGCGCAAGGCGCGTCACGGTGCCGGGTTTTTAGGCTGCTGCCGCTATGTCGTTGCTGTGTGGCCGCTGTGTGGTCGCTGTGTCGTTGCTATGTCGTTGCTATGCAGCAGCCGCCAGCACGCGCGGCGCGGCGCGCGTCGATGCCAGGTCTTTAACCGCTTGCGCCACTTCTTCACATTGCGCCTGCGTCAACTCAGGAAACATCGGCAGCGACAACACCTGTTGCGCTGCCAACTCGGCATGCACAAACTGCCCCGCGTGGTAGCCCAAATTCGCATACGCGGGCAGCAGGTGCACCGGCGTCGGGTAGTGGATGCCGCTTTGGATGCCGGCGTCCGACAAACCCTGTTGCCACGCCGCGCGGTCGTTCGTGCGGATGGCGTAGATGTGATACGCATGGTGCGCATACGGCATCGCCTGGGGTGTGAGCACGGTGCTGCCTGCAAACAAGCGGTCGTAGTGCGCGGCAGCCGTGCGCCGCGCGTCGGTCCAGCGGTCCAGGTATTTCAGCTTGACGCGCAGCACCGCGCCCTGGATGCCTTCCATGCGAAAGTTGTAGCCCTTCATCACATGGTGGTACTTTTTTTCGGCACCCCAGTCGCGCAGCATGCGGATGGTGCGTGCGTACTCGGCGTGGTGGGTCACCACCATGCCGCCCTCGCCATACGCGCCGAGGTTCTTGCCTGGGTAAAAACTGAAGCAGGTCATGTCGCCCATGCTGCCGACGCGGCGGCCCTTGTACTCGGCACGGTGCGCCTGGGCGGCGTCTTCGATGACGATCAAACCGTGACGTTTCGCGATCTCGAGAATTGGGTCCATGTCGGCTGGCTGGCCGAACAAATGCACCGGCATGATGACTTTGGTTTTGCTGGTGATGGCGGCTTCGAGCGCACGCACATCCATCGTGAAACTGGTCGGGTCGATGTCGACCAACACCGGCGTGGCACCGGCGTATTCAATCGCCGCCACCGTGGCCACGAAGGTAAACGGCACGGTGATGACTTCATCTCCCGGGCCCACGCCGGCCGCCAACAACGCCATGTGCAGCGCGCTGGTGCCGGTGTTGACTGCGATGCCATGCGTGGAGTGGCAGTAGGCAGCGAACTCATGTTCGAACGCCAGCACCTCGCTGCCGAGGGTGAACTCGCAGCGGTCGAGCACGCCTTGAATCGCGGCATCGACCTCGGTTTTGACGCTGCGGTATTGCGCTTTCAGATCGACGAAGGGAATCATGCTGCGCGCTCCACCGAGGCCACAGACGGCACGGCACGGATCGGCGGCACAGCGTGCAGCGGTGTGACCTGGCCCTTGAGATAAACCGTTTCCCCGCGGTGTCGCATCGAGCGGTTGGCCGCTTCGATCAACTCGACCACACGCAGCCCCAACTGGCCGTCGGACTTCGGCGTCAGCTGGCGTTCGATGCAGTCGACAAAGTGCTCGCCTTCGACGCGCAGGGCTTCGGTGGCCTCCAACTTCGGTGCCCACATGTCGCCGGTGCGGTAGCCGACGCGCATTTCGTGGATCTTTTGTGGGTCGTCGGTGAAGCTCACGCCTTTGTCGTAGACCTTGATTTTTTCGCTCGGGTCGAGGTCGTCGTAGATGATCATTTTTTTGCTGCCGCCGACCAGAATCTGGCGCACCTTGACCGGTGCCAGCCAGCTCACGTTGGCGTGCGCAATCGTTCCCGACTCGTAGAACAAAGTCACGTAGGCCAGGTTTTCCGGCGTGCCGGGAAAGTGGTTGGTGCCGCTGGCCGACACCGCAATCGGGTGCTCACCGAGCAGGTAATCAAGAATCGAAAAGTCGTGCACCGCCAAGTCGCTGATGACGCTCACGTCGCGTTGGAACAGCCCCAGATTCACGCGGGTCGAGTCGTAGTAATAGATGCGGCCCAGCTCGCCGGTCTTGATCAGTTCGGCCATCTTCATCACCGAGCCGGTGTACAAAAAGGTGTGATCCACCAGCAGCACCAAGCCGCGCGCCTCGGCCTCGTCGACCAGGTGCTGCGCTTGTTCGGCTGTCTCGGTCATAGGCTTTTCGACCCACACGTGTTTGCCTGCGCGCAGCGCTTCGAGTGCCAGCGCGTAGTGGGTGTGCACCGGCGTGGCAATGGCGATCGCATCGATCTTGGCGTCGCGCAGCAGGTCTTGGTAGTCGGTGCTGACGGTGACCGCCGGGAAGCGCCGCTGCACCGTGGCGAGCTTCGTCGCGTCGAGGTCCGACACCGCGCGTACCGCTGCGCCGCTGAGTTCTGCGAAATTGCGGACCAGGTTCGGTCCCCAGTAACCGTATCCGATGATGCCGATGTTGACCATGGCGGGTGCTCCTAGAGGTGACGACAGTGGAGGTGAAATGAATGGTGCGCGGAAGGGTGAATAAAACAAGAACGGCGGTGTGGTGAGCAGCCGAGATGCCGGTGTCAGCGAGCCGCGATGGGTGGTGCCGGCTGCCGCGTGTCACCGGTAATGCGCGCCGGAACGCCAGCGACCACCGCGTAGTCGGGTACGTCTTTGGTGACCACCGCGCCGGCACCGACCAACGCACCCACGCCCACCGTGATGCCGCAAATCAAGGTGGCGTTGCTGCCGATGGATGCGCCGCGTTTGATGCGCGTTGGCTCGACCTGCCAGTCGGCGGCGGTTTGCAATGAACCGTCGGCGTTGGCCGCGCGCGGTCTGCGGTCGTTGGTGAACATGACGCCATGGCCGATGAACACCTCGTCTTCGATGTGTACGCCTTCGCAGATGAAGCTGTGCGACGACACCTTGCAGCGTGCCCCGATCACCGCGCCTTTTTGAATTTCAACGAACGTGCCGATCTTGCTGTCGTCACCAATCGTGCAGCCGTACAGGTTGACCAACGCCGGATGAAAGATAGACACATTGCGACCCAGCGTGACGCCGGGGTACGCCTGCGCAACCGCTGCGGTAGGTGGCGCATCAGCCGCGTTTTTCGTGACCTGTTGGGCTGCGTGCGGGGGCAATAGGTGCAGGGTCATGGTGGGCTCAGGTACAAACTGCGGTGGGGTGGTGCCAGGTGTTTAATATGCTGCTCTGACCGCCTCAGGATAGGCAGCAGGCGGTGCAGTGCATTGATAAAACTCAGCCGGTGGTCAATGGGTTGCGCTACGTCGCGCCGATGCATCCCGTGGATCGGCGTGCCGCGCTGGGTAGTCATTCAGCTGGTCCAACGGCGCGTCAGGTGGTTTGCAATCCACGCGGCGGCCAGCTCGGCGGCGCTTTCCAATGCTTCGGGCTCGCCGAAGCCATGGGTTGCGCCGGGCAATGCTTCAAGGCGCTTGCTGCAGCGAAGCAGCCGCAACGCGGCACGGTTCAATTCGAGAGCCGCGGCGTCGTGCGCGCCAACGATCAGCAGCGTCGGTGCCTGCACGCTCGCCAACGCATCGATGGCCAATTCCGGCCGGCCCGCCACGCCCACCACTGCGCTCACCATGGCGGGCTGGTCGGCGGCGGCCACCAGCGCGGCGGCGGCCCCCAGCTCAGTACCGAACAACGCCACCGGCAAGCCGACCAGATCGGCGCGCGATGCCACCCATTGCAAAGCGCGGCCGACTTGCTGGGCCAGGCGGTGGCAATCGATGGGCATGGGCACGTCGTCGGGGTCGTCTGGGTCACTGGGGCCGCGGGGGCCGCCAAGGCCGTCGATGGGTGACACGTCCAGCTGCAACGTCGCGAGTCGGTGCGTTTGCAACACCGCAGCCACCACGCCACCGCGCAGATCCACATGGCCCGGTGGGTCGTGCTCGAGCGGGTGATTCATCAACACCAGCACCAACGCAACCGCGTCGGCTGGCACGGCCAGCTCGCCCGGTTGCTGCAGCCCGGGCAGGTTGACCCGCGCGCTGGGCAAGCGTGTATCGGTGCGTGGGCTACGCTGCATGCAGTCACTTTGCCGGTGCGGCAGCCGTGGCCGCTTGAGCGCGGTCAACGCGCGCCGCACGCCGGTCGGCACCGGCATTGCGCTGTGTCACTTTTCGTGTCGCTGGTGGTTTCGCCAGCAACGCCAAACTGCCTTGCGGCGCTTGCCGACCGGTGCAGCTTATTCAGACTTATCCGACCAATGGTTCGGAGTTTTCTGATTTCCCAGGGCAGTGTTCTTCCCCCTAAGTTGGAGTGGCCTGCGTGCGCTAACGCACTGTGCAAGACGACCGCCCCGTCCTACGATTCAGCCAGAAGTAACGGAGCTGTAACGAAGCAGTTGAACGTGTATCTTTTAGCCGGAGGGTCAAGTGAACACATCGACGCTCGAATCAGCCACCGCGATAGGCCCCCCGGCTGCAGCCCTGCACGCCCGGCCCTCCGAGGGCGATAACGACGGCGCGGCGCAGTTGAGTTACCACCTGCGCTGCGCATTCGATTTGGCACCCATCGGTTTGTGTTTCACGCAACGCGGCGCGGTGGTGTGGGCCAACGCCGAATGCGTGCGACTGGTCGGCTGCGCCAGCCGAGCCGCATTGATCGGGCGGTTGCTTGAAGCACAGTTCGCCGCGACATCCCGCGCCGCGGTGCGTGGGCTGTCGGTGCGGCCGCCCGCAGTGCCGGTCGAACGCGCCGGCGCTGCGCCGCAGTTGACCTGCGCTGAGCTGCTGCACCCCAACGGCAGCACACACCAGGTCAGCGTGGCGGTGGCTGCCGCGCCACAGCTGGGTGCGGCGGTGATGCAATGGGTGATTACCGACATCAGCGCACGAACCCGCGAGCGGTTGGCGCTCGAGTGTTCGCGACGCGAGCTGCAACGCTTGACGGCCAATCAGGTCGATGCGCGCGAAGCAGAGCGCCGTCACATCGCACGTGAGATGCACGACGAACTCGGTCAGCGCCTGACATCGCTGAAGATGGAGTTGTCGAGCATGGCGCGCGCGCGGCTGCGCAGCGACAACGCCACCGCGTCTGGCGAACCGTCGAATCGCGAACAACACGACCGCATCAGCGCGATGCTGGAGATGGTCGACGACACCGTCGCATCGGTGCGCCGCATTGCGACCGACCTGCGTCCGTTGATGCTCGACGACCTGGGCCTGAACACCGCCATCGAATGGCACGCCCGCGAGGCGGCCAAGCGCTATGCGCTCGACATCACGCTCGACCTCGATGAACACGCCGTGCCCACCGGCGATGCAATGGCGATTGCGCTGTACCGCATCGTGCAAGAGGCGCTGACGAATGTGGCCCGGCATGCGCACGCCAGCAAGGTGCACATACGAATCAGCCACGCGGCTGAGGCGGCGAGCCGGTCTGAGTGCGACCTTGAACGTCCGGTCGAGCGTGAAAGCGCCGGCGCAGATAACCTCGACGGGGCGCTGCGGTTGACCATCACCGACGACGGCGTGGGCTACCCGCCGCATGCGATGCGCCAAGTCCACTCGCACGGGCTGATCGGCATCCGCGAACGTGCACTCAGTCTGGGCGGACATTTCGATATCGGCAATGCGCCGGGCGGCGGCGCGCGGGTGTCGATCACGCTGCCGTTGCATACGCACGTGGGTGCGTTGCTGGAACGCCGCAGCCCCGAACCGCTGCTCTGGCGGCAACGCGGCAACCGAGCATCGACCGCATCGACCGTGGTCGCCGCGCAATCGGCTTGCCCATCACCGCGCATCGGCCGGCGCACAGACCATCGCACAGACCAGCGCACAGACCCATGAAGTTGCCGCCCGCCGCAGGTCGCCGGCATTTGCTGCTGGTCGATGACCACACCATCGTTCGCGAGGGGCTCAAGCATGTGCTGGAGCCGATCAGCCACGAATGGGCGGTCACCGAAGTCGGCACCGGGTTCCAGGCGCTCGAAAGGCTGCGCCACCAGGTGTTCGACATGGCCATCGTCGACTTGTCTATGCCGGGCATGACCGGCCTCGAACTCATCGCGCGCATCAAAACCGAACACCCGACCACCGTGGTGCTGGTGCTCAGCATGCACGCCGAAGAACAGTACGCACTGCGCGCTTTCAAAGCCGGTGCCAACGGTTACGTCACCAAAGACAGCGCGGCCACGGAGCTGATTGCGGCGGTGCGCAAAGCCGCAGCCGGCGGCGCGTATGTGTCAGCCAGCCTGGCCGAACGCGTGGTGCTGCAACTCAACGGCGGCCTGCACGCACCGCGCCATGCCGAGCTGTCGAACCGCGAACTGGAGGTGCTGCGCCGCATCGTGGCCGGCGAGCGTTTGACCGACATCGGCGAAGCGCTGCACCTGTCGGTGAAAACCGTCAGCACCCACAAGAGCCGCATTCAAGACAAGCTGCAGTTGCACAACACGGCCGCGCTGATCCGCTACGGGCTCGAGCACCGAATCGGTGACAACGATTGCGCGTTCGGCAACCAGCGCGCCGAACAACCCAACGGCGCGAGCGACGCCGACCTGACCGCCCAATCAGCAAGCCGACCGCCGCTGCCCGGCAACACCAATATGTAGTGGCGCTGCACCGGCCGCGCAATCGCTGCGAATCGCGGCTGACTGAAGCACAACGTGGCAGGTCGAAAAAAACGGGCCGCGAAGGCCCGTGTTTGTTAGCGGTTTGGCGGAGAGGGCGGGATTCGAACCCGCGGGGGGTTATCAGCCCCCGTACGCTTTCCAGGCGTATGACTTAAACCGCTCATCCACCTCTCCGCGGCCGGCGGAGTCTATCCGACAGTTTTCATGGCGTGGCTTTGCAGCAGCTCGAGTGATACGTGCTGCAGGGCGTTGCGATGCGTGCTTTCCAGCACTACCGGCGGTGCCACGCCGGCGCGGTGTGCTTCGTGCCAACGCGACACGCACAGGCACCAGCGGTCGCCTGGTTTCAGGCCGGCGAACCGGAATTCGGGGTGCGGTGTGATCAGGTCGTTGCCGCGTTCCAGCGAGTAATCCAAAAACGCCGCCGTGACCTTGGCGCACACCACATGGGTGCCGACGTCGTCCGCGCGGGTATGGCAACAACCGTCGCGCAGATAGCCGGTCAGCGGGTCATAAGAACACGGCAACAGTTCGCCGCCCAACACATTGATAGCCACGTTTCAGTTCACTCCAGGGGGTTTGTTCTTCAGCAAGGTCATGGCGGTGCCGATCAGCGCCGACACCTCGCTCATGTTGCCCGGCACGATCATCGTGTTGTTCTTTTGCGCCAGCTGCGCATACGCCTCGACCGCTTTTTCAGCCACCTTCAACTGCACCGCTTGCTCGCCGCCGGGTGCGCGTATCGCGTCGGCAATTTTGCGGATGGCTTCGGCCGTAGCGTCGGCCACCGCGACGATGGCGGCCGCATCGCCCTGGGCCTTGTTGATTTCGGCCTGCCGCTGGCCTTCGGAGCGGGCAATGAAAGCTTCGCGCTCGCCGGTTGCGATGTTGATTTGCTCTTGTTTGCGGCCTTCTGAGGCGGCAATGAGGGCGCGCTTTTCGCGTTCGGCGGTAATTTGTGCCTGCATCGAATGCAAAATCGCGGCCGGCGGTGTCAGGTCTTTAATTTCGTAGCGCAGTACTTTCACCCCCCAGGCGCGGGCTGCTTCATCCAGCGACGCGACCACCGACATATTGATGTGGTCGCGTTCTTCGAAGGTTTTGTCTAGCTCCATCTTGCCGATCACTGAGCGCAGCAGCGTTTGCGCCAGTTGGGTGATGGCCATGATGTAGTCGCTCGAGCCGTAGCTCGCGCGCATCGGGTCGGTGACCTGAAAGTAGATGATCCCGTCGACTTGCAGCTGCGTGTTGTCGCGCGTGATGCACACCTGGCTGGGCACATCGAGCGGCACTTCTTTCAGCGAATGTTTGTAAGCCACGCGCTCGACAAACGGCACGACGAATTTCAGGCCCGGCGTCAGCGTGCGGTCGTACTTGCCGAGCCGCTCGACCACCCATGCGTTTTGCTGCGGCACGATTTTGAAAGTCTGAAAAATAAAGATGGCCGCGATAACGGCCAAGACAGTTGCGATTTCCATAAAGCCTTTGGTGTGTGTGGGGTTGGGTGCGCCGTGCCGGGCTGATCAGAAGGTTTACGCGGGGAGATTTGCGGGGCTGATGACCAGCCAGTTGCCCTCGACTGCGACCACCCGGTGCGCGCCAGGGGCGGCAGCACAACCGGGTTGCAAACGTGCCGTCCAGGTCGAGCCTCGGTAAGGCACCTGGGTCGAGCGGTCGGCGTTCCAGGTGACGACTTGCACGGTTTCGCCCACATCCAAATTCACGTCGCGGTTTTCGCGTGCGGGCAGACTGGTCGGCGCGTGCATGCGCTTCCAGTGCCACAGCGCGGTGGCTCCGCTGCCTACCAGCGCGGCCACTGTCACCTGCGCCGTGCTGCCTAGCCCGAGGTGTGCTGCGGCCGCGGCGCTGGCCAGGCCCAACGCAATCATCAGCAGGTAAAACGTGCCGCTCGCGAGCTCCACCGCCACCGCGATGCCGGCCGCAATCCACCACCACGAGGCCTGCGAAATGTCCATGAATTCTTTGCTTTTAATCAA
>JAYUGJ010000148.1:0-5152 GCA_043738425.1 Burkholderiales bacterium
GCTCGCGACACCGACATGGCTGCGCATGCCGATGCCCACGATCGACACCTTGCAGATTTTGGTGTCGCCGACCACGTCGTGCGCGCCCAGGCTCGGCAATATGCGCGAGCGCAGCAGGTCGATCGCGCGTGCGTAGTCGCCCCGGTTCACGGTGAAGCTGAAGTCGGTCTTGCCGTCCTTGCTCAGGTTCTGGATGATCACGTCCACATCGATGTTGGCGTCGGCTATGGGCCCCAGAATCTGGTACGCAATACCCGGTTTGTCCGGCACGCCCCGCACCGAAATCTTGGCCTCATCGCGGTTGAAGGCGATGCCCGACACGATGGCTTGTTCCATTTGTTCGTCTTCCTCAAAAGTAATCAACGTGCCGGACTTGGCCTCTTCTTCAATCGGAATATCCCAGGGCGTGAAGCTCGACAACACGCGCAGCGGCACGCGGTATTTGCCGGCAAATTCAACCGATCGAATTTGCAGCACCTTGGCACCCAGGCTGGCCATCTCCAGCATTTCCTCAAAGCTGATGGTGTGCAGTCGGCGCGCCTCGGGAACGATGCGCGGGTCGGTGGTGTAGACGCCATCGACGTCGGTGTAAATCAGGCACTCATCGGCCTTCAGTGCAGCCGCTACCGCCACCGCGGAAGTGTCGGATCCGCCGCGGCCCAGCGTGGTGATGTTGCCGTTGTCGTCGATGCCCTGAAAACCGGTGATGACGACGACTTTGCCGGCAGCCAAATCGGCGCGCACGCGCTGGTCGTCGATGCTTTGGATGCGCGCCTTGGTGAATGACGAGTCGGTTTTGATCGGTACCTGCCAACCGGCGTAGCTCACCGCTTGCAGCCCTTCGGTTTGCAGCGCGATGGCGAGCAAACCGACAGAGACTTGCTCGCCGGTGGCGGCGATAAGGTCCAACTCGCGCAACAGCTCGGGCGTGCTGGCGCTCGGCGACAACTCTTTGGCCAAACCCAACAACCGGTTGGTCTCGCCACTCATGGCCGAAGGGACCACCACCATCTGGTGACCCGCGCGTGCCCACTTGGCAACGCGTTTGGCGACCTGGCGTATGCGCTCGGGTGAGCCCATCGAGGTGCCACCGTATTTGTGTACTGTCAAAGCCATGGGATCAGTGCGTAAATTGGTGGGTGCGCATGTGTGAGGCTGCGCGAAAAATGAAGGCAACTGCGAATTTTAAGCGGGCGTCAGGCAGCTGTGGCGCACCGGAACAGCGCTTGTTGAATGCTTGATCAACGCGTGATCAGCGGCTCCCACGCCAGGCTGACTTGCGCTTGTCCTGGCAGCCCGATGGCCCGCGCGTCGACGCCCAGGCCCGGCACGAAGATCAGCTGGCCGCCGCTGAACAGCAGCGGACCCGAGCGCACCCAGGCGGGCAAATCAGCGGCTTGAAATTGTTTTTTCAAGCTGCGCGCGGGCCGGCCCAATGCGGCCTGAAAACGCTCGCCGCCCGAGCGTTCACGCAACTCAACCTGCGCCAGCCACGCAATCGGCACGCCGCCTTCGCTGACCCGTTTGGCCCGCAGCACGCCACCCCAGCCGACCAACCGCCAGCTGCCTGCGCGGCGAATTGCAAGCGACTGCTCAGGTGCCACCGCCGACTCAGCGGGGCCCGCAGTGCGCGTCCAGGTGAGGTGACCGCGATGGCGGCGCAGCAGTCCATCGGCCAGCGGCCACGATGCGCTGCCACGGTGGCCGCCATCGCTGCTGCCGAGCAGCTCATGTTCTAGCCGCAGCAGCAACGACGCAGGCGGCGGCGCGCCGGTTTGCTGACGCAGCCACGCGCGCAATGCGTTGACGCGGCGCGGGTTCGACAACGGTTGCAAGCCGCTCAACTGCAAGCCCGACGCGGTGTCGATCGACGCCAGATCGGCGATGGCCAATTCAGCAAGGCAAGCCTGTGCCTGTTGGGCCCAGGTTGCAGCCGCAGCAAACGCCAGCTCGGCATCGGGAAACGCCTGCACCAGCGCCGGCCACACGCGGTGCCGCAAGCGGTTGCGCGCATACCGCTCATCGCGGTTGCTGTCGTCTTCGATGTGCTCGATGTGGTGGCACTCGACGTAGCGGTCTATGGCCTCGCGCGGCATCGCAAGCCACGGTCGCGCCCATTGAATGCCTGCACGCGTGGCCACATGCGGCATGCCGGAGAGTCCGGCCACACCGGCCGACCGCAGTGCTTGCAGCAACAGCGTCTCGGCCTGGTCACGCCGATGGTGTGCGAGCAACACCAAATCGGCACCGTGCCGGGTAGCCAGCCGATGCAACGCGGCGTAGCGCGCACGCCGCGCCCAGGCTTCGATGCTGTCGCCGGGTCGTGGGCGGCTGCGCAACCGCGTCGCTGCGAATGCGACCGGTAGGCCGTCGGCGGCCCAGCGTGCACATTGGTCACGACAGTGCTGTTGCCAGGCGTTGGCGTGTGCGCTCAACCCATGGTGGATGTGCAGCGCAACGACCTTGATGCCGCAATCTTTTGCTGCCGTCAGGGTGGCGTGCAGCAGCGCGGAAGAGTCGCGACCGCCGCTGTACGCGACGGCGACAGTCGAGCCCGATGCGGTGGTGCGCAGGCAATCAGCGGCTGCAACAGAAGTGGCGGCCGGCGCTGCTTTCACGCCCTGCCCCGTGGTGGCATTCAGCGCTCGGTGGTGTCGGTGTAGCGGCCGTAGTTTTGCAGCCGGTCATAGCGCCGCTGCAGCAACTCTTTCGGTTTCAAGTCGCTTACCTGGCGCAGCGCGTCGTTCAACGCGCGCTTGAGCTGGGCAGCCATTTGCTTCATGTCGCGGTGTCCACCACCGACGGGCTCGCTGACGATCTTGTCGACCAACCCCAGTGCTTTCAAACGGTGCGCGGTGATGCCCAAGGCATCGGCTGCATCGGCTGCACGCTCAGCGCTTTTCCACAGAATCGATGCGCAACCTTCGGGCGAAATCACCGAGTAAATCGAGTACTGCAGCATCAACAACTGGTCGCCGACGCTGAGCGCCAGCGCACCACCGGAGCCGCCCTCGCCGATGATGGTGACGATGATCGGCACTTCGAGTTGCGCCATCTCGAAAATGTTGCGTCCGATCGCTTCAGACTGGCCGCGTTCTTCAGCCCCGATTCCCGGGTACGCACCCGGCGTGTCGACAAAGGTGAACACCGGCAGCGCAAACTTTTCAGCCAGCTTCATCAGCCTCAGTGCTTTGCGGTAACCCTCGGGACGCGACATGCCGAAATTGCGCAGCCCGCGCTCTTTCGTGTCGCGGCCTTTTTGGTGGCCCATCACCATGCACGCCTGACCATTGAAGCGCGCCATGCCGCCAACAATGGATTGATCGTCGGCAAAGTGCCGGTCGCCATGCAGCTCATGGAAGTCGGTAAATATTTCGCTGACGTAGTCGAGCGTGTAGGGGCGCTGCGGATGCCGCGCAATTTGCGTGACCTGCCACGGCGTCAGGCTGGCGTAAATGCCTTTGGTCAGCTGCAGGCTTTTTTGGCTCAGGCGATCGATCTCCTCCGAGATGTCGACAGCCGACTCGTTTTGCACGTAGCGCAGTTCTTCGATCTTGCTTTCCAGCTCGAGAACCGGCTGCTCGAAATCGAGAAAATGTCGTTTGCTCATAGGTCAAAGTGCTCGCAAATTCAAACGTATTACTTAAACGTATTACTTAAACGTATTACTGCGAATTGAAGTCGCCTGCGCGCCATTCAAGCGACTGTTGGCGCGGGCTCGAGACTGCGCCAGATGTACCAGGTGGCAACCGATCGAAACGGGGCCCACGCATCGCCGAGCTCGCGTGCTTCGGCACGCGAGACCGGCTCGCCGCTGAAGTAGTTCACGCTGATGCCGTTGAGCAGCCCTCGGTCGTCGAGCGGCAAAACGTCCGGTCGCCCCAGGTGAAAAATCAAAAACATTTCCGCCGTCCACCGGCCGATACCGCGTATTGCGACCAGCATGTCGATGATGGCCTCGTCGTCCATTTGCGACCAACGGTGTTCCTCGACTGCAGCAGTAGAAAAATGCTTTGCCAGGTCGTGCAGATATTCGATCTTGCGTGTCGACAAACCGATGGCGCGCATGTCGGGCGCAGCCAGCCGTTGCACCGACGCAGGGTGTAGGTTCGATGCGGTGCCTGGAATCGCTGCGATCAGCCGATCCCACACCGCTTGCGCCGCCTTTACCGATATTTGTTGTCCGACCACCGACCGCGCCAGCGTGGTGAACGCATCGCCGCGGCACTGCAGCTGGCGACTGCCGCATTTCGGTATCAACTTGTTCATGACCCGATCACGTTTGGCGAGGTGCTTGCACGCATCGTTCCAGAACTCAAGCGGTTGCGAGTGCGTGGATGGCGTCATGCCTTGACCCAGGTGGTGCCTTGCGGCGAATCCTTCAACACGATCGACTGGGCCGCCAGCTCCAGGCGAATCTGGTCAGCACGCGCAAAGTTGCGCTCGGT
This sequence comes from Burkholderiales bacterium, assembly GCA_043738425.1. Classification (GTDB taxonomy): domain Bacteria; phylum Pseudomonadota; class Gammaproteobacteria; order Burkholderiales; family Burkholderiaceae_C; genus PBB1. The sequence goes on from JAYUGJ010000148.1 coordinate 4,449, forward strand.
TTTTGCGGCCTGGCGTTCGGCGATCAACTGCGCGATCCGAGACTCGTCTATCTGGATGCCAGATTGCAAAAACGCCACCGGCGATTGCTGGAGCAGCCCCAGCGTTGCACCCAGCGCTTTGAGCAGTGCGGCAGCTTCGACACAGTGCGTGCGGTTGACCTCGCCCGCCAGCTCGAACAACACCGCCACCGCGCCGGGCGTGTTGAAGTCTTCGTTCATCTCGGCGCGAAACGTGGCGGCTTGCGGCTGCGTCCAATCAACAGGCGACGCGGTTTCGCCAGCACCGACGCCGGCAAGCGCGGTGTACAGCCGGCGCAGCGATTGGCGCGCATCGTCGAGGTTCACATCGCTGAAATTGAAGGGGCTGCGGTAGTGCGTGCGCAGCATGAAAAAGCGCACCGTTTCGCCGTCATAGCGTTTCAGCACATCGCGGATGGTGAAAAAGTTGCCTACCGACTTCGACATCTTCTCGTTGTCGACGTTGAGAAAGCCGTTGTGCAACCAGTAATTGACGAAGGGACGACCGAGCGCGCCTTCGCTCTGCGCAATTTCGTTCTCATGGTGCGGGAACTGCAGATCCATGCCGCCACCGTGGATGTCAAAGCGTTCGCCCAGCAAAGCGCAACTCATGGCCGAGCACTCGATGTGCCAGCCCGGGCGGCCCGGGCCGTAGCAGCCGCCGTCGAAGATGGCGTCAACCGGCT
>JAYUGJ010000149.1:0-12101 GCA_043738425.1 Burkholderiales bacterium
GCACGAGCGGCACGAAGCGCGCGGCGACCACGGCTCCGATCGCAATGCCGATCGCACACACGCCTTGTAACAGCGTCGCCTGCGACAGCGAATAGCCCAGCGCGACTTCCGCCCACTTGAGCAGTATGAATTGCAGCGTTGCGCCCGCGCCCCAGAAAAGTGTCGTGGTTGCGAGCGATATCTGGCCGAGCTTGTCGCGCCATAAGAGCATCAGGCAATGCCCAAACTCGCGCACGAGATAGAGCGGATTGCGGCTGGGGGCGCGGTGGTCGACACCGGTATTCGGGATGTACAGATTGAATATCCCCGCGACGAGATACAGCGCCATGATGACGGCGATGGCAGCCTCGGGCGGCGAGTCGATGGAGGTGTCGATTCCGGGCATATCGAAGCTCAGCAGCTTGCTTGATACGGTGTGGCTGATGAGAACGCCGCCGAGGAGCGTGCCGAAGATGATCGATGCCACCGTGAGCCCTTCGATCCATCCGTTCGCGATGACGAGCTTGTGATGCGGCAGGTACTCGGTCAGGATGCCGTACTTGGCCGGCGAATACGCCGCCGCACCCAAACCCACGATGGCGTAGGCCATCAACGGGTGGCTGCCGAACAGCATCATCAAGCAGCCGACCACTTTGATGAGGTTCGAAAAAAACATCACCCGGCCCTTGGGCAACGCATCAGCGATTGCGCCGACGAACGGCGCCAAGATGACATAGAACAGCGCAAACATCGGCACCAGTGCAGCGCCTTGCCAGTCGGCCCCGCCGGAGGTTTTCAGCAGTGCCACTGCGGCAACGAACAGCGCGTTATCAGCCAGCGAGCTGAAGAACTGCGCTGCCATGATGGTGTAAAAACCTTTTTTCATTCGCTCGCGGTACGCGGTCCTCGGGGCTCGGCTGACATCATGAAGCCGTGCGGTGGCCGCAACTTCCTGCGGCGCGGGTTATAGCACGCACGGCAGCGCGCTTTGCCCCGTGAAGCGGCGCTGCCGCAGGGCACGCCAGCAGCTGCCGGACAATCATTTTCATGCCCCGTCCCATCCATGCACTGATCCATACCGAGGCGTTGGCGCACAACCTGCGCCGCGCCCGCGCTGCCGCTCCCGATGCCAAGCTGTGGGCGGTCGTCAAAGCCAATGCCTATGGCCATGGCCTGGAGCGTGTCTATCCCGGTTTGCTGGGTGCGGACGGTTTTGCGCTGCTCGATATCGACGAGGCCGAGCGCATACGCGCACTCGGTTGGCGCGGGCCGGTGCTGCTGCTCGAAGGCTGTTTCGATGCGCGCGATCTGGAAGCCTGCTCGCGTCTGAACTTGTGGCACACGGTGCACCGCGAAGCGCAAATCGATTGGTTGGCGGCACACAAAACCCGCAGCACCCACCAGGTGTTTCTGAAAATGAACAGCGGCATGAACCGCCTCGGCTTCACGCCTGCGGCATGTCGGTCGGCGTGGCTGCGGCTGAGCGGCTTGACGCAAGTCGACAGCATCACGGTGATGACGCATTTCGCTGACGCTGACGCTGACGCTGACGCCGATGCAGATGCCGAGTCGACGGCCGATGGCGCGCCACGTGGCATCGACCGCCAGCTGGCGGTGTTCGAAGCGGCTACCCGCGAGTGGTCGGGCGACCGCTCGTTGAGCAACAGTGCGGCGCTGCTGCGCTACGCCGAAAGCGATGCAACCGTGCGTGGCGATTGGGTGCGTACCGGCATCGTGTTGTACGGCTCGTCGCCTGACTTTCCCGCGCACAGCAGCGACGCGTGGGGCCTGCAACCGGCGATGACCCTGCGCAGCGAACTGGTCGCAACCCAAAACCTGCAAGCCGGCGACACCGTCGGCTACGGCAGCTGCTACACCGCCGAGCGCGCGATGCGCATCGGCATCGTCGCCTGCGGCTATGCCGATGGCTACCCGCGCGCCGCGCCCACCGGCACGCCGGTGTTGGTGGCCGGCATGCGCACCCAAGTGGTCGGCCGCGTGTCGATGGATCTGATTACGGTAGACCTGACCCCGACACCCGCCGCCGCCATCGGCAGCGAAGTCACGCTGTGGGGCTGCGGCCCGAACGCCAGCGTGTTGCCGATCGACGAAGTCGCGCACGCGGCAGGCACAGTCGGCTATGAACTGATGTGCGGGTTGGCCGCGCGCGTGCCGGTGCACTCGGCATGACATGTTGTTGCGCGCAGGCGCTGAATTAAAAAAGCCGCCATCGCGATGCAAATCGCAACGGCGGCGTTCAGCGATTACGCCGAATGAAATCAGCGCTCAGCGCGCAGCGCTGCGGCGACGGCTCGCACCGGCCACCGCGGCCATGCCCAGCAGCATCAATGCGTAGGTCGACGGCTCAGGCACTGCCGTCACGCCCGTGTCGAACGTGATGGGCGTTTGGAGGACGCTGCCCAGGCCGGCGTTGGTGAACGTCACACCAGTCACAAAGGCCGTGGTGTTGGCGGGGTCGAGTGCCGCATCCACTTCGATGCCGCCGATGCGGAAGCGACGCACGCCGCCGGCTGCGAAGTTATAGACCTGGCCCGCGGTCAGGTTGTCAGCGAACGCATACGCCGAGCCATTCCACAAATCGAGCGTGAAGTTGCCGTCACCTACGTTCGGCAGCAACACCGAGGCAAACGATGGCGAGTTTTGGCCCACCGACTCGAAGTCGTAGCCCACCGCCACCAGCGGGTCCAGAAAGATGCGCGTGGCCGGAATGATCACGTTGAAGTTGAAGCTGTAGCTGCCGTCGACCACCACCGGCAGCAGTGGGTTGGATGCCGACAAGCCAGGGGTCACGCCGTTGCGCACCGCGAACGACCACAAACCGGGGGTGGCTTCCGACACGTTGCTGGTGTTGACCAAATCAAGCACCGCAGCCGTGCGCGAGCCAGGCAGCGTCAGAAAGTTGCTGCCCTGCCCGTTGTCGTAACCGGCCTGCGCCGGGATGCCGCCGAGGCCGTTCACGCCTCCCGACGCGCCACCGGTGGTCCATTGCAACTGTTGATAGCGGAAGTCGAAATCGAAGTTGCCCGCGCCGGTTTCTGAGCGGTCACGCAGCACCAGCTGGAAGTTGTTGAGCTTGTCGGTGTTGCTCGAGAAATAGCCGACGTCGTGCCAGGTGATCACGGCGGTACTGGCGTTGGGGCTGGCGACGTAGACGTTGTTTTGCGTCGGTGAGGCCAGGCCGCCGCGGCCGCGTGTGTCGACGTCGGCCCACCATGGCGCAATCAGTGGTTGATTGCTGACCGGGAACGCTGTCGGGGTGAACGTACTGAGTGGTCCGGCAAAGGTGATGTTGCCGTTGTTGTTGGCGAAAAATGAGTTGTAGTTGGTGCCGAAGAAGTTGATCTGGAATGGCAGATCGAGGCGGTTGCTGGAGCGGTCATCGTTCGGTGCCAGCGCAATTTGGCCGAACCCAGAGTCGCCGCCGAACCCACTCAACAGGCTGGCCGCGCTGGCGGTGCCGATGCTGGCCAGGGCGGTGACGGTGACGGCTGCGGCGCGTGCCACGGTGCGTAGTCGAAAATTCATCAGGTGCTTTCTTCAAAGTGGGTCGGCATGTTCGGTGAGGTAATCCACGAACGCCTCGGAATGTAGTCAAGCTGCTTCGCTTTTAATTCGACTTTTGCTGCGCACCCCCGCGAATGAGGGGGCCGCCACGGCCGCGCGCCCCAATGAAATTTGATCCGCCATGCTGTTTCCCATTGCCATCGACGAGGTAGAAATCACCGCCATTCGCGCGCAGGGTGCGGGTGGGCAAAACGTCAACAAGGTATCGAGCGCGGTGCACCTGAGGTTCGATGTGCCGGCGTCGTCATTGCCCGATGAGGTCAAGCAGCGTTTGCTGGCGCTGAACGACCAGCGCATCACCAACGAAGGCGTGGTGGTGATCAAGGCGCAAACCTCGCGCAGCCAGGATGCGAACCGCGCCGATGCGCTGGCGCGGCTGCAAGAGTTGATCGACAGCGTGTCGACGCCACCGCGACTGCGGCGCGCCACCAAGCCGAGCTTCGGCTCGAAGCAACGGCGCCTGCAAGGCAAGAGCATCCGCGCGCAGGTCAAGGCCAGTCGGGGCAAAGTGGGCGGCGATTGAGTGGCCGGTGGACGCTGCGTGGTCAGCAACGCAGCGCGTGGTTCAGCCGCGCTTGAAGGTCGCCAGCAGCACGCCTGCCGCAACGAACAGGCCGCCGAACACGCGGTTGATCAGACGCATCTGGTGTGGTGAGCGCAGTAGCCGCAGCGCCCTGGCCGCAAGTGCGGTGTAGCCCGCCATCACCACCAAATCAGTGAAGGTCAGCGTGGCGGTGACGGCCACATATTGCGCAGCCAGCGGCCGCGTCAAGTCAAGAAATTGTGGAACCACCGCCAGCAAGAAGACCGTGCCCTTGGGGTTCACGGCATTGACCATCCAGCCGTGCAGCACGAGCCTGCGCCGCGGTGTAGACGTAGGCGTAGGCGTAGGCGTGGCGGGGACGGCGCAGGTTGCGCTTTCGGTGCGGACGGACCATGGCGCAGCAGGTGCCCGCCACTGTTTGAAGCCCAGCCACACCAGGTAGCCAACGCCCAGCCACTTGACCAGCGCAAAGCCGACGCCCGATGCCGCGATCAGCGCACCCAAGCCACACGCCACCACCAGCACCTGCGTCCAGATGCCGAGCACCAGCCCCAACGTCAGGCAGTAGCCGCGGGCAAAGCCGTGGTTCAGCCCCGCGCCCATGGCGGCCACGGCGCCGGGGCCGGGCGAGATGCTGATGGCCCATGCGGCAACGAAGAAGGCCAGCCAGGTCGAGATGTCCATCGCTGTCGTTTTACACGCCTGCAAGCCAACGACGCCTGCCAGCGACCGCGCGATGCAAGCCGATCAACGCACCAGCAGACCGCGGCTACATTCACCCGGTGAGCAAACCGAAGTCGATCTACACCTGCACCGAATGCGGTGGCACCAGCCCGAAATGGCTGGGCAAGTGCCCGGCTTGCGAGGCTTGGAACACCTTGGTTGAAACGGTCGCGACCGACGCTGCGGCACCGTCGAAACACCGCTACCAATCACTGGCCGGCGCGCTGCCGGTGGCCACATTGGCCGATATCGATGCGGCTGACTTCGAGCGCCAACCGACCGGCATCGATGAGCTCGACCGCGTGCTCGGCGGCGGCATCGTCGCTGGCGGCGTGGTGCTGATTGGCGGCGACCCCGGCATCGGCAAATCGACACTGCTGCTGCAAGCGCTCGACGCGTTGTCGCGCAACCTGCGCACCTTGTATGTCACCGGCGAAGAGTCGGGCGCGCAGGTTGCGCTGCGCGCGAGGCGGCTGGGTCTGGGCGAAGCCAGCGGCGGCTCGCAGGTGCGGGTGATCGCCGAAATTCAGCTCGAGAAAATTGCCGCCGCCATCGCCGCTGAACAACCGGCGGTGTGCGTGATCGACTCGATTCAAACCGTCTACAGCGACCAGCTGACCAGCGCGCCGGGTTCGGTGGCGCAGGTGCGCGAATGCGCCGCGCAGCTCACGCGCATTGCCAAGTCGAGCGGCACCACCATCGTGCTGGTCGGCCACGTCACCAAAGAAGGCGCGCTGGCCGGGCCGCGCGTACTCGAGCACATCGTCGACACCGTGCTGTATTTCGAAGGCGATACGCACAGTGCGTTCCGGCTGGTGCGCGCGATCAAAAACCGCTTCGGTGCGGTCAACGAAATCGGCGTGTTCGCGATGACCGAGCGCGGTCTCAAAGGCGTGGCCAACCCGAGCGCCATTTTCTTGTCGACCCATGGCGACCCGGTTGCAGGTTCGTGCGTGCTGGTCACGCTGGAAGGCACACGGCCGCTGCTCGTCGAGGTGCAGGCGCTGGTCGACAGCGGTGGGCCGAGCCCACGGCGCTTGAGCGTCGGCCTCGACCGCGATCGCTTGGCGATGATGCTGGCCGTGCTGCACCGGCATGCGGGCATTGCGTGCAACGACCAAGATGTGTTCGTCAACGCAGTGGGCGGTGTGCGCATTGCCGAGCCCGCCGCCGATTTGGCAGTGATGCTGGCGATTCAGAGCAGCCTGCGCGGCAAGCCGCTGCCGCGCGGTTTCATCGCGTTCGGCGAAGTCGGCCTGGCTGGCGAAGTACGGCCTGCGCCACGCGGCCAGGAACGGCTGCGCGAGGCCGCCAAGTTGGGCTTCAGCGTCGCGGTGGTGCCGAAAGCCAACGCGCCGAAAAAACCGATTGAAGGCCTGACGATCCACGCGGTCGAACGCATCGAGGAAGCCATCGACCGGGTGCGTGGTTTGTAGGCGCGCGGCCCATGGGCTTGCATCAGACGTGACAAACCCCGCCGTAGCGGGGTTGGTGGGTCAGGGCACTGGGTAGATCAGGCGTTACATCGTGTGTTGCGTCAGGCATTTTTGCGGCGGCGGGCGGCCCAGCCGACGAGGCCCAGACCGGCAAGCATCAACGCGTACGTTTCAGGCTCAGGAACGGCCGCAGTGATGGTGGCGCTGGTGGCGACCCAGTTCGATGGCGCGGCACCGGGCAGCGAGATCACGCCGAATGCCGGCGACGGTTTGGTGCTGTTGGTAGTAGCCAGCACGGTGAAGTCGAACAGATCCACACCGGCCCCGTTCAAAGACCACGAGCTGGAGACATCGGCCGAGTTGAACAAATTGGGGCTGTTGTTGGCCGATGGCCACTGCAGTCTCACCAACGAGGTGGAGTTGTAGCCCGAGTCAATCGCACCGTTGCCAATAGAAAAGGTTGCATCGGGCCCGGCACCGTCGACAAAGCTGAACGCCTGGCCTGTCATGTACGCAAACTGCAACTCATCCACACGATTGCCGGTGGTGGCGAGCCAATCGGGCGTCAGCGTGAAATCAACACCAACGGCAGTTTCCGTCAGCAGCAGGGTGGCTTGGTTGATGGTGGCCACCGCGTTGCCAGCTGACGCGGCGTTGAACCGATAGGTCAACGTATCGCCCACGGCAGCGAACGCGCCTTGGGTGCACAGCAAGCCGATGAGCGAACTTGCGGCAATGTGTTTCGCGCACTGAAAACCGGACACGGGAAAAACTTTGCGGTTCATGTGGAATCCTCAATGGGTTGTGTACGTGCGGCTCACCGACTTAAAAAATGTCTCGCTTGCGGTGCCGCGGATAACTTCCAATGCATTAAAGCTCGCGCGTCGTACGGTTACCAGTCCTCCCCCCCCCCCAAGTGCGGGGGGGTGGTGCAGGGCACTTCTAAAATATCGGAAATTAATGGCTGCAAAACGAAAGACTACCCATGTCGATGTCAGACCGCGACGGAAAAATTTGGATGGATGGTGAAATGGTGGAGTGGCGCGACGCCAAGATCCATGTGCTGTCACACACGCTGCATTACGGATGCGGTGCGTTTGAAGGCGTGCGTGCGTACGACACGGCAAACGGCACGGCGATTTTTCGGCTGCGCGAGCACACCGAACGCTTGTTCAACAGCGCAAAAATTTTGCGCATGAAAATTCCATTTGCGTTCGACGAGGTGGTGCAGGCGATGCGCACGGTGGTGCGTGTAAACAAACTGGCCAGCGCCTACATCCGCCCGCTGATCTGGATCGGCGACAACAAGCTCGGCGTCAGCCCGCGCGGCAACACGATCCACCTGATGGTGGCGGCCTGGACCTGGGGCGCGTACCTCGGCGACGACGGCCTGAAGCGCGGTATCCGCGTCAAAACCAGCAGCTACACACGGCACCACGTCAACGTGACGATGACGCAGGCCAAAGCGGTGAGCAACTACACGAACTCGATTTTGGCCAACCTCGAAGTCACCGACGACGGCTACGACGAGGCGCTGTTGCTCGACGCCAGCGGCTTCGTCAGCGAAGGCGCGGGCGAGAACCTGTTCATCGTGAAAAACGGCGTGGTCTACACGCCCGATTTGTCGGCCGGTGCGCTGAACGGCATCACTCGCAACACCATCTTCGCGATTTGTGCCGACCTGGGTTTGAAGGTGATCGAAAAGCGCATCACCCGCGATGAGGTTTATATCTGCGACGAAGCGTTTTTCACCGGCACCGCGGCCGAAGTTACGCCGATCCGCGAACTGGACCGGGTAGAAATTGGTGCGGGCGAATTCGCTGGGCGGCGTGGCGCGATCACCGAAAAAATTCAAACCGCATTTTTCGACATCGTGAATGGCCGCAACCCAAAGTACGCCGAATGGCTGACGGCGGTGTGATGCGCCCGCCAACTACCCGCAGCGAGACACCATGACCGCAGCCCCGTCCGCCATCGAAGTCACTGCCGCCGATTTGCAAGGCCCGGGCGCGGTGACCTGCCCGAATCCGAAGATGACACTGTGGAGCACGCACCCGAAGGTGTTCATCGATGTGGTCACCACCGGCTCGGGCAAGTGCCCGTACTGCGGCACGGTGTACACATTAAAAGCGGGCGAAAAACTGCACTCGCATTGAGGTAGCGCCGCACCAGTCGGCGAGGCGAATGGACGGGCCAACACGCGGTGTGCGTCGACTCGCCCGGCCCAGCTCACAACGTGAGCTTGCCTACATAGAGCACCGGCCCCGACGGCGCGCCGGTCGTTGAACCACCCGCCGGCTCCAGGCTGACCGCCAGTGCGGCGGTGCCCGCGGGCAGCTTGTTCTTGTTGACCACGCTGGCACCCGACGCCGAGATCAAACCCAGCGAGCGCGGGGCACCTTTGCCAGGCACGGCCCACAGCTCGAGCGTGCGGTCGGGTTGCACGCTGACATCCATCAGCGGCTTGGTCACGATGGAAGCACCATCGCCGCTGATGCTGGCGACGATGCTTGGAATCGGCGTCGCACCTGCCGGTGCATTGGCCGGCGGGGTGGCAGCGCTCAGCACCACCAGAATCGGCGCGGCATGGGGTTTCGGGTTGGCGACAAGGAACAACAAACCAATCGCCGCCACCGACGTCAGCAGCGTCAAACCACGCCACAAGCCGACGTTTGACCACCAAGGTACAGCTTTCACGGCTGTTGGTTTGGTCGCAGCGCTTGCCGCACCCGCCGCCGCGCCTGCCGTACCGCCGATGCGCGCGACGATGGCTTTCCACACCGCCGGCGACGGCATCTGCGGCGCGAGGCCAGCCGTCAGCGGCATCAACCGGGTTTCCCAACGGCGCACCGCCGCACGCAACACCGGGTGCGCCGGCAGCAGCTGTTCCAGTCGGCGACGCGCCGGGCCACGCAGCGTACCCAGCACATATTCGGCGGCCAGTCGATCGGCCAAATCGGCGCGGCTGTAATCCATCTCAGCGACGCTCCTCGAGCACGTGGGTGTCGCCGAGGTCGCGCACGTGGGCCTCGTCGAGGCAACCTTTCAGCGATGCGAGTGCACGCCGTACCCACGACTTCACGGTGCCCAGCGGCTGCTTCAGGTGCGTTGCCACTTCGGCGTGCGTCAACCCGTCGTAAAACGCCAATGCCACGCTTTGCCGCTGCTGCGCGCTCAGCTCGTCCATGCAGTGCGACAGCGCACGCGCGTCGCAGGCCTGGGCAAGCAAGTCGAGCGGCCCTGCGGCCGGGTCGGGCAGATGGTCGTACACGTTGCTGTCGTCGTCGTCCGTGTGGGATGGAGTGGTGGGGTGAAGAAACTGGGGCTGCGTTTGCGCGCGGCGCAGGCTGTCGATCGCACGGTTGCGGGCAATGCTGGTCAGCCAGGTGAGTGGCTGGCTTTGCGCCGCATCGAAACTTTGCGCGGCGCGCCACACATTGACGTAGACCTCCTGCAGCACGTCTTCTGCCTGACCGCGATCCCGGTTGATACGCAGCACCACGGCCAACAGATGCGCGCTGGTGCGTTCATAAAGCGTGGCGAATGCCACGCGGTCACCGAGCCCAGCGCGCGACAGCAAACGCGACAGCTGTTGGCTTTTCTCGGTCCAGTCGGTGGGGTTGGTAGGCATAAGGGAGTCGCAGTGTAGGGGTGCTTCGTACAATCAACAGTCGGGTTTTTGCGGCTTATCTTTTAGCGCAAGCCGGTGCCCAAGGAAGGTCGTGTGAGCATGTCTAAAGCCCCGCCGATGGCGTTGTCGTCGCCTGACGAAGCCGAAACGCAGTTCTATGAGGCGATGCAGCAGGCCGACCTGGAGCGGTTCATGGCCGTCTGGAGCGACGAGGAGGACCTCGTCTGCGTGCACCCGGGGGGCCCGCGATTGCTTGGGCTGGCCGCCATACGCGAAAGCTTTGCGTCGATGTTTGCCAATGGCGCGGTCGATGTGCACCCGGAAAAAGTACGCCGCGTGCACACGCCGTTCAGCGCAGTCCACAGCGTGTTGGAGCGGGTGCAAATGTTGACCGACGAAGGCCGCAAGTCGGCCTGGGTCATCGCGACCAATGTGTACATGAAAACCGCGTTCGGCTGGCGGCTGGTGGCGCACCATGCCAGCCCCAGTTCGCAGCGCGAAGCGCAGGAGATATTGGAATCGGCAGCGGTGCTGCATTGATCGAATGCCGACGCCGTGCACTGACGACGCGATGACCGGCAGCGCCACGTCGCCGGCTGCACCGCCGGTCGCCACCCGATGGGCCGCAGCGCCTGCGTGGCTGGCTGCACCCGGTGCCATCGGCGGTAACTTGCAAACGCTTTGGCCTGCGCTGGTCTCAAAACGTTTTGACGGTCGCACCCCCGCCTACCAACGCGAGCGCTGGGCCACGCCCGACGCCGACTTCATCGACGTGGACTGGCAGGGCGAAGACAGCAACGCACCGCTGCTCGTGCTGTTTCACGGCCTCGAAGGTTCGTCCGGCAGCCACTACGCACAGGCCTTCGCGCACTGGGCGCGGCACAACGGCTGGCGCTTCGTGGTGCCGCATTTTCGGGGCTGCTCGGGCGAGCTGAATCTGGCCCCGCGGGCCTACCACTCGGGCGACTTCGAAGAGATCGGCTTGGTGCTGCAACGGCTGCGTTCGGTGCACTCCGGAACGATCTGCGCCGTCGGTATTTCGCTGGGTGGCAACGCCTTGCTGCGCTGGGCCGAAGAGGCCGGCGACAGCGCGGCGCAGACGGCGAGCGTGGTCTGCGCCGTCTCGTCGCCGATCGACCTCGCGGCCGGCGGCCGGGCCATCGGCGAAGGTTTCAACCGGCAGGTCTACACACGCATGTTCCTGCGCAGCATGAAACCGAAGGCGCTGCGCAAGCTGGCGCAACACCCGGGTTTGTTCAGCCGCGAAAAGCTGCTCGCCGCGCGCGATCTGTACGCGTTCGACGACGTGTTCACCGCGCCGCTGCACGGCTTCAACGGCACCGACGATTACTGGTCGCGCGGCTCGGCGAAACCGCACCTGCCCCTTGTCCGAATCCCGGCGCTGGTGCTGAACGCGCGCAACGACCCGTTTGTGCCGGCGATCAGCCTGCCCTCTGCGCACGAGGTCGGCCGGCACGTCACGCTCTGGCAGCCGCCGCACGGCGGGCACGTCGGCTTTCCCGGTGGAAGTTGGCCGGGCCATGTGCACACGCTTCCCGAAGCGGTGATGGGCTGGATCAAACGGCAGCTCTGAACGAAGATCGAAGCATGGACGACATCGTCAAACAAGCGCTGAAGAAGTGGCCCAACGTGCCGCACTGTTACGGCTGGCTTGCGCTCGACGCGCGCGGCGACTGGTACATGCGCGACGACCGGGTACAAGCGGCCGGGCCGTTCCCCAAGGTCAAGGGAAGCCGCATCCTGCACGAGAAGTTGCGCGAGTTCATCGAACGCAACTACCTCATCGATGAGGCCGGCTGCTGGTTTTTCCAGAACGGGCCGCAGCGGGTGTATGTCGAACTCGAAGCGGCGCCGTGGGTCTGGCGGCTCGAAGCCGTGGCCGGTGCGGCGCCGCGCATCACCAGCCACACCGGGCTGGCGGCGAAGTTCGAATCGGCGTGGCTGGACGAAAATGACCGCCTGTTCCTGGCGACCGATCTCGGCCTCGGCATCGTGCACACACTCGACATGGAGGCCGCGGCGGGCGCGGTCGAAAGCGCGGCGTGGTCGCCCACCGCCACCACTTTCGACGCGCTCGTCACGCGCTTCGGCTACCGGCTCGCGCCGGCGCCCTGACTCACATCCCGTAGAACACGTAGTCGGCCTCGTAGGCCACTTGCTGGCGGCGGCCCTTGCTCATCGC